>NZ_JBLKRU010000026.1:0-105892 GCF_047608185.1 Caballeronia eucalypticola
GTAGCCCAAGGCGTCGTGCGCGGAAGAACGCGTTTACTTTCAATGACGTAGCGCTGCGCTTGTAAACTTTCAGCGGATCGCGTTTACTCTTGCTTTTTGAGTGGACGCATTGGTCACCGAATCGACGCCCTGGACCCAGACGGAATTCAAACAGCTCGAGCTCGGCGATGCGCGCCTGAACAAGCGAGCGAGGCTTTTGATGGAAAGAATGGCGGCCGACCCGATGGCCAGCGTGCCCAAGGCATGCCAGGGCTGGGGCGAGACGATGGCGGCGTACCGCTTCTTCGACAACGACAAGGTCGAATGGCATGCAATTTTGGAGCCGCATTGGCAGCAGACGCAGGAGCGCATGCAGGCCCATCGTGTCGTGCTCTGCGTGCAGGACACATCAGAGCTGGATTTCAATGGACAAGGCGCGATCGGACTCGGGCCGCTGAGCTATGAAGCCCAGCGGGGCATGTATCTGCACCCGACCTACGCGGTTACGCCGCAGCGCGAGCCGTTGGGCATTCTGGATGCGTGGATGTGGGCGCGGGAGAAGAAGGACGAATCCGGCAAGCGTGGCGGACTCAAGGAGAGTGTGCGCTGGATCGAGGGCTATGAGCGCATTGCCGAAATGGCGCCGAGCCTGCCCTCCACGCGTTTGGTGTATGTGGCCGACCGCGAAGCGGATCTGATGTCGCTGATGTTGCGAGCGCAGGAGCTGGGCACGCCGGCCGACTGGCTGGTACGAGCCGCTCATAATCGCTGCCTGCCGGAGGGAGACAAGCTGTGGGAGCGCACGAGCCGTGGGGAAGCTGTCGGGCAAATCGCCTTCACGATGGCTTCGCGCCATGGCGTCAAAGCACGCACGGTGCGCCAGCATCTGTGGGTGCAACGCGTGGAGTTGCCCGCGGGCAAAGGCAAGTGCATCGCTGCGACGTGCCTGGTCGCGCGCGAGTTCGAGGCTCCTGCGGGCGTTAAGCCGATCGAATGGCGTCTGTTGACCAATCGCACGGCCAGCACGGTGGAGGAGGCAGTCGAACTGATCGATTGGTATCGAGCGCGCTGGGAAGTGGAAATCTTGTTCAACATCCTGAAGAACGCGTGCCGTGTCGAGGCGCTTCAGTTGGGCACGATCGAACGGCTCGAGCGCGCGTTAGCGCTGTTTCTGGTGGTGGCTTGGCGTGTGGCTTATTTGATGCGGCTCGGACGAACCTGCCCGGATCTGGACGCGCACCTGTTCTTCGATCCCGATGAAATTCGCTCCGCCTACCTGCTCACGAAAACCCGAGCGCCGGCCCAACCGAAGCTCAACGAAGTATTGCGACTGATCGCGCGCCTGGGAGGTTTCCTTGGCCGCAAGGGCGATGGCGAACCCGGAGCAAAGACCATCTGGCTCGGCCTCCGAGAAGTTCATGTCGCTGCAAAAACATTGCGCCTCTTACGCGACGACGATGGTGACGACACTTCTGTATAAGGGAATGGGTTATATCTCCGGGGCATGTGATGTCCGATAAGACCAAAACCGCTGATCGCAGCCTGGAATAATCCAGTTGCGATCCGATACGTTGTCAAATATGGACAAGGTTTGTTGCAATGGGCCAATATAAGTAAGTCAAGAAGCCCTCGACAAATAATCCCGGCCGCTTTTATTCAGCGGATTAGCGCGCCGGGAAAGTTGCCCTAAGCGTCTGTATCGTCATATGTTTTGACAATGTAAATCCACCTCATCCGTTATTCAGATCTGGATTCGGCTAAAACTACCGTCTAGGCCGGATTTTGCCCAAATGCCGGAAAAAGCGACCGACGCACTTCAACTATTGCTTTAAAAATCGTCGCGACACCTCCGCTGGTCAAGCACCTCCGCCATCCTTTCAATGCCGGGCAAATGCCGATTTGCCTTGCCTCAAACAACGATTCGGGGCATTCTTAATCGTTCCGATGCCGATGACCGTCGGTTTGCATATCGGTCTTTAGCAGATTTTCACGACGGTCAGCGCAGTGTGTCCAGCGAGTGCGTTATGACCATCCATACCATCGAATATCGCGGCTATGCATTGCGCGCTTATTCGCAGCAGATTTTCCCGCCGCATGGCGATCCGTTTGCAAAAGGTCCCAAGCGTTTTTCCGCCATTGTCCAGATAGACGCCGTACCGTCAGACAGCGCAACGTCAAAACGCTATTCACCGGCGCTCAAAGGTACGGAGCCGGCCAGCGCCGACGACGCCATCGAATTGGCCATGCAATACGGTCGGGACATCATCGACGGCAAGGTTCAGGCCGGTGCACTGTATAACGCACGAAGCGGGCGGTTTTCGCGCTCGGTCCGGCGGTTCCAGCCATCCACGGCGGTGCCGGCTGCACCGTTACAGCCAGGCGCGGCGGACAACGCGACATGAGCGGCAACGCTCGCAGTCAAAAGTAGTATGCAGCAGCCATGCGCGACAAGACCTCGGGGCGTCGTGCAATAACCGAAGAAACATCATGAACGACACTGTAAGAAGCTACCGCGGCCTCGAAATAATGCCGCTGATCTACCCGCACAAGCCGCGCGGCGCGGACGGTTCCCGCCATTACGACTCGGGATTCGACGCAGCCGTGAAGATTTCGCGGCGCGGCGTTGACGACAGCACGACCACCAGCCGCGTATATCGGGTGCCGGGCACCGGTCCGTTCAGCGGGTCGGGTGAAGCACGGCTGGCGTCCACACGTTATGCAGAAAGTCTGATTGACGGCAACGTCGCGGGCGAATCGATTGCCGATCTATGAGTTATTCGCTCGATCACCCGCCCATGACCTCCTCGCTCGATATCCGAACGGCCGACAAGCCGGCCGGATGGGCCAATTACAACGTGGCGGCCTCGTCAAGGCGCGCAACGGGCGGAACCATGCCCACGCTACGGGTGACGCGAATCAGCGACAAGCGCGTGATCTATCCGTTTGTCGGCTGCGCGGACATGCCGCTGTTCCCGGACGCACAAGGCGCACGCGATTACGCCGAGCGATATGGCGCAAGCCTGGTGGATGGTGATATCGCGGTGCCTGAGTGATACCGGGCCGTACTGCGGAGCCTGCGCGGCTTGCAGACTGAGCCGGTGCCTAGCGCAAAACCTGACGCAAATTATGGCAATAGAGTTGTGAACGTTTCATTGTGTGACTAAGCGGGGTCCGAAATAGCTTGACACAGTGTCCCGCGCCACGTAATCTGTAAGTCGAAGTATTCAAGAAGCTCGATTGCTGTTCATCATTCTGCCTCGTTATCTCCGCGGTATTTGTTGTCCTCTCACTTCCTTGAAGCTTCTCTCGCCTCAATACGGGGTTGCATCATCTTTATATTTTCAAGGATTTAATATGGATACCGGTATCGTTAAGTGGTTCAACGACAGCAAGGGCTTCGGCTTCATTACGCCTGACGCAGGCGGCGACGACCTCTTCGCCCACTTTTCGGAAATTCGTAGCGACGGCTTCAAGACGCTCGCCGAAAACCAAAAGGTTAGCTTCGAAACCAAGCAAGGCCCGAAGGGTCTGCAAGCTTCGAACATTACCCCGCTGTAATTGGTGGTGTAATTGAAATATCGCGTAAATTGGCTCACGCCATTTTACGCGAGTAGTAAGTGTTTTCGCGGAGCTTCGGTTCCCGGTCGCGGCAGTCGCTCTTGTTATATTCATTGAACGGCTGCGCCACCACCAGCATTGCACCTGTCTGCCTTTGCTTGCATCTGTTTGCACTTCCACTTTAGTCCGCTTTAGTTAGTCTGCTTTAGTCCCTCTGCAATCTCCTGCAACTCGCTGCCACATGTCGCGATCTAAATCGAACGTTATTTGTTCGTTAGCGCGCTTGTGAATTCGGCTGCTGTCTGCTGTTTTTTCTGCTGCTTCCTCTGCGAATTTTTAAGGCCTCGTGCCTGTTATCACAGCGTCCTGACAATCAATGAATGTCGGACACGCGTTTGTTCGTGTGTATCACTAATGCATAATTCTAATATTTATTTGTACAACGGCTACAAAGTCGTTCCCTCTGCGCATCGTTTGCCGGATGGATCATTTGCGTCGAACCTTTTGCTCGAGCGCCATAGTGGCACCGAGAAGGGCAACCGCTATCAATTCCATGTTCTCGACTATTTCAAGAACGAGGCCCAAGCAATCGGTCACTCGCGCAAGTGGGCGCGCGAATGGGTCGATACCCGCGGCTGATAGTTGCGGCGGGTCCGGGTGCATTTGCCGTGGTGCGCGGTTAATCATTCCACGGTCCCGTTGAAACGGCTTGCTGTCAAAAGCACGCTCCAGACATTCGTTGATTCAAGCCTGTTGTTTGAAGCTTGAAATCGCAAGTCCGATCCAGTCGGCTTGCTCTTATCGTTCCTTGGCACACGCAACAACAGCGTCTGTCCCGTCGGCGCACCGCCCAGGTGCGCTGTTTTAGTTTCAAGCCTATCGATCGAGCGATTTGCGCCCTGCAGGTGCTATTGCGCTTGTCCTGCATCAGCCTATAAAACCCGGCTAAAAATACTTGTAGAATCTTTGCATCTTTACCCTCAAGCAACCTCGCTGCGCGGTCGTTAAAGCGGTTGCCTGGGTCGACAAATGTGTGACGGAGCATCAGAAAAGCTAGCGCGTTCGAGGGGTGAGAGCCTCGCCGTCAATAAACGCTTTGCGACAGGCACGGCGCGCGGACACACAGATCGATTTTCCCGCGCCGGATTCATACCGCTGCCGGCGCTTGGGGGTCAAGAACGGCAGCGGCTATTTAGCCGTCAAGAGCCCGTTCGGGGCAGGAGTCACCACGTGAACCTCAAACACATGACCATCAAGAGCAAACTTATTGCTGGATTCGGCGTGCTCTCAACCATTGTGCTCGTTGTATCGGCGATGTCGCTGCAGGCGCTGAGCAGTTCCACCGACGGTTTTTCTAACTACGTCCACGGTCCTGGCGCGCGAGCCGACATGGCAGCGCAGGTTCGCACAGCAGTGGACCGCCGTGCCATTGCGGCTCGCAATCTTGTGCTGGTGACGAAATCGACGGACCTGGAAATCGAGAAGGCCGATGTCACGCGTGCGTCGGAAGACGTGCAAGCGAGGCTGAAACTGCTGAACACCATGGTTGCGAGCGGACCCGGCAGCAGTGATGCCGCACGCAGTCTGGTGGGTGAAATCAATCGGGTGGAGACGCTGTACGGACCGGTCGCCAACGACATCGTGGGGCTCGCGCTGGCCGGCAAGCACGACGAGGCTATCGTCAAGATGGATGACGAATGCCGCCCGCTCCTGGCCGCGCTCGTGAAAGCGACGGACGCCTACGCCGATTTCACGCGCAACCGCCAGGAGCAACTGGTGCGCGACGCTGAAGATCAATATCAAGTGCAGCGCAACCTGCTGATCGCCATGTGCGTGGCCGCGATCGCCATGGCATTGGCAGCGGGCGTGTTCATCACGCGCTCAATCACGGTGCCGATCCGGCGCGCTGTCGATGTCGCCGGCACGGTGGCGCGCGGCGATCTTCGCAGCCGTATTGTGGTCACGCAGAACGACGAGACTGGCCAGTTGCTCGGCGCGCTCGCCGACATGAACGCGCGGCTGATCGAAACGGTGAGCCGCGTGCGGGAGAGCAGCGGCAGCATTGCGAGTGCATCGTCGGAGATCGCGACGGGGAACACCGACCTCAGCCAGCGCACGGAGCAACAGGCCGCGTCGCTGGAGGAAACCGCAGCGAGCATGGAAGAGCTGACATCAACGGTCAAGCAGAACACCGAAAACGCGCAGCAAGCCAGTGCACTGGCGACCAGCGCTTCGGATGTCGCCCAGCGTGGCAGCAAGGTGGTCGGGCAAGTGGTCGATACCATGCATGGCATCAGCGAAAGCTCGGCGAAGATTGCGGAGATTACCGGGATCATTGAAGGGATCGCGTTCCAGACCAATATCCTGGCGTTGAACGCGGCGGTTGAAGCGGCACGGGCCGGAGAACAAGGCCGTGGTTTTGCGGTGGTCGCGAGCGAAGTGCGCAGTCTCGCGCAACGGTCTTCAAGCGCGGCGAAAGAGATCAAGGACCTGATTGCGAACTCGGTGCTGCAGGTCCAGAACGGATCGGCGCTTGCTGGCCAAGCCGGTGAGACGATGTCGGAGGTGACCCAGGCCGTCGCGCGAGTGACTGACATCATGGAGGAGATTGCGGCAGCGTCGATCGAGCAGGGTCGAGGCATAGAACAGGTGAACCAGGCCATCACGCAAATGGACGAAGTCACGCAGCAGAACGCCGCGCTGGTGGAAGAAGCGGCGGCGGCATCCCAGTCGCTGCAGGATCAAGGACGGCAGTTGACGCAGGCCGTGGCGTTCTTCCAGATGGAAGGCACGGCGGTTGCATCACGTCCTGCGATTGCGCCGACAGCTAAGCCTGCGGTCCGCGCTGCGGCTTTGCCGGTTGCCAAGCGAGCCGTCAAACGTTCGCCCACTGCGCTGGGTGCATCGCTTAAAACGTCGGCTGCCGCCGAGGAGGGTTGGAGCACGTTCTGAGTCACCGCGGCAGCGTCCGGCAGGTGAGTAAAGCAGCGCGACTGCAGTCGCGCCGCTTTTTGCGTTTCTAGTGCAGGCGATGTTGTTAATCAAACTATGCTTCGTTATCCAGATAATTATTTTAAGGCTGGTCTCTTCGCGCTGTTGTCGAACTTTCCCACGAACATCTCGCTGCATCGAACGATTTTGATCGCTTTCTAATGCTGCGAATCTGCGGTATTCCTGTCGGGCGGGCGCGTGCACCCCTGCATCGCGCACATCCCAAATCGTTCAAGCACCGGAGCCGTCGATGTCCTTATATCTACTTGCCCTGTTGATAGGCGTTGTCGCCGGACTCCGCGCGATGACAGCGCCCGCCGCTGCAAGCTGGGCTGCGCATCTTGGCTGGTTGCCCGTCCAGCACACGCCGCTCGCGTTCCTCGGCGCGACTATCACGCCTTATATCCTGACCGTGCTCGCCATTGGCGAGCTGATTACCGATCAACTTCCGAAAACCCCCAGCCGCAAGGTGCCCATGCAATTCGGCGCGCGGCTCGTGACCGGTGCGGTGAGCGGAGCCGCGCTGGGTGCGGCGGCGGGCTCGATGATTGGCGGCGCGGTGGCGGGGCTGATCGGAGCAATTATTGGCACCCTGGGCGGCGCGAGCGCCCGCGGTGCGCTGGCTCGGGCAATCAGGCGCGATTTACCGGCGGCGCTGATAGAAGACGTGGTAGCAGTCGGCGGCGCGGTGTTGATCGTCATTTCGCTTGCTTGAATTTCGTCCGGGTGAGACCGGTGTAGTTCGGCATGAATGGCGTCGACGTCGGCATCGGCGCTGTTTCGGCTTGAATTCCGCACGGTCTCAATATCGGCACCGCTTCGGTATCGAGAAATAGGTGGCGAGCATCTCTGCCAGGCGCCAGGTAGCGCAGGGGCGCCGGCAATGGGCGTCGAAGCCTGCGTCTTTCAGGGTTTCGACCGGATCAGCCGGCCAGACATTGCTGATTGCGACCAGCAGGCGGCCGGTGATGTCGGCGTCGGGGCGCAGCGCGCTAATGAAGGCATAACCGGATTCGCTGTCGAGCCGCGTATCGAGTATCAATGCCTGGGGTTTCCAGTTCTGCAGCAGCGAACGTGCCGTTTTGAGGCTCTGGGTATGCATGACCTGCAGCCCGGTCAGCCGCAGCAGCGCGGCTAGTGACTCCCCGATCAATTTGTCCTGATGGGCGATCAGTACCCGCGGCGCGCCGATCGGCATGCGTGCCTGCTTGTCGCTCCACACTGCAAAGTGTCTCTCGTCATCCGTGCCTGAACGATTGCTCATGGTGTCCTCCTCCTGGTTTTATGTGACTTGACGGGGCGCCGGAGCCGTCGCTGGACAAATGACATCCAGAAACGGCAACTGCGGGTCCGGCGTTGGGAGTGCTGCGGAATCGATGAGCTAGTGTCGCGATTTAACGTTTTCCGCAACACCCGGTCGAGGAGGGGACGGGCGCGAACTTTTCGGGGGGGCCGCGAACCCCCCTTCGTATCCCTGCGAAAGGGGGGTGGCGAGACCCCGTCATGCCGTTACCATCAGGGTGTGATTTACGGGAATAGCAATGGAAAACGGTAATTTCAAAACGGTGCTGCTGGTCGAGGATGAGGGGCTTACGAGAAGCGCCATGAAAAGCCTAATCCTGGCCAACGAACCGTTGCTCGATATCGATGAGGCCGACGGCTTCGAACAGGCCACGGAGAAGCTGTCCGCGCGCTCGTACGATCTCGTTTTCCTCGACTATCAATTACGGGGCAATTCCACGGGACTCGATCTGCTGAACTGGATCGGGGAGCAGGAGCGCGAGGTACAGACCATCATGCTGTCCGCACAAGACGACCGCGATACGGTGCTGGAATGCATCAGGAGCGGCGCATGCGGCTTTATTTCGAAGGCGAGTGAGCAAGGGGCGGGCGTTTTCCGCGAGGCCCTCAAGACGATTCTGAGCGGTCGCGTGTATTTGCCCAACAGCGTGCTGGGAAAGGGCGGTCACAGCCCCAAGCCGGTGGCGACGCATTCCGGCGTGACGGTGGAGTCGCTGAATTTGCCGCCGCGCCTGACCGAGACGCTGCGCTATTTGCTGCAGGGTTTGTCGAACAAGGCGATCGCGAGAAAAATGAATATCAGCGAAAACACCGCCAAGGAGTATTCAAGCGATCTGCTCGCCCGGTTTCACGTGACCCGGCGAACGTTCCTGATCGTGGAAATGGCGCGACGCGGGATCGAGATGCCGATGGGCAACCCGGCGACCGCGGGTGCAGCACGGTAGGGAAGCACGGTAGGGAAGCTGGACCTGAGAGGTTTATAAAAATAAGCGCGGAAGGGATTTGCCGGTATTTGTGCCTCCAAAATGCCGCCTCGGTCTTGCCGCAGTGGCAAGACCGAGGCAATACCGGAATCCCACCTGCGTGAAAAGATAAAAAAACTGGCGGCAGCGCAGCTTACGACCGGTGAGGACGCCGGGCTCATCGGCACGATGCCTGCGGGTCTCCCCGCGTACGACCTCAATCACTTGCTGGCTGGCATTCCGCCATTCAACCTGCATGCTGAGGTTTGCTTCGGCCCGGCGGTTGGCGCTGAAGTCTTTTGAAATTGCCTTTTGCCGGTGAGATGTTCCGACGAAGTTAACGACCGCTTGTCCTCCAGCCGGTCGGTTTTTCTCCTCAGCAAGCGCTTGCAGCTTCCTCCACCGAACGCCTCGATATCAGCGACGCAATCTGCCGGCGCAACTCCGCCGGACTGACGGGCTTGCTTAGCACGTCGTGATCGCAGGCGAGCGGCACGATAGTCGCAGACGGCTCTCCGGTCACGACCAGGCACGGGCAACGCCGCCCCAGTTTCGCCGCCCCCAGCATGGCGACTTCGCGCGCCGTCTTCGAATCGCGCAAACGGAAATCCGTGATGATGAGATCCGGATAACGTTCGATGGTATTCAGCGTTTCCTCAAATTCCTCAAAGCTGCTCGACGAGTCGAACAGGATGCCCCATTGCACGAGCAACGCTTCCGTCGATGCCCGCACGAGGCTGTCGTCTTCAACCAGCAGCACATAGAGTCCATCGAGCGGCACGGTTTGCAAATCGGCGGCCTCGCCTCGCGAACGCGGCGCGGTTTCGCCCAGAGGCGAGCCGCAAATGGGCATTTCAAGCGAGAAGCGTGAACCGCGTCCTTCCGTCGATTTCAACTCGATCCGATGCTCCTCCAGGATGGACACCACGGCGTTCACGATCGACAGGCCGAGGCCGAGTCCCCGGTCGTTGTCCTGCTCGGCGTTGCCCACCTGGAAGAACGGCTGGAAAATCGAGTCCCAATGTTCCGATGCAATGCCAATGCCGTTGTCCACCACATCAATGCGCGTTCGCGTGGCCGAACGCACGACGCCCACGATGACCACGGGCTCGGCTTTCTTGCTGGCATCGGCGTAACGAATGCCGTTCGACACCAGGTTCACGATGGCCCGCCCAAGCCAATGCGCGTCACTGCGCACGTACACGGGCGCCTCGGGCATCCGCAGCCGCAACTCGACGCCATGCATGGCCGCGAGCGGGCGCAATTGTTCGGCCGCTTCCAGCACGGCGATCTTGAGGTCGAACACGTGATAGCGCGGCACGACCCGCCCCGACTCGAGCCGCGACAGATCGAGCACGGCGTTCAGGAAGCGCGCGAGGATCACGGACGACCGGCCGGATTCATCGATCAGCCGCGCGGCTTCGGTGACATCGTCGTGATGCAGCGCTTCGGCGGCAGCTTGCAGGAAGAGATTGAGCGCGTGCATGGGCTGCCGCAAATCGTGCGTGGCGGCGGCAAGGAAGTTCGACTTTTCCCGGCTGGCGGTTTCCGCGGCCAGCATCTGCTGCTCCTTGAGCGCGAGCAGTGCATTCGTCTTGGTGTCCTGATCTTTCCTCGATGCCAGCAGGTCCAGGTTCTTTCTTTCCAGTTGAACGTTTGCGGTGAGAAGCTCGTTATTGAGCACACCGAGTGCACGCTCTGCCGCGAAGCGTTCACGCGATACCCGCTCCGCATGCACGCACACGCCGTGGCCGATCACGACCACATTGAAGAGATAGAACAGGCCCATGTAGAAGTCTTCGGGCGAGAGAATCCTGATTGTGAATTGCAGGATGATGATCGCTGAAAACGTGACCACGGCGGCGGTCAGCGCCACGCTGGACTTCAGGTAAAAGAAGCCGAACTGGAAGAAAAATACGAGGTAGAGACCAACGAAATACCACGTGTAATTGAATGGTCCCGGGCTCAGGGCCACCAGCAGGAGCAGGATCAGGTTGCAGCCGTAGACGCCGGTGAGGATCACGCGCTGGGACGTGGCATGCGTCGCGAACGACGCCCTCAAGGTCAGGCTGCCGACGAACACGAGCAACACAATGCCGGCCAGCCGCAGCGCCATGATCTGCATGAAGACGGGGGCCAGCACGGCGCTTTCGCGGCCGAAATTGAAGTCATACCAGAGGAAGCAGACCCATACGCTTAACGCGAGAAGCGCCGATGCACGGCGAAAGGCGCAGAAACGGCGGCAATGGTCTTCGAGGAACTGGGCTTCGAAAGCGGCTTCGGGGAAGGGCTTCGGTATCGAAAGATTGCGGACGAGGCTCAAGCCCGCATCGCGCGCGGACGAGGAGAAGAGCCGCGACGGTTTGGTCGCGCCCATGTCGGCAATATGTTCGGGAACGTCCATGATTCGCTCACTCGAAAAAGGGCGTGACCGATTACTTTAGCTGACCACGCGCCTGAAGCAAACATCGTTTTTTACAAATCCCAAGTGCCTATCCGCCATGACTGCATGTCATTGGCGTCATGACCGCCGTGCGCTCGCTAAGGCCAAGCTCTCACGTTACGCTCGCTTTCATGTTTTCCGGATCAATATTCTTCCAGAGCTTATTTGTCTGATCTTTTAAAAGGTACCGACATGTTACGCATTTTCATCACAGGGTCTGCCGATGGGCTCGGTCAAATGGCCGCCCGTCTGCTCGTGGCGCAATGGCATCAAGTGGTCTTGCATGCCCGGCACGCCGAACGCGCGCATGAAGCAATGCAAGCCGTAAAAGGCGCAGAAGCTGCCATCTCCGGTGATTTATCGAGTATCGAAGAGACTATGCAGGTGGCCCAGGACGTTAACCGGCTAGGCCATTTCGATGCCGTGATTCATAACGCTGCGGTAGGGTATCGCGAGCCGCGGCGCATCGAGACGGTTGACGGTCTGCCGCACGTCTTCGCCATCAACACGCTCGCGCCCTACATCCTGACCGCGTTGATCGATAGGCCTCAGCGCCTGGTTTATCTCAGCTCCGGCCTGCATGAAAGCGGCGATTCCAGTCTCGACGATCTGCTTTGGCAGCAGCGGTCCTGGCAGGGGTCAAGCGCTTATTCCGATTCGAAATTGCACGATATCCTGCTCGCGTTCGGCGTGGCCCGCCGCTGGCCCGGCGCGTTGTCCAATGCCGTGCATCCCGGTTGGGTGCCGACCAAAATGGGCGGCTCGGGTGCACCCGATGACCTTAAAGCCGCGCCGCGAACGCAAGCATGGCTTGCCGTCAGCGATGAACCAGCCGCAAGCGTGACCGGCGAATATTTCTTCCATATGAAACGGCGTGAGCCGAGCGCCGCCGCCCGCGATTCGGATTTGCAGGACCGGCTAATCGAGGCGTGTGAGCGCTTGTCGGGGATTCGGCTGCCGGAGTGAGGTACGCCACCGTCCCTCAAATCAACTCGGAAATCTCGATCAGGTTCAGGTCGGGATCGCGGACGTAGACCGAGCGAATCTTCTGCGTGGCGCCGGTACGCTCGACCGGCCCTTCCAGGATCGGCCACTCGCGCTGCTTAAGGTGCGCAATCACATCATCCAGCGGCACGGCTGCAATGAAGCACAGGTCCAGCGCGCCCGGCACCGGCACATGCGCCTTCGGTTCGAACTCCTTGCCGCGCACATGCACGTTGATCTTCTGGTTGCCGAACTTGAACGCAGTCCTTCCCGCGCCGAACGTTTCGAGCTTCATCTGCAGGACTTCGGTGTAGAAATGGCGCGTAGCCGCTTCGTCGATGCAAGTCAAGACAAGGTGATCCAGGTGATCGATGATGGTCATATCAGGCTCCTTCCTTGGCAAATACGTGTTGTGCGGGGGCGCCGCCTACGTCTGTTGGCGGCGCGTCGTGCAGGTCGAGCCGGCGGCCGGCCTTGAGGATCTGGCTCGGCACGTCGTGACCGATCAGGCGCGGCAGCAACTCGGCGGCGCGGAGCGTTGCGGCGAGGTCGACGCCGGTGTCGTAGCCGTCCAGTTGCAGCATATGGACTAGCTCCTCCGTACACACGTTGCCGCTTGCACCCGGCGCGTAGGGACATCCGCCAATGCCGCCAAGCGATGCATCGAAACGATCGATGCCTGCTTCGAGTGCCGCCAGCGTGTTGGCCAGCGCCATGCCCCGCGTATTGTGGAAGTGCAGCGTGAGTTCGAGTGCGGGGAACGCCGCGCGCACGCGCTCGCAAAGTGCCTTCACCTGGGAGGGGAACGCCATGCCGGTGGTATCGCAGAGCGTCACGCCACGCACGCCGAGTCGAGCGAAACGTTCAGTCCAGCGCAGCACTTCTTCCACCGCGATGTCGCCTTCCATGGGGCATCCCATCGATGTGGATAGCGATACATTGATGGCGACTGGCGTTGCCTTGACCACCCCAATCACATCGCTTAATTGCGCGAATGACTGGTCGCGGCTCGTGCGCAGGTTCGCGCGATTGTGGGTCTCGCTCACCGACATCACGAGATTGACTTCGTCGACACCGCATGACAACGCGCGTTCCGCTCCGCGCACATTGGGTACGAGCACCGTGTAGACCACGCCGTCGCGCCGCGCGATGCCATGCATCACGGCTTCGGCGTCGCGCAACGCGGGAATAGCTTTCGGCGATGTAAACGACGTCACTTCGATCTTCGCGAATCCGCACGCACTTAAGGCGTTGACCAGGGCAATCTTCGCGTCGGTATCGACGAATTGTTTTTCATTCTGAAAGCCGTCTCGGGTCGCGACTTCCTGGATATACAGGCGTTTCATAGAGCTCCTCATGTCGGATGGTGGCGCGTTATACAGACATGATGAACCTGCATCGATAGCCTGAAAATCGCTGGATTTTCCACGACCGTTTCCAAATTGGAAAGGCTCACGCGGGCGGCTTCGCACGCCAATCGTTTCGTCATGGCACAGTCTGGGTTAATCCCACCATTTCCGGCAGGAGCTTTCTTCGATGTCCGACTTCGTTCTCGACAATCCGTTTCTCGAATTCCTCGATGCACGCCTCGTTGCGTGGAGGAGCGGTTACGCCGAGTTCCGCATGCCCATTCAAGCGCGTAATCTGAACCGGCAAGGTGTGTTGCAAGGCGGCGCGGTGGCAACCTTGCTCGATGCCGCATGCGGTTATGCAGGTCTCTATGCCGAGCAGGATCAACCGGCCATTCATGGTTTCACGCTTTCGCTGACGGTCAATTATCTCGATACAGGGTTGGGCGAGAGCGTCACGGCAAAAGGGTTTATCGAACGCCAGGGACGCAGCATTTTTTTCTCGCGCGGGGAAGCATGGGTCGATGACAAGCTCCTGATTGCAAGCGCGCAAGGGACGTTCAAATATGCCGGCACGCATGGGAAGAAGTGATTTTTTGCAGGCCGTAAGCAGTCAAAAAAGCGCCGGTATTCAAGTTCCCGGCGCTTCTGCTTCAACCGGCATGTACGCACTTCACGAACTCAAGCTGCCGGCTTGAGCACCACCTTGGTCCAGCCGTCGTCACGCGCGTCGAAGTGTTCGTAACCTTCGGGCGCTTTCTCAAGCGGCAATTCGTGCGAAATAATCACCGATGGTTTCGCCTTGTCCGCCGCAATCAGGTCACGCAGCTTGCGGTTATAGGCCTTCACATTGGCCTGTCCCGTCGCAATGTGCTGGCCCTTCATCCACATCGTGCCGAAGTCGAATGCAAGCTGACCCTTCTGCATCAGCTTGTCTTCGGACTTCGGATCTTCGGCCACGAACACGCCGACCACGCCGATACCGCCCGTCGCGCGCACTGACTTGACGAGGTTGTTCATCGTCAGGTTCGGCACTTCATGGCCCTTGCAACTGCATTGATAACCGACGCATTCGCAGCCCCGGTCCGCGCCTTCGCCGCCGGTCATTTCCAGGACTTGGTCGACCGCTGAACCATCGCTGTCGTCAATGGGGATCGCGCCGATTTTCTCCGCGAGCCTGAGCCGGTCCGGGTGGGAATCGACGACCATCACCTTGCTCGCGCCTTTGATGCCTGCGGACATCGCGGCCATCAACCCGACTGGCCCGGCGCCGTAGATGACGACGCTATCGCCCGGTTCCACGCCCGCCAGCACGGTCGCGTGATACCCGGTCGGAAAGATGTCGGACAGCATCACGTAGTCGTTTTCCTTCTCCTCGGCATCGGGCGGCAGCAGCAGGCAATTGAAGTCGCCAAACGGTACGCGCAGGTATTCGGCTTGTCCGCCTTCATACGGTCCCATGCCAGCGAAACCGTACGCCGCGCCTGCCATGCCCGGATTGGCCGTCAGGCAGAAACCCGTCAGGCCCTTCTCGCAGTTCTTGCAAAATCCGCAGCCGATGTTGAACGGAAGACAAACGCGATCGCCCTTTTTGATGCGCTCGACCCCTGCGCCGACTTCAACGACCACGCCCAGATTCTCGTGACCGAAGATGCGGTTCGTTTCCATATTGGTCCGGCCTTCGAACATATGCAGGTCCGAGCCGCAGATGTTCGTGGTGGTGATCTTGACGAGTACATCCGTTGGTCGTTGAATTTTCGCGTCCGGCATTTCCTTCACTGTCACCTTCCGCGGTCCTTCGTATACGAGTGCTTTCATCGTTACTCCTTGGGTGGTTATTCCTTAGGGCCGCCGACGGCGGATAACGATGGTTTCAGTAGTGCGCGTTCCTGCGGCGGCCCGTTCGAGGAACCGGTAACGATGACGTGCGCCGGCCCGCTGTACGCAGATTTTGCGAATGACGGAAAGCTTTCCGCTTCGTCAGGAGCGTGTGTTCACGCCGGCTGTGCGTGCAGCCGGCAGAACCGATGTCGCTTCGGTCCTATCACCATGACGTGATCGTTCTAGGAGCAGGGTTTATGGTCGCATCTACTCGGAGGGATTGATCCAACGCGTATCCGGTGTGCCGGTTCGCTAAAAACCTTATCCGGGAGTCATCGAATGTCGAGAACGTTGGAAGCGCCGCCCCCTGAAGTCGACCTTAATACGCTGCGTAAGGTGATCCTCGCGGCATCCATCGGCAATTTCGTCGAATGGTTCGACTTTGCCGCGTATGGTTTTCTCGCGACCATCCTCACGAAGGAGTTTTTTCCGAGCGGGGACCCGGCTATTGGATTGCTCAAGACCTTCGCCGTCTTCGCCGTGGCGTTTGCGTTCCGGCCGCTGGGCGGCATTGTGTTCGGCGTGATTGGTGACCGCATTGGCCGCAAGCGCACGCTTGCCTTGACGATCCTGATGATGGCCGGAGCGACCACCCTGATCGGATTTCTGCCGACGTATGCCGCCATCGGCGCAATCGCGCCGTTCCTGTTGACGGTCATCCGCTGCGTGCAGGGTTTCTCCGCCGGGGGTGAATATGCGGGCGCGTGCGCCTACGTGATGGAACACGTGCCGCAGCATAAGCGGGCGCGTTACGGCAGCTTCGTGCCGGTATCGACGTTCTCGTCCTTCGCGGTGGCTGCGATCGTCGCTTACGCACTCGACGCGTCTCTTTCCGCCGATGCCATGAGCACATGGGGCTGGCGCGTGCCGTTCCTGGCCGCAGCGCCGATTGGCCTGATCGGGCTGTATTTGCGGATGAATCTCAGCGAAACCCCCGCTTTTCGCGCACTTGAAGGCGAGCATGACGTGGCGCATGCGCCGCTGCGTGACACGCTGCGCACGCAAGCGGGCGGCATCCTGAAACTGGGTGCTTTCATCTCGGTGACGGCGTTGTCGTTCTATATGTTCACCACGTATTTCGCGACCTATTTGCAAGTGGCGGGCGGGTTGAATCGCGCGACGTCGCTGCTGATCACGGTGATAGCGCTGTTTTTCGCGGCGGCGCTGTGTCCGCTGGCGGGGCTCTATTCGGACTGGGTCGGGCGCCGGAAGACTGTGTTGACGGCGTGCATTATCCTGATCGCGACGGTTTACCCGTCGTTCTCGCTCGCGGGATCGGGGCACTTTTTGCCGTCGGTGCTTGGCGTTGGCATGCTTGCGATTGGCGCGGCGCTGGCGAACGTGGTGACGGCGCCTTTGTTGTCGGAAGTCTTCCCAACCCGCACACGCTATACGGCTTCAGCCATTACTTACAACCTGGCCTATACGGTGTTTGGCGGCACGGCGCCGCTCGTCGCCACGTGGCTGATCACGACGACGGGCAACAACATGTCGCCTGCGTTGTATCTGATCGTGATCTCGGTGATGGGATTGATTGGTGGATTGATGTTGTCGGAGACATCGAAGGTGTCGCTGCATGGCGCGAGTCCGGCTCTCCCCGATGCAACCACCGCCGCAACATTGAAAAGCGCACCGGGGTCAGTGGCTTAATTTACTCTTTTTGCGGCTTGCCGACGGCTTGATAACCGCTGCGACGGCTACGTCCGGCAATGGCTGGACGTGCCCCGCGGCGGCGATCACGCGATCCACGAAGCGCAGTTTCTCGACGACGGGCGGCGCGAGCGCAAACGGATAGGCGTCCGGCATGCCGAGACTGCGATTCAGGCTGTTTAACGCGTAGGTGAGCGGAAACCACTGTTTCATCAGATGATCGAACGTGGCTTCACCGGGCGGCACCTCGACCGCCAGCGTAGGGTCCAGCGAGTTCCCCGGCATCAGCGCGACGCCGCAGGCCATGGCGGTATCGACGGTATCCACGATATGCAGGTAATGCGCCCAGGTTTCCGCCCAATCCTCCCACGGATGCGTGGTCGCGTAGGCACTCACAAACGATTTGCCCCAGTTTGGCGGCGCTCCCTCCTTGTAATGCCTGGTCAGCGCTTCACGATAACTCGCGCGCTCATCGCCGAATAGCTCACGAAAATCCGTGATCCATGGAGTATTGGCGACGAGACGATCGAAATAGTAGTGACCAATCTCGTGCCGGAAATGCCCGAGCAACGTGCGATACGGTTCGCCCATCGCAAGGCGGACGCGCTCGCGCTGGGCGTCATCGGCTTCCGCGATATTCATGGTGATCAGCCCTCGATCGTGACCTGTCAGCACTCTTTTGCCGCGTTTATCTTCCAGGAATTTGAACTGCAGGCCGGTTTTCGGATTGTCCTGGCGTGATTCCACGCGCAGTCCCAGTGCACCCAGCGTGTAGAGCAGGCGGCGTTTGGCCGCTTCCAGCCTGAACCAGTAATAGCGGCGGTTCGGCACGCCCAGGTTGGGAATGGTGTGGGTCAGGCGGCAGGCGTGACACAGCGGGTCGGTGGATTCGGCCGGGACCATCCAGTTGCAGACTTTCTCGACTTCGTAGTTATGACAGCGTTTGTACAGCGTGTCCCGGTGTTCAGGGTGCCGGCTGCGCCAAAGACCGTCGCCTGCGTCTTCGAAAGCACTGATTTCAGCTATTTCGGGGATAAAACCAAGCAGCGATTCGCAGCGTTCGCAGCGAAAATTCTCGAAGAACACCAGTTGATTGCAATGATTGCAATGGAACGTTTTCATAGGCCCGGGGTATCGAAGTGCATGGAGCATGTTTCTCTGGTATGGGCATGCGCGCCGGTAGTTCATCCGAGCAACCTGCGTGCCGCGGGAAGCGATTCCAAGGGTAGTGGTGGGCCTAGCTTACGCGCTCTGTCAGACAGACGTGTTCGTGCCCGGGAGCGGGCAGGGAAGTGTGAGGGATGTTCTGCTGTCAGAGCCGTGATGGATGCGCCAACGCGGATAGCGTCGCGCGGTTCGCCGGCATCATCATTCAGGATGCCGATCTAACGCCGATTTAACGCTAGCTCACTGATTTGTGGTGCTAGCGCTTGCTGCCACCGGCACGGTGGCGGCCTTGGCCGGGTTCGAGTTCGGGTTCGGGTTCGGGTCCATCTCCCATCCGCCGCCCAGCGCGAGGAACAAGTTGACCTGATCGAGCGCGACCTGTCCTCGTGCGGCAGCCAACTGCGAATTCGTCGTGGTCAGCACGCGCGTCGCATCCAGGTCGGCGATAAACGATTCCCGCCCGGCGAGAAAGAAACGATGAGTCTGGTCCGCGGATTCGGCTGCGGATTTCTGCGCGGCGGTCAATGCGTCGGCGCGGGTGTAATCGGCGGCATAGGTGGCGAGGCTCGACTGCGTTTCCCGCAGCGCTTTCAACACGACGCCATCGAACTGGGCCAGCGCGGCATCGGCGCCGTACTGCGCTTCCTGAATCCGGCCGCGCTGTCCGTTCGCCGGGAAGCTCCAGCTGATCAGCGGTCCGAAGCCCCATCGTGCGGTCGGCTGCGTGCCAAGATCCTCGAGCACGCCCGTTAATCCCGCCGATGCTCCAATGCTCACCGTCGGAAACAACGCGCCCGTGGCTACGCCAATCCGCGCTGTCGATCCAGCGAGCTTTCGCTCCGCCTCGCGCACGTCGGGACGCCGTCGCAGCAACGCAGCGCCGTCGCCGACAGGCAACGGCTGCGCGATCACCGGCGTCTTGTCGCAGGCAAACACGCCCTTGGGCAAGTCGGCGGGCGCACGCGCGAGCAGCGTCGCGAGCTGGTATTGCGCGATCCGCCGGCGTGCCGTGAAGACCGGAATGTTCGCCGAAAGTGTTTCCACTTGCGTCTGGCCGCTCGTGACATCGGGTGCGTTGCCGCGACCTGCCTGCTGCAAGCGCCGCGACACCGACACGCGCTGGCGCTGCAAGTCAAGTGAGCGCTGCGCGATGCGAAGCTCTTCCGCCGCGGAACAATTCTGCACGTAAGCCCGCACCACGTCGGCTACCACCGTGATGCGCGCCAGGTCGGCTGCGGCCTGCGTCGCATCGCTGTCGGCGCGCGCGGCTTCCACGCCGCGTCGAAGCGTGCCGAACAGATCGAGTTCGTAAGAAATGTTGATGCCGACGTCGCCTTCATTCGCGACCGGGATCTTTTCAAAGATCAAATATTGTTCCGCCGATTCCTGTGCGCGTTTGAACGCAGCGGATGCCCCGCCTGAGAAGCCGCCTTGCGCCTGCGCCACGCCGAGAGCCGCGCGCGAGCGGCCGAGATTGGCCGCGGCAACGCGCAAATCCGTGTTCGATGCCATGGCTTGCTGGACCAGATCGTCGAGGACGGGGTCGTCGTAGAGGCGCCACCAGTGCGCCGGCACTGACCCGGTCGACACGGTCGACTGACCATCGGCACCGTCGAGCGGGGCGTTGGCGAAGGGCGCGTTAACAACAGCTTCTTTCGGCACCGAGTAGTCGGGACCGACCGTAAAACACGCGGCAAGCGCGAGCACGAACGGCGTCAGGACGAGAGCGCGCGGCTTCATTGACTTGCACCCAACGTGGATACGGCCGGTGCGGAAGCAGCCGGCGTGGAAGCTGCGGCAGCGGCGCTCGCTGGCGCAGCACCTGAAGCACCCGAGGCAGCAACGACGCCGCTCGCGTCACCCGTCGTATTCGATTTGGCGAGCGGCGTGATATCGCGCACCGATACCGTCGCCGTGCGTCCCGCGATCATGCGAAAGTCTGCCGGCACTTCATCCAGCGCGATGCGCACCGGAATCCGCTGTGCCAGCCGTACCCAGCTGAACGCCGGGTTCACGTTCGGCAGCAGGTTCGATCCCTGCACCCGGTCGCGATCCTCGATCCCCGCCACGATGCTCTGCACATGTCCGTGCAGCATCTTCGTCTCGCCCATGATCTTGATGTCCACCTGCTGCCCGATATCGATCCCGTGGAGCTTGGTCTCCTCGAAATAACCGTCGACACGGAAAGAATGCAGGTCCACCACCGACAGCACCGAGCGTCCCGCCGTCACGTATTCGCCCGTGCGCGGCGCGCGATCGTTGAGATAACCGTCGACGGGACTCACTATCGTCGTGCGCTGCAGGTTGAGTTTTGCGGTATCGATAGCAACATCAGCATCCGCCAGCGCCGCTTCCGCGGTTTGCACGCGCGAGTGGCTTTCCTCGGTCACTTCGCGCGCGACGAGGTCGCCGAGCGTGCGGTTGCGGGCATCTTCCCTTCGCGCCTGATCGAGCGTCGCGCGGCGCTGCAGGGCCGTGGCCTGCGCCTGACGCAGCGTGAGCGCGTAACGCGCCTGATCGATGACAAACAGCACCTGGCCTGCGTTCACCGGCTGGTTATCGACCACGTTCACTTTCACGATCAGGCCGCCCACATCGGGCGCCACTTGCACGACATCGGCGCGCACGTGGCCATCGCGCGTCCAGGGCGCGAACATGTAGTAATCGACCAGCCGCCACAACACGAATGCGGCGATCGCCACGACGACGAGCGTAAAGAGGATCTGTCCAACGGAGAACCAGGCTTTTTTCACGATAATTTCACGGTAATAGCCGATGCGAAACAATGACCACGATGCCAAGCACGATCACGTAGATCGCGAGGTCGAAAATGGAGCGATGCCAGACGAAACGGTACAGGCCGACGCGAGCAAACACCCGCGTGACGACCAGGCAGAACAGGTACGACACCAGCATCAGTACGAGCGCGGCGGGCAGGAACACGCCATAGATATCGACTTCACCGATCATCGCGCGGCGTCTTGCAAAAAGGAGTGGAAGGAGCGGCGTGTCATGCAGCAGGCCCCGGTTGGGCGGGCGATGCGGGCGCGAGCTTGAACATCTCCGGAAACAACGACAAACGCATGCCCACGAGCGCATGCAACGCATCGCGAATCTGGCGTCCGGGGAGGGCGGGCGTCCCGGCAGGCTGCGCTGCTTCGGCCGCCGCTTCTATCTGCACCGCGCCGCCGCGCCGCGTGATGCGCTCAAGCGCTGTATCGATAGCTGTCTCCAGGCTCGCCGGCACCGGCTGACGCGCGCCGCGCTCGACGCACTGCTGGAAATAGGCGCGCACGCCTTCCAGCACGTGATCGATGGAAGCAAGGTCGGCGTCGTGCAGGCGTCGCCGCAAACGCCGCAAATCGAGCGAGTTAAATGCGATTCGCAGATCGCGAAAACTTTCGATGGACGGATGACGCTGATCGTCGCTGGCGGCGAGACGCGGGATGACTTGCATGAGACGGTCGATCATGCGCGCGGTGTGATTTTTCTGGTCGTCGATGGATCGCGCCGATGCGCTCAGCGCCACGTCGCGCCAGCCCGAGCGGATCAGCCGCGCGGCCGCCAGTTCAGCGCCGAACGGCCGCGTCACGCGAGTCCAGACGAACGCGAATAACAAACCCGCCGGTCCTGCCAGATTGCTGTTCATGAAGGTCAGGAAGTTCGCGTCGTAGGTGCCCTGGATGCTGATGAAGGTGGCGGTGTTCACGGCGGTCAGCATGGTCGCCAGGTTGAACTGCGGCCGCGGGATCAGCGTGCCGATCAAAATGAATGGGACTGCGAACATGATCACGAGCATGGGGAAGTCATGCACGGTCGGCAGGATCACGAAGAGATACAGTCCCGCGAGCACCACGGCAAGGCATGTGTAGGTAAAGAACGCGAATACCTGAGGCGCGGGTTCATCGAGGGCAGCGAAGAAACAGCACGCCACCGCGGCCAGCGTGACCGCGCCCGCGCCGTCGTTCCACCCGGACGAGATCCAGAGGCTCGACGCGATAAAAATGGCCAGCGAGGCCGATCCCGCCGAAAACAGCAGCATGCCGCGGTCGAAGTACTGCTGCGTACCGCCGAGCCGCCAGTGCCGATAACGGGGTCGCCAACTGCCCTGTTCGTTCGCGATGATGACCCGCAGCGCGCGGCAATCCTGCCAGACATCGACGAGTTGTTTCAGGCGCCACAAGGTGTTCGACAGCAGCGCGCCTTCCCAGGTCTGCAGAGCGTCCGCGTTGGGTTGCAGGCTCGCGATCCGGCTGCGCAACGCGTCGGCCTTGGGGTCGTTATTGGCGTTGATGGCCGATGCTGCACCGGTGCGTGAGGGCAGCGGTTCATCGAACCATGTGACGATATCGGCGAGAAGTGACGCAAGACCCTCTGGCGGCGGGTTCTGGCCGTTGAACAACGCGGCCAGCGGGTCGCTGATTGCCGACATGATCGGCATCAGCAACTGCATCCGGCCACGCAGCGCCTGCGTGCGTGCCAGTACATCGGGCCGGGTATGGTCGTAGGCAAGCTGGCTCAGCAGGAATTCAAGCGCGTTGACGGTGACCGCGAGGCGTTGCCGGCATGCCGAGATCGCCGTGCCGCTGGTTCGCCCGGAAAGCGTTTCTTTCGCATAGAAAGCGGCGTCGCGGAACCACGCGTCGGTCCGTTCTATGAGCGTAGGCGCGAGGCGGCTCGGCAAGATCACGCCGCCGACCACGCTGGCGCACACAATGCCGAGCACGATCTCCTCGGTCCGCGACACCGCGAGATCGAAGATGCCCGACGGGGCCATGACGGAGGGCAGCGCGATCAACGGCATGGTGTACGCAGCCAGCATGAACACATAGCTGCGCGCGGTGCGGTCGGAGATGGCGAGCAGCAGCAGCGTGCCGGTCCATAACGCGACGACCGCGCTGAACAAGTAGGGCGACTCGACGAAGGGCGGCACGAACAGCACGGCGGCCGATGCGCCGATCATGGTGCCGAGCGCGCGATACAGCGCCTTGGACCGCGTCGCCCCCACGAACGGATTCGACACGATATACACCGTCGCCATCGCCCAGTAAGGCCGCGGCAACTCCAGCTTCAGGCCGATATACAGCGCCAGCATGGAAGCGGCGAAGGTCTTGACCGAGAATATCCATTCGCGTGAACTGGGGTACGTCATGGTGCGCTAGACGCCTTCTTCCGTATCGGTTCGGTCGGGGCCGATGGTAGGGCCTTGGTGTGACGCGTTTATTGGTGACGCGTTTAGCGGTGACGCGTGTGCTGGAGCCTGCTGCGTTTGACTGGATGCGCCAAGTTTAAACGCAGCGAATACCCGCAGGGTCGCCTCCAGGTCTTCCCGGCTGACATCGTTCAGGACGTCCGCACGCAATCCGATCAGTTCTTTCTCGATCTTGGCGGTGACCGACCGGCCTTCATCGGTCAGCGATATGATTTTCGCGCGCCGGTCGTCGGGGTCTTCGTCGCGACGCACGAGGTTGGCCGCGCACAGTTGGTCGAGCAGGCGCACCAGCGACGGCCCTTCGATTCCCGTCAGCTCGGCGAGCGCCACTTGGCGCACGGGTTCGTCAAGCCGCGCGGCGATCAGCAGCGGCGTCGCGCACGCTTCGGAGACGTTATAGGCTGCAATCACGCTTTGGCTCGTGCGCCGCCACTGACGCGCCGCGATGACGAGCGCGCTGCTGACGGATTGGCGAAGGACATCGATAGGCGGCATGGCGCGCATTGTATTTCGACAACAATTCGTTAGCAAGCTATTGAATTAATTTTTTGGGGCGGGATGCTTTTTTGATACAGGTGGGGCGGACAAATGGCGGATTAGTGCCTGCTGCCGCGCCGGAGCAAGAGTTGGCTCAGGACATTGAACGCCATCGTGGGGAGTTCATCAAGTTTGCGCACAACAATGTTATGCGCATAAAACTTTTCTACGGCGTCGTCGAGCAGTCCGATACCGATCAGTTCGATTCCCAAGCTTGTAATCTCGTCGATGCGCGCCCGCAGATCGGTCCGCAAGATGACCGGATGGCCATCGCTCGTAGCGGGATAACCGTCGGACAGGACCATCAGGATGCGCCGGCCGGCGCGTTGCGCGGCCAAACGCCCGGCGGCCCACGCGAGCGCTTCGCCGTCCGGATTCTCGTGACCGCAATCAATCGCACTCAGGCCGGCCGGATTGTTCGAGCCGAAGCGCTTGTAGATCTGCAGATCGAGCCGTTCTACGCGCCGGTTGAATCGGTTCACGTCCACGCCTTCGGCCAGCTTCTGCTCATAAAGCGCCCGCATTTCCGGCGATTCAACCGAGCTGTAACCTAGCACTTCGCACTTGAACGATAGCTGCATCAACGCGTCGCACAGCGCGGCGGCGCAGAGCCGGGCGAGCGCGATTTTTCCACCGGCCATGGAGCCGCTGCGGTCGATCAGCAGCGTGACGGCGGCGTCGCGTCCTTCGGTCGTGCGCTTGACGCGAAACGGTGTCCGATATCCCGGCGACACCACCAGCTTCGCCAACGCCGGCCGGTCGATTTCCCCGCGCTCCTGTTCGCGTTTCCAATGCGTCTGTTCATCGGCTTTCAGCGCGCGTTCAAGCCGCGCGGTCAGCGGCGCCGTTTCCGCACGGGCGAGTGCGCGCAAGTTGCGCCATTCGGTTGCGTTTCCGTGCCCCGTGAGATCGGTGATGAGGTCGAATTCGGTCGTGAGCGGAATGGACAGGCGAGGGCGGCCATCGATCATGTCGATATCGAAGGTCATTGGCGGTGCCGGCGAGCTTGCTTCCGAGGCCTCCGCGTTGGCGTCCGATGGCGCCTGGGCTAGGCTCGCGGCATCGGAGGACGATGCCGCGTCAGAGCTTTCCTGCGATGCCGCGTCCTGTGCATCCGAGCCCGCTTCCTGCTCGGCGTCCAGCGCCTCATCGGCATCGGCGGAAAACATCATGGTGTTCACATCGCCGGCTGCCAGCGACCTGATCCGTGCCACGAGCGCCCGCGCGCCGGCCACGCTTTCCGCAGTCGAACGGCTCGCACGGGTGGCCTGGAGCAGCTCGCTCACGGCGCCCAGCGTGGCGATGAGCGCCGGCGTTTGTTCGGTCACGTCGGGCGCTTCGTCCCAGAGCGTGCGGTCGATAAACCAGATCAGCTTGTCGCGCCACGGCAAGGTCGGCCAGCGTGCGTGCGTATTTCGCGCAGTTTGTTCGCGCAGTCTCCCGACAAACCTGCGTGCGCCCGGATAGTCGATGAACAGCCGCTCGCAGACGCGCCGGTCTTCAATCGCTTGCGCAATCTGCCGGGTCACGCCGGAATTGAGCGCGTTGATTTCGCTGAGCGTGGAGTACTTCGAACGTGCCACCAGCAAGTCGAGCTGGCCGGTGAGTGCGTCCAGATCGACCGCGCCGGCAGCCTCCGGCAGCACGATCCGGTCGCGTTCCACCCGCGGACCGGTTGTGTCGAACGATACCGTCACGCCGTATCGGCCCGTAAGCACGCGCGCCATCTTGCCGAGCATGGCGTGCATCGAGTCCGGGCGGGTCAGGTTAGAGGTAGGCACGTTCAGGGTTGCGCATATGCACGTATTTCATTCGTCGAACGCGATGTGATGCCGGATGATGCTGCGGATCAGCGCGGCGTCCTCGGCGCTGACTTTGGCGTAGATCGCCGGGCCGGCGGCGCGTTCCGGGTCGCCGGAACGCAGCATCAGGTCGGCCCAGTCGAGCAGGCGCCGGGTTGAAAACGCGCTCGCCAGGTCTTCGCGGGCGAACGCCGCGCGGCAATCGGCGGCAATGGCGGCGAGCGTTTGCGCCATCGGCCGCGTGCAACGCGCTCCCAGCGTGCGCATCAACACTTCCGCCTCCTCCGCAGGCGACAGGTAATTCATCAGGTACACGCGCCAGCGATCGAGAAACGCCTCGTTCATCAGGTTGGCGCCCTGATACAGATGCCGATACACGCTCATGGCGCCCACCGCGTTTGCGGTGGCGAACAGGCGGAAAGACGGGTGCGGCGCCACCAGTTCGTTGCCTTTTTCCTTCAGCAGCAAACGCCCGTGGGGTTCGAGCACGGCGGTGAGAACGGCGAGGATCGAAGGTTCGGCGAAATCGATTTCATCGACTACAAGCCACAGGCCTTCACGCAAGGCGGTTGGCAGCACACCGTCCACCCAGAGCGTTTCTCCGCCTTTCACGGTCCAGAACCCGACGAAATCGCCGATAGTCGTCTGGCCGTTCATATTCGCCCGCAGCACGCCGTGTTGCGTACGGGCCGCGACCTGCTCGATCAGGCTCGTTTTCCCCGCGCCGGTATGGCCGATCAGCAGCACGCGCCGGTTCTCCACGATGTCCTGGAGGATGTCGCCGAATCGCTCGGGAAAGAGATACGCGGGGTTCAGGCGCGGCACGAGCGGACCGGGCTGGCCCATTGGCATATCTACCGTGCCGATAGCCGTTGTCGCTTCGTTTAAATCCTTGGCTTGAGGCATTTGCCCCATGGCGTGCCGAAGTTCTTTCAGAAAGCTGGTTCGTCCTTCCGTGGGCTGCGGCGCGAGCGCGGGATCGTTGGGTCGAGAAAACCCCTCCCGATGCCACTTTTGCAGCTTCGACTTGAGGTTTTCCAGGTCAACGACGGTATCGATATTGGCCGGCCCGTCGCCGTATCCATGCGCGATCCGATACATCTGCGGCCGGTCGGAGAGTGTCACTTCCCACCACTCGGCGGCCTGGCCGGTCGAGCGCGCGTAGCGGCCGGTGTGAGGATCGTCTTGCAACTTCGGTTCGGGCGCGTTCATTGGCTTACGGGCTGGAGCGTGGATGGGTGCGGATGGATGTTCGAAACTTTACACGGTCGAGGGATCAGACTTGGCGTGATGAGGTGGTTTCAGGTCCGCTTGCACGAGGTATTTAGGGTGAGATCAGCACCGGATTCTGCACTCACACGTTAGATGATGTATCGGTTCAAGAAAACATCATAACATATTGAAAAATAACAAAATTATGAGAATAATCCGCCACTCTAGAAATTTTCTCAAAAAGATCATTCAAGCCCTTGATCCGTCTAGAGAAATTCGAACATACCAGCAACACTTCTTAAAGTGTTTTCATGAAATTTTATTCATGCTCTTCCTTAGCTGCATAAAAACTCACTAAACGATTGATTCCAAATAGAAAACTCCAAAATTAAATATTTTAGATTAGAAATCAATCGTATCTATATGATTTAATACAGTTAAGCAGAAAATAACACGAAATTTCACCATTCCAAAATCTAGAATCCGCATGAACTAACGCCCGTAAAACCTTCACCCTCCAACACGCCACGCCACGCCTCCTCCCTGCGATGGCAAAATACCCGCTCCACCCACCAGGAGCCGCAATGAGCACCCCGATCCAGCACGATTTCCGTTCCGATACCGTCACGCGACCCAGCCCGGCCATGCGCGCCGCGATGGCATCGGCGGAGGTCGGTGACGACGTTTTCCGCGACGATCCCACCGTCACGCAACTGGAAGCCGTGATGGCCGAGCGCTTCGGCAAGGAAGCGGCAGTGTTCCTGACCTCGGGTACGCAATCGAACCTGGTCGCGCTGATGGCGCATTGCGAACGTGGCGACGAGTACATCGTCGGCCAACAGGCGCATGCCTACCGCTGGGAGGCAGGCGGCGCGGCGGTGTTGGGGAGCATCCAGCCGCAACCGCTGAACAATCAGCCGGATGGTTCGCTGCTGCTAGCGGAGATTGAAGACTCGATCAAGCCCGACGATTCGCACTACGCCCGCACGCGGTTGCTGGCGCTGGAGAACACGATCGGCGGCAAGGTTTTGTCGCAGGAGTACATGGAATCGGCGACGGCGCTGGCGCGTCGGCACGGTCTTGCCACGCATCTGGACGGCGCCCGGATCTTCAATGCCGCAACGGCGCTGAACACGCCTGTTGCCGCGCTGACGCGTTCCTTCGATACGGTATCTGTGTGTTTATCGAAGGGATTGGGTGCGCCGGTTGGCTCGGTGCTGGTCGGCAGCGCGCCGTTGATCGCGAAGGCGCGGCGCACGCGCAAGATGGTCGGCGGCGGTTTGCGGCAGGTGGGCATTCTCGCGGCGGCCGGGCTGTACGCGCTGGAGCACAACGTGGCGCGTCTCGCCGATGACCATGCCAACGCGGCCACGCTGGCGAAAGGCCTGGCGTCGTACGGACAATTGAAGGTGACGATGCCGGACACGAACATCGTGTTCGTGGAAGTCGACAGCGCCATTGCCGCTGACTTCAAGGAACATCTGGCGTCGCGTGGAATTGGCATTACGTCGGCATACAGCGCGACGAAACAGCGTTGGGTCACGCATCTGGACGTGGACAGCGCGGCGGTGGAAAACGCACTGGCAGCGGTCCGGGCGTTTTTCTCCGAACGGTAATCGCCGCGCACGCGTTCATTCTTCCTTGATGAAGTCGATGAACGCGCGCAACGGCGCGGGCATGTGCGTGCGGCTCTGGTAATAGAGGAACGGTCCGGAAAAGCTCTCCCACCATTCGTGCAGCACGGGCACGAGTGCGCCGCTTTGTATTGCCGGCCGCAAGAACTCCTCGAACGTATAGATCATGCCCAGGCCCGCGGTCGCGGCGCCCACTTCAAGTTCCATGACGGACGCCACCAGCGGCCCGTCCGGTGTGAATCGAACCTGTTCGCTGCCGTGCTCGAAGCGCCACGCCGCCAGTACGCCACTCGCGAATCGATGCCCGATGCACGCGTGTTCCAGCAAATCGCGCGGGTGTTTCGGCCATCCGTGCGCCGCGAAATAGGCCGGCGCGCCCGCCGCCACGAAATGCTGCGTGCGCGGGCCGATGGGCACCGCGATCATGTCGCGCTCGATCCGTTCGTCGTAGCGAATCCCGGCATCGAAACCTGCTGCCAGCACGTCGATAAACGTATCGTTCGACACCACTTCCAGCGTGATTCCCGGATGCGCGGCGAGAAACCGCGCGACGATGGGCGGCAGCACATGCATGGCCACGATAGTCGGCACGTTCAGGCGCAAGGTGCCGGTCGGGCTGTCGCGGAAACTGTTGATGGCGTCGAGCGCGCCGGCAATCTCGCCGAGCGCCGGCCCCAGCCGTTCCAGCAAGCGCTGTCCGGCTTCCGTGACCGTCACGCTGCGGGTGGTGCGATTGAGCAAACGCACGCCAAGCCGCGCTTCAAGGCGGCGAATCGCCTCGCTCAGCGCGGACGCCGAGACGCCGCGCAAACGCGCCGCTTCCCTGAAACTGCGCACCTTGGTGATGGCTACAAAAGCGCTGAGATCGGAGAGATCGGGATCGTTCATTGTGCGTTTTTTCGTACAGCCCGTGCTGTGAGGATCGGATTGTCGCACGACAAAACGCCTCGCATACTCTCTTCAACGCTCGCAATCACGCGACGCCTGACCTCAGGAGACTTGATATGAAGCATCTGCAACTTGGCGCGACGGGACCGCGCGTATCGGCGCTTGGACTCGGTTGCATGGGCATGTCCGGCATGTACGGACCGTCCGACCGGAGCGAAAGCGTCGCCACGATTCACGCCGCGCTCGACGCCGGCATCACGCTGCTGGACACCGGCGACTTCTATGGCAGCGGCCACAACGAGGCGTTGATCGGCGAAGCGCTCAAGGGTGCGAAAACCAAACGCGACGCGACCATCATCAGCGTGAAATTCGGTGCGTTGCGCGATCCGGCTGGCGGCTGGGTGGGTTATGACGCGCGGCCGGCCGCAGTGAAGAACTTCCTGACGTATTCGATGCAGCGCCTCGGCGTGGATTACATCGATATCTATCGTCCCGCGCGACTCGATCCCAACGTGCCCATTGAAGACACCGTGGGCGCGATTGCCGAGATGGTGAAAGCAGGTTATGTGCGTCACGTCGGCCTGTCCGAGGTCGGCGCCGAAACAATCCGGCGCGCGGCTGCCGTGCACCCGATCGCCGATCTGCAGATCGAATACTCGTTGATTTCTCGGGGTATCGAAGGCGATATTCTCTCGACGTGCCGCGAACTCGGCATCGGCGTGACGGCTTACGGCGTGTTGTCGCGGGGGCTGATCAGCGGTCATTGGCAAGCGGCGCAAAATCTGGCTGGCAACGATTTCCGCGCGCATAGCCCACGTTTTCAGGGCGAAAACGCCGAACGGAACTTGCAACTGGTCGAAGCGTTGCGGCGGATTGCCGAAGCGAAAGGCGTCTCGGTGGCGCAGATCGCGATTGCGTGGGTCGCGGCGCAAGGTGACGACATCGTGCCGGTGGTCGGCGCGCGGCGGCGCGACCGGTTGACGGAAGCGCTCGGCGCACTCGACGTTGTGCTGACGCCGGATGAACTCAGTGCAATCGAATACGCCGTGCCGAAGGGCGCTGCTGCCGGCGACCGTTACGCGGCCGCGCAAATGGCCCATCTCGACAGCGAGACACGCCACGGCTAACGGGTCGTTATCCCCGGCTCGCGATCACCTCCGCGTTCGATCATTGCGCGAACAATGTCGCGATAACTGCAATAAACTAGCAAACTCGAATCCAGCCGCGGCCCTCATGGCAACCGCCTGGTCCCCGGCATTCCCGTTTGTAAGGACTGATCTTGCTGCACATCGAAACCCCGTTGATCCTGCATCCCGGACTGTCTACATCCACGCGCCGCATCTGGCTGAAGCTCGAAAACCTGCAGCCTGGCGGCTCGTTCAAAATGCGCGGGATGGGCTTGCTGTGTTCGCGGGCGAAAGCGGCCGGCAAACTCCGTGTGGTGTGCCCGTCGGGCGGCAACGCTGGTTTTGCAACCGCGTTTGTCGCGCGCCTGCTCGACATGCAGGCCGAGATCGTAGTGCCTTCCACGACCCCCGAAAGCACCCGGAAGCGTATCGTCGCGCTCGGTGCAACAGTCATCATTCATGGCGATGTCTGGGACGAAGCGAACGAGCATGCGCTGGCACTGTCGGCATCGGATGAAGTGGAGTACGTTCCGGCCTTCGATCACCCCGTGTTATGGGAAGGACATAGCACGATGGTCGACGAGATCATCGCCGTCCTGCCGCAAGTGGACGCGGTCGTGGCCAGCGTGGGCGGGGGCGGTCTGCTTGCAGGTATCCTGACGGGTTTGTTGCGCCATGGCCGCACGGATTGTCGCGTGATCGCGTGCGAGACGACGGGCGCGGCTTCCTTTCGCGCGGCGCTCGATGCAGGGCATCCGGTGAAACTGGATCGCATCGACAGCATCGCAAAGTCGCTTGCTGCGCTTCAGGTGGCGAGCTGGCCAGTCGATGCGATCAAGCACTTTCCGCACGAGTCGGTTGTGTTGTCCGACGCAGACGCGATCATGGGCGTGACGCGTTTCGCCGATGACCATCGGCAGCTTGTGGAGCCGGCATGCGGGGTGTCGCTTGCTGTCGGATACCTTGATCATCCGGCGATTGCCAACGCGCACGACGTCGTGATCGTTGTATGCGGCGGGGTCAGTATTGATGCGCGGATGGTGGCGGACTGGGCGCTGTAAAAACATAAACCACGACAGGATTGTGCCGATGATCGAAGACCGTTTTCTTGTACGACTGCAGCAGCTTGTAGCGGATGGCAAGCGTCGCATCCTCGGGTTGGTGGGTGCGCCGGGCGCCGGCAAATCGACGCTGGCGGAGGCCATCCTGGAAGCCTTGCCGGGCCGCGCGGTCGTCGTGCCGATGGACGGCTTTCATCTTGCAAATATCGAACTCGAACGTCTTGGCCGCGCGTCCCGCAAGGGCGCCGAGGATACATTCGACAGTGCCGGTTATGTCGCGCTGCTCGCGCGCCTGCGGGCGCAGCGTCACGACGAGATGATCTATGCCCCCATGTTTCGCCGGGAGATCGAGGAGCCCATTGCCGGGGCCATTCCGGTCATGCCGGACGTGCCGCTGGTGATCACCGAAGGTAACTATCTGCTGTTGCAGCAAGGCGAATGGAAGGCCGTTCGCCCTTTGCTCGACGAAGCCTGGTTTGTCGATGTCGATCAAGAATTGCGTGTGCAACGGCTCATCGCGCGCCACGTGCAGTTTGGCCGCGATGAAGACGCCGCTCGCGAATGGGTCCAGCGAAGCGATGAAGTGAACGCGGCGCTCATTAATATGACGCGCGGACAGGCCGATATGGTTTTTCAGTTTTAGTATCAGTCAGCACGGGGAAGTGACAATTCCAGCGCTTCCTTCTTAGTAGGCAGTCGCGCTTCATCGCGCCCTGTCCAAGCAAAAAACCGCGCCGCCGATCTAACCTGGATTGGCGATCCATACCGCACTTTCCACGTTCAAGGTGCGGGTAAACCCATCCCTTGCGCGCGACATTTTTAATCGCGCCGCACGTCCCCAGCACCACTCGCATTCACCGCATTTTCCAGCCGCGAAACCGCCGGTACCGCTTAAACCTCCCTCATCGCATCGCAGCAAAAAAAACGGCAAATCTACCGTAGCGCTAGCGTTTTCGAGCGAATCGCACCGCACCACTCTCGACGCCTCAAACAAATCCGCTTGACTAATACTGTGTGTGGAATATTGTATATCACAAACCAAACAACGCCAGCCAAGGAGGAGAGACGTTATGGCAGAAGTACTGAACCACCCGCAGACCGCCACTGCAGCCGAAACAGCGAAGCAGGAGACACTGGCGACGACCGACGGTTTCCATCTGGTCATCGATGCACTGAAACTGAATGACCTCGACACGATCTTCGGGCTGGTCGGCATCCCCATTACCGACCTGGCGCGCCTCGCGCAAGCTGAAGGAATGCGGTTTATCGGCTTTCGTCACGAGCAGCACGCGGGCAATGCGGCGGCCATCGCCGGCTACATGACGCAAAAGCCGGGCATCTGCATGACGGTTTCTGCGCCGGGTTTCCTGAACGGCCTGACGGCGCTGGCCAACGCGACCACCAACTGCTTCCCCATGATCCTGATCAGCGGATCCAGCGAGCGCGAGATCGTCGACTTGCAGCAGGGCGACTACGAAGAAATGGATCAGCTCAACGCTGCGAAGCCGTACGCGAAGGCCGCTTACCGTGTGCTGCACGCGGAGGACATCGGCATCGGCATTGCGCGTGCGATCCGTGCCGCCGTGTCGGGTCGTCCCGGCGGTGTCTACCTCGATTTGCCGGCGAAACTCTTGTCGCAGACTATCGACGCCGTGAAGGGCAAGCAGTCGCTCGTACGTGTAATCGACGCAGCGCCGCGCCAGCTGCCGGCGCCTGACTCGGTCAGGCGCGCGCTCGATGTGCTGAAGGGCGCGAAGCGTCCGCTGATCCTGCTCGGCAAGGGCGCGGCTTATGCGCAGGCCGACGCGCAGATTCGCGAGCTCGTGGAAAAGAGCGGCATTCCTTATCTGCCGATGTCGATGGCCAAGGGATTGTTGCCCGATACGCACGAACAATCGGCGTCCGCCGCGCGTTCCTTTGTGCTGCAGGAAGCTGACGTCGTGCTGCTGATCGGCGCGCGCCTGAACTGGCTGCTGTCGCACGGCAAGGGCAAGACGTGGGGCGCAGCGCCCAAGCAATTCATCCAGGTCGACATCTCGCCGACGGAAATCGACAGCAACGTGGCCATCGCCGCGCCGGTGATCGGCGATATCGGTTCCTGCGTGTCGGCGTTGCTCGATGGCATCGATGCAAGCTTCCCGAAGCCGAGCACCGAATGGACTGGCGCAATCTCCGAACGCAAGAACAAGAACCTGGAGAAGATGGCCGCGACGCTGGCCAAGAACCCTTCGCCGATGAATTTCCACAGCGCACTGCGCGCGATCCGCGACGTGTTGAAAACGCGCCCGGATATCAACGTGGTCAACGAAGGGGCGAACACGCTGGACTACGCCCGCAGCATCATCGACATGTATGAGCCGCGTAAGCGTTTCGACTCGGGTACGTGGGGAATCATGGGTATTGGCATGGGCTTCGCGATTGGTGCGGCGGTCACGAGCGGCAAGCCGGTGGTCGCCATTGAAGGCGACAGCGCGTTCGGCTTCAGCGGCATGGAACTCGAAACGATCTGCCGATACGACCTGCCGGTTTGCACGATTGTGTTCAACAACAACGGCGTGTATCGCGGCACCGACGTGAACCCGACCGGCGGCAAGGACGTTGCCCCGACGGTGTTCGTCAAGGGCGCGCGCTACGACAAGATGATCGAGGCATTCGGCGGTATCGGCCGGCATGCGACGACGCCGGAAGAACTGACCGCGGCACTGCAGGAAGCCATTGCGTCAGGCAAGCCGACGCTCATCAACGCGGTTATCGATGAAGCCGCCGGTACTGAAAGCGGCCGCCTGACGAATCTGAACCCGCAAAGCACGGCGATGAAAAAGTAATCCGCTTGGACGTTACCGCGGGCATCGGTGGTCTTGTCAAACCGCGCCGCCGATGCCGCAGCCAGAACATGAGTCACCCACCTTTAGCCAGTGAGTCAGGAGACAGGAACCATGAGCAAGCCACTTGAGGGAATCAAGATTATCGACTTCACGCACGTGCAGGCAGGTCCCGCCTGCACGCAATTGCTTGCGTGGTTTGGCGCCGATGTAATTAAGGTGGAACGCCCGGGTTCGGGCGACGTTACCCGCACGCAATTGCGCGATATCCCGGACGTCGATGCACTGTATTTCACGATGCTCAACAGCAACAAGAAGTCGCTCACGCTCGACACGAAGAAGCCGGAAGGCAAGGAAGTCCTGGAAAAACTTATTAAGGAATCCGATGTAATGGTGGAAAACTTCGGTCCGGGCGCGCTCGACCGGATGGGTTTCCCATGGCAGTACATCAAGGAACTGAATCCGAAGATGATCCTGGCTTCCGTGAAAGGCTTCAGCGACGGCCACCATTACGACGACCTGAAAGTCTACGAAAACGTCGCGCAGTGCGCAGGCGGCGCGGCCTCGACCACCGGCTTCTGGGACGGTCCGCCGACCATCAGCGCGGCCGCACTGGGCGACAGCAACACGGGTATGCACCTGGCCATCGGCATCCTGACGGCGCTGATTGGACGCGACAAGACGGGCAAGGGGCAGAAGGTCGCTGTATCGATGCAGGACAGCGTACTGAACCTGTGCCGCGTGAAGTTGCGCGACCAGCAGCGTCTGGACCGGCTGGGCTACCTGGAGGAATATCCGCAATACCCGCACGGCGAATTCAGCGATGTGGTTCCGCGAGGCGGCAATGCCGGCGGCGGTGGTCAGCCGGGCTGGGTGCTGAAATGCAAGGGCTGGGAAACCGATCCGAACTCGTACATCTACTTCACGATCCAGGGTCACGCGTGGACGCCGATTTGCCGCGCGATCGGCAAACCTGAGTGGATTGAAGACGCGAACTACAACACGGCGACGGCGCGTCAGCCGCATATCTTCGACATCTTCAAGACGATCGAAGAATGGCTCGCCGATAAAACCAAGTTCGAAGCGGTGGACATCCTGCGCAAGTTCGATATTCCGTGCGCGCCGGTGCTGACGATGAAAGAACTGGCCAACGATCCGTCGCTGCGTGAAAGCGGTACGATTACTGAAGTTCCCCACAAGGAGCGTGGCTCGTATCTGACGGTCGGCAGCCCGATCAAGTTCTCGGATATGAAGCCGGAAATTACGGCATCGCCGTTACTGGGCGAGCATACGGACGAAGTGCTCGAGCGCCTCGGTTACAGCAGCGCGCAAATCGCCAACTTGCATAAGCAACAAGCCGTTTGAAACGTGAAGTAAGCGCGGAATAAGCGCGAAACAAGCACGAAAGTGCGGCGCCGTGGATGGCCTTGATGGACCCACGGCGCGGCAAGAATCGCTACCTGAATAGAAAGGCCATTTCAATCATGAATAGCGCCGCGCAGACAACCCCCCCCATCGATTTCGAGCAGCTGATCAACGTGATCGGCGACGCGGTCGTCATCTCCGACGCCAGTGGCGCAATCACCTTATGGAACCCCGCTGCCGAGCGCATGTTCGGCTTTACCCCTGAAGAAGCGCTGGGCAATTCGCTGGACCTCATCATTCCCGAACGCTTGCGCGGGCGTCACTGGAGCGGCTATGAAAAAACCATGGCGACCGGTGAGACCCGTTACGGACACGACGTGCTGCGCGTGCCGGCCGTGCACAAGGACGGCCGGTCTTTATCGATCGCATTCACGGTCGCGCTGCTGCATTCAGCGGGCCCGGAGAAGAGTGTGACCGGCATTGTCGCCGTCATACGCGATGAAACGAGCCGCTTCACTGAAGAACGAAACCTGCGCAAGCGCCTCGCTGAACTCGAAGCAAAATCCGGCGCGTGATCCGAACTCAGGGACTAAACCCGGGACGGCGCGCGGGACTGCATTACGGTAAAAGGAGAGAACAATGACCGCCCAAGCGGACGTGAAACGTTACGAGCTGCTGATTGGTGGCGAAGCAGTGGCGCCCGGTGGCGGCGCGTATTCGAGCATCATCGATCCATCGACTGAGACGCAGATAGCGAGCGTCGCCCAGGGCACGGCGGCTGATGTCGACCGTGCGGTGCAAGCGGCGCGCGCCGCGTTGAAGCCGTGGAATGCAATCAGGGCATCCGAGCGCGGCCGGATCCTGATGCGCTTTGCCGAACTGATGCGCACGCATCAGGATGAAATTGCCGCGGTAGAAAGTCTGGACGCCGGCAAGCCAATCTCCGGCGTGCGGCGCCAGGATGTACCGGCCGCTATCGACACCCTCGCGTATTACGCGGGCTGGTGCGACAAGATCAATGGACAAGTGGTGCCCACACGCCCCGACGCGTTGACTTATACCGTCCGCGAACCGGTCGGCGTGGTCGCGGCGATCGTGCCGTGGAATTTCCCGTTGATGATCGGCATGTGGAAGATCGCGCCCGCGCTTGCGTGCGGCTGCACGCTGGTCGTCAAGCCTGCGGAGCTGACGCCGTTATCGGCGCTGATGCTGGGACGCCTGGCGCTGGAAGCAGGCGTACCGCCAGGTGTACTGAATATTGTTACCGGCAAGGGCTCCGTGGTGGGCGACGCGCTAGTCGCGCATCCCGGCGTGGACAAGGTCACGTTCACGGGCTCGCCATCGGTTGGACGAGGAATCCTGCAGGGTGCGGCGGTCAACTTCAAGCGCGTCACGCTCGAACTCGGCGGCAAGTCCGCCAACGTCATTTTCGCCGATGCCAACCTCGATCAGGCCGCACGCGCGGCTGCGTCGGGGATCTTTTTCAACGCGGGGCAGGTGTGCTCGGCGGGCTCTCGGGTGCTGGTCCAGCGACCGGTGTATGACGAGATCGTCGAACGTCTGGCGCAGCGTGCGAAGTCGATCACGCTGGGTGATCCATCGCAGAAAGAAACGTCGATGGGACCGCTTATTTCCGCGAAACAGATGCAGTCGGTGCTCGACTACGTGGACATTGGAAAGAGCGAAGGGGCGTCAGTGGTATCCGGTGGCAGGCGATGGGGCGAGCGAGGCTATTTTGTCGAGCCCACAGTGTTTGCCAATGTCGAGCACGAAATGCGCATCTCGCAGGAAGAGATCTTCGGGCCGGTGGTCAGCGTGATTCCTTTCGACGATGAGGCAGACGCCGTGCGCATTGCCAACGGGACGCTGTACAGCCTCGCAGCGGGCGTGTGGAGCAGGGACATAGGACGAATACATCGGATGGCGTCGGCGCTCAAGGCGGGCACTGTCTGGGTGAATATGTACGGTTATACCGATGTGAGATTGCCGTGGGGCGGCTCAGGCGATTCGGGCTTTGGCCGCGAGCATGGGGACGTGGCTATCGAGAACTTCACGGAGCCGAAGAGCGTGTGGGTGTCTTTGGCGCAATGAGCAGGATGCAAGAAAGGGGCGGGTTGATTAACCCGCCCCTTTCGAGAGCTTAGTAGTTGCTCATAAGCTGATGCTGGGTACCTGAGGCATGACCTCAGGCGCGATTAACTCTATGCATTCAGTATCAAGCGGCTTTAGCGTGGGGGCTGTCGCACTCCGGGCGCCACATGCGTGCGCCGCGGGTGTCGTCGGCCCGGGCGATGGTCGTTGCACGGCACGCTTCGTAATACGCGTTTTTCCTGTCCACGATGGCCTGGCAGAGGAATTCCGCGCTGTACGCCTTGAGCAAGTGGGGGCAATGCGCTTCGATGTACTGCTCAATGCGCGCCTGATCGCTTGCAGCGTGCGTCAGCGACTGAAGCGTTTCGACGTCCCAGCGGAACATCAGGTCAAGTTCTTCGAAGGCGCTGTTGTAGGCGCAAAGCTGAGTCTGGAGTTCGCGCGCATCGGCGATCGTGGCTTGTGAACGGTTCATGGTCGTCTCCTAATTAAGCATGACGGGCAGCGTGATGTGGGCTGCTTGGCTTAACTGCAGGATAGAAAGAACCATCCATATACGATAGTCACTTGTTTTTAGCCTGACTATTAAAGATACCTAATAGATGGTTTACCCGATATGTGTAATGGCCGAGATTTGCGCCGCCCCTTCGTCGATGAGGAATTGCTTGAACGCCATCGCCACTGCCGGAAGCCGCTTGTTATGACGATGCACGAGATACCAGTTGAGCATCACGGGAAAACCCGCAATGTCGAGGACCGCCAGCCGCCCGATCTGCAACTCCATGCTGACCGTATGTGCCGACAGGAAGCTGATCCCCATGCCTGCGATAACCGCCTGCTTGATCGTTTCGGTACTCGTGATTTCCATCGCGATGTTCAGCGGCTTGAGCCGTCCCGCGAAGCCTTCCTCCATCGAATTCCAGGTGTCGGAGCCGCGCTCCCTGACGATGAACGGCTCGTCGACAAGCGACTCCAGCGCAATGTTCTTCTTGCCCACCAGCGGATGATCAGGCGGCGCCACGATCACGTAGGGGTGCGGGGCAAACGACACGTTCTCGGTGTCCATGTCCTTCGGCGGGCGAACCATGATCGCGAGGTCGGTGAGGTTGTCGGTGAGCTGGTGCAGCAATTCCTCGCGGTTATGAACGGCGAGGTTCAGCTTGACGTCGGGATTGCGTTTGGTGAATTCGGCCAGCAGGCGAGGGAAGAAATAGTCCCCGGCGCTGATCACGGCCACGTTCAGCGTGCCCCCGGAAATACCCTTGAGCCGGGCCATGGCGTCGTCAGCTTCCCGAAATTGTTCGAGGATCGCGCGGCTGTGGTGAAGCATTTCCTGACCGGCAGATGTCAGGTAGATCTTCTTGCCGAGCTGCTCGAACAGCGGCAGTCCCGCGTGCTCCTCAAGTTGCTTGACCTGCGTGGAGACGGCCGGCTGGGTGAGGTAGAGCTCTTCGGCGGCGCGGGAAAAGCTGAGCCGCCGTGCCACCGTTTCGAATATTTTCAGTTGCCTGAGCGTCGCATTACGCATCATGGCGGATCTCCACCTATAAACGATCCTGTATTTATACAATAAATTTTTCTAACTTTCCCTAATCGTTTTTCTGTCGCAGGATGCTTTCAACGTGCGGTAGTTTCGTAAGGTGCACGCGGGGAGAAGGCAGAAGTCAGGGTCATCCCTATAAGAACATCGCACATTGGGAATCGCTTCAAAAATGATTCTTCTTTCACCGCTTTTAATCGCTTTTACTTTTTACGGCCTGGGGGATGGGCATGGCCGTATCCGCCCAACGGCGCCACGAACACGTTTCCTGACCGACCAAGTCCCTTCACACCGGTGAGCAACCCACGGTGTGCCGCAGTCGATTGAATCATTGGCGAAGCAGTCGATGAAGAAGCTGATTACGCGCCGCACGAGCGCTGAAACATAACGGAGACAGACATGGCAAACGCAGCGACGGCACCGGCCGCTGGTCAGCCCAAAATGGGATTGCATAACAATCGGTGGGCTCAGCTAGCCATCGGCATTATCTGCATGGGCTTGGTCGCCAACTTGCAGTACGCGTGGACTTTGTTCGTAGTCCCCATGGATGCGAAACATCACTGGGGCCAGGCAGCGATTCAAACGGCGTTTACCATTTTCATCGTCACGGAAACCTGGCTGGTGCCGCTCGAAGGCTGGCTCGTCGATAAATTCGGTCCGCGGCCGGTCGTCATCGGCGGTTCGATCTGCGCGGCGCTGGGCTGGATTATCGATGCAAACGCAACCAGCCTGATCCATCTCTACATTGCAGCCGTGATTGCCGGCGTGGGCGCGGGGTGCGTGTACGGCACCTGCGTAGGCACCGCGCTCAAGTGGTTCCCGGATAAGCGCGGCCTCGCTGCCGGTTTGACAGCAGCAGGTTTCGGCGCAGGCGCGGCGGTCACGGTCATCCCCATCTCGAACATGATCCAGCGCTCGGGCTACGAACACACCTTCGTGTTCTTCGGCATCTTCCAGGGCGTCTGCATCCTGTTGCTGGGCATGCTGCTGGTGCGTCCGAGGCCGCCGGCTTATGCCGTTCCGGCCAAGCGCGTAGTGGCATCGAAGATCGACTACACGACCGGCCAGATGGTGCGCTCGCCGCTCTTCTGGGTGCTGTACATGATGTTCGTGTTCGTGGCGGCGGGTGGTGTGATTGCCACTGCGCAACTCGGTCCGATCGCTAAGGAATACGGCTTCGCCAAGATGCCGGTCAACCTGCTCGGCGTGACCTTGCCGCTCCTGACCATGGCGCTGTCGATCGATAACCTGTGCAACGGCTTCACGCGTCCGCTGTGCGGCTGGATCTCCGACAAGATCGGCCGCGAGAACACCATGTTCTTCATCTTTATCGGCGAAGGCGTGGCGTTGCTCGGCCTCATGGAGTTCGGCCACAACCCTTACCTGTTCATGTTCTTCGCAGCCGTGACGTTTCTGTGCTGGGGTGAAATCTTCTCGATCTTCCCGGCCACGTGCGCCGATACCTTCGGCAGCAAATACGCCGCCGCCAACGCCGGTACGCTCTACACGGCGAAGGGTACGGCCTCCATGCTGGTACCGCTCGCCTCGGTGCTGTCGGCCATCGGCTCGTGGGACGCGGTGTTCATCGTGACAGCGACTGTTTCGATTGCTGCAGGCTTGTGCGCGAAATTCGTGCTCGCGCCGATGAGAAAGCGCTGGATCGATAACACGGTTGCCGAGTCGAGCCGGCTCGACGCCGCCAGGTTTCAGACAGCCTGGACAGAAACCCCGCGCAACTCGTCGGCACAATGACTCGAAGCCAGACTGATTCCGCGCAGGGACAGGGAGGATTGAAGTCGTCGGGCGTGTCGCTGCAGCAGTTACGCTTGTTCGTGATCCTTGCGCAGCATCGGAGTTTCACGCAGGCCGGCAATGCGCTCGGCGTCACGCAGTCGGCGGCGAGCCGCAGCATCAGGGAACTGGAAGACCTGCTCGAACTGAGGTTGTTCGACCGCACGACGCGGCAGGTCGCTCTCACCGATACGGGCCGCGCATTGCTTCCCCGCATTGCGTTACTGGTCGATGAACTCGAAGTGGCGCTACGTTTTGGCCAGCAGGTTTCTACGGTCGAAAACGGCGTGGTGTCCATTGCGAGCAGTTCCAGCCTGGTCGCTTCGGTGCTTCCGGCGCTGCTTTCATCATGCCGGGCGAGCTACCCCAATATCGCGTTGACGTTGCATGATGCGCCGCAGGGCAGGGTGCTCGAACTCGTGCGCGCCGGCGATGCCGACATGGGTGTGCTGACCGGTCCGCTTGATATTAGTGATCCTACCTATCTCCGCGATTTATCGACGGAAACGCTGTTCTCCGATCCTGTGTGTGCGATCGTGCCGGCGCGTCATACGCTGGCGTCCCATGCCACGGTGCGATGGCGCGACCTGAGCGGCGCGAGTCTGTTTGTTCTCGACGACGGCGCCGGCAGTTTCGATGTCATCGCGCGTTCGCTCGATGAACACGGCGCGTCGAACGTCAGGCTTCAGCGATTGACGCAGGCCGCAAGCGTCGAGCACATGGTCGCGGCGGGACTGGGAATCGGCATCCAGCCGATGCACGCAGGCGCAGCGTCGGCGCAGGCGTTGGTTCAGTCAGTGCCGCTGTGGCCGTCGGTGACGCGAACCGTTGCGCTCGCGAAGCGGAAAAACCGTACGTTGCCGGTGCGGGCAGCGCGTATCTGGACGCACGTCGTTTCGTCCTATGATGAGGAACATAAGCCGCTGCAAACCGCACACGCCTGACCCGAAATCCGCTGAGTATTCGAAGCGCGGCTCCTTGAAAAAGAGTCGCGCTTTTTTCTTGCGCTTTCGCGGCAGTTATCCAATACTGAATCTAATATGTTGTATATCAGAAGATGGAATGGTCCAGGAGACGACAATGAAAATTTGCATTTACGGCGCCGGTGCGATCGGCGGTTACATGGGGGCGCAGCTTGCCCGGGCGGGAGCGGATGTCAGTTTCGTCGCACGGGGGCCGCATCTGGCCGCCATGCAGGCAAACGGCGTGCGCTTGCAGATTGATGGCGAGGAGCACACCGTCAAGGTGCGCTGCACGAACAATCCCGCGGAGCTCGGGCCACAGGATTACGTGGTGATTGCGCTCAAGGCGCATTCGGTGCCGGGCGTAGTCGACTTGATGCAGCCGCTGCTGGGGCCGGATACCGCGGTGGTCACGGCAGTGAACGGCCTGCCGTACTGGTATTTCCATGAGCACGGCGGCGCATTGGCCGGCACCACGCTGGAAAGCGTCGATCCGGGCGGCCGGCAATGGCAAGTGCTCGGACCGGAGCGGGCGATAGGCTGCGTGCTGATTCCCGCCGCCGAAATTGCGGAACCCGGCGTGATCCGTCATGTGTATGGCAAGAAATTTCCCATCGGCGAGCCGAGCGGGCTGGTGACGCCGCGCCTGCAGGCGTTCCACGACATCATGAGCGCCGCCGACATGGAAGCGCCGATGCGCGACAACATCCGCGACGAGATCTGGCTGAAGCTGTGGGGCAACCTGTGTTTCAACCCTATCAGCGCGCTGACGGGCGCCACGCTCGATGTCCTCACCAGTGATCCGGCCGTACGCAAGCTGTCACGCCAGATGATGGAAGAGGCGCAGGGCATTGCGGAACAACTCGGCGTTCATTTCCGTGTCGATGTGGAGAAGCGCATCAACGGCGCGGCTGCGGTCGGGGCGCACAAGACCTCGATGCTGATGGATTGCGAAGCACACCGTCCTATGGAAATTGATCCAATTGTGACCGTCGTGCAGGAAATCGGCCGGAAGCTTGCCGTCGACACGCCGATGATCGATGCCGTCCTGGCGCTCATCAAGCTGCGGGAAGGCGTCAACCAAGGCACCGCCAAGCCAAGTATCAAAACGATTGAATCCTTCACGCGTTCGCAAAAAGCCGCTTAAACTGCGAACACAGAAGGGTTGTTGTTTCTGATATATCACATACGAAATATGTTGCGTCGCATTGCGACGCAACATATACTGAAGGCTCTTGGAGTAAACCACTAGGAGCCGGAAATGAGCATCGTTTTATTAGTCGTGATCGGGATTGCCTTGGTAGCGGGTGGTGTGGGTGTGACGTTTGCACTGGCATCGGCGTTGCCGCAAGACGTGTTGCAGCGCGCGCAGGAGAACGGTCGGTACGCTGGTTTGACGGCGGATGACCAGAGCGGCGGCACGGGTACACGGGCGACGACGGGCGCGCGGAACCTGGGACATCAAACTATCAATGCCATCTGATACTGAAGTTGCTGCAACACCGGCCGGTCTTCTTGAGCCGCGTGGGGAAGGTAAGCCTGCTGGCGTGACGCTTTCGCTGGCGCCGATCAACGCGACGGTATCGTTGCGGGATCAGGCGTATGCGCGGCTGCGCCAGGCCATTTCCGAGGCGGATATTTATCGTTCGCGGGAAGAGATCAGGCTGGATGAAAAAGATTTGACCGAGGCGTTGGGCGTGAGTCGCACACCGATTCGCGAAGCCATGACGTTGCTTGAGCAGGAAGGGTTTCTGCGCACGGTGCCGCGGCGTGGGATTTATATCGTGCGGAAGACGAAGCACGAGATTGTCGAGATGATCAACATGTGGGCCGCGCTGGAAAGCATGGCGGCGAGGCTTGCGACGCAGCGCGCGACGGATGCGGAGATTGTTTCGTTGCGGCATATGTTTGACCATTTTCAGAATCAGGCGCCGGCCGAGCATATTGAGGAGTATTCGGAGGCGAATATTGCCTTTCACCAGGCGATTGTGCAGTTGAGCAAGTCGCAGATCATCTTCGATACGATCAAGAATATTTTCGTGCACGTGCGCGCGATCCGGAAGATGACGATTTCGCAGAGTGATCGGGCGGCGCGCTCGATTGAGGACCATATGAGGATTATCGAGGCGCTTGAAGCGCGGGATACCGAATTGGTCGAGAGGCTGGTGCGCCAGCATTCGCTTGATCTGGCCGCGTTTGTTGAGGCGAATTGCGATTTTCTGGATTAAGTGGGAAGGGCGGGGCGCTGGCGCTTGGGGGTTAGCGGGTTGGCCTTTTTTGGGTTCTGGCGTTAGCGGTCTGGGTCTATGCCGGGTTGCACGGGTTCCTGCGTTAGCGGTCTGGTTCATTGCCGGGTTGCACGGGTTCTGGCGTTAGCGGTCGGAGTCAATGCCGGGTTGCTGCTTTCTAGGTACTCGCGGGTTTAGTGTTGGCTCATTTCTTTTGCTCTATTAGCCACTGCGCGTGGCGGCGCGTCATTTCTTTGTCCAAAGCGACAAAGAAACGAAGCAAAGAAAGCGCTTTTAACAGCTCTACCCTAAGTGTCCACAGCGTGCAGTTTTGATTCATGGGTGCCCCAAAAGCACGGTGCTCGCCAGAGCCACGGATGTGTGAACCCCTCTTTCTCCGAACACGGATACCCCACGCTTCGCCACCAGTGACTGAACCTGCCCAAGGTGCGCCCCGCGCTATCCGCGGAAAACCGGTCTCCAAATTAATATGCATTTCTAACAACTGCGTACCCGCCAAAGACTTGCAATCTAAAATATACGTGATGCAGTACGGATTCCTGAGCAATAGTGCTTGCCCGAGAGCGTACGGGGCGAAGCGTTTTACTGTCAGGATTCGCGAGAAGGAGGGGTTCAAACATCCTAAGCTCTGGCGAGCACCGTGCTTTTGGGGCACCCATGAATCAAAACTGCACGCTGTGGACACTTAGGGTAGAGCGGTGAAAGCGTTTTCTTTGCTTCGTTTCTTTGTCGCTTTGGACAAAGAAATGACGTGCCGCCACGCACAGTGGCTAATAGTGATAAAGAAATCAACTAACACTAAACGCGCGAAGACCTGGAAAGCAGCAACCCGGCATTGAACCAGACCGCTAACGCTAGAACTTGGCGCCACTCGGCCCAAACCGAGAACTCCACCGCGAACAGCCATAAATTCATCCCCTCTCGCATCGCAGCAAAACCCGCCTACCATCCGCCACCGCGCAAGCATCTTCGCCGTACCGCACCGCACAACCCCTCGCGTGCCGCGCAAAATCCCTTGACTAATACTGTGTATAGAATATTGTATATCAGAAGAGCAGCGCGGATTCACCCCACCATGAGGGGCCACCCCAACTACAGAACCGCAGAAAAACGGCCCATCATGGTCAGAAGAAATGCAAACAGCAAAAAATCCGCAACACTAAAGCCCGGCACGGCCACATGGCATGACCGAAGCGCATCGCAAGTACCACGATAAAACCTGCTAAAGGTTAGGAGACAGGCATGAGCAAAGCCCTCGACGGGGTGCGTATCCTCGATTTCACGCACGTTCAATCCGGCCCCACCTGCACGCAATTGCTTGCATGGTTCGGCGCCGATGTCATCAAGGTCGAGCGTGCCGGCGCAGGCGACATCACGCGCGAACAACTGCGTGATATCCCCGACGCCGACAGTCTTTACTTCACCATGCTGAACCACAACAAACGTTCGATCACCATCGACACGAAAAATCCGGACGGCAAGAAGGTCCTCGAGTCGCTCGTCAAAACATGCGACGTGCTGGTCGAAAACTTCGCCCCCGGTGCACTCGACCGAATGGGCTTCACGTGGGAACGCATCCAGGAACTGAACCCGAGGATGATCGTGGCGTCGGTGAAAGGCTTCGGTCCCGGCCCCTACGAAGACTGCAAGGTCTACGAGAACGTCGCGCAATGCGCAGGCGGCGCGGCATCGACAACAGGCTTCGACGACGGCCCCCCAGTCGTCAGTGGCGCGCAAATCGGCGACTCAGGCACGGGCCTGCATCTCGCGCTTGGCATTGTCACCGCGCTCTATCAACGCAACGCGACCGGCCGCGGCCAGAAGGTGCTCGCCGCGATGCAAGACGGCGTGCTCAACCTCTGCCGCGTGAAGCTGCGCGATCAGCAACGGCTCGAACGCACCGGCACGATGAAGGAATATCCGCAGTACCCGAACGGCACGTTCGGCGAGGCCGTGCCGCGCGCCGGCAACGCATCGGGCGGTGGTCAGCCGGGCTGGATCCTGAAGTGCAAGGGCTGGGAAACCGATCCGAACGCGTACATCTACTTCATCACGCAAGCGCCGGTCTGGGGCGAGATCTGCAAGGTGATCGGCAAGGAAGAATGGATCGATCATCCCGACTTCCGCACGCCCGCCGCACGGCTTCCGCACCTCAAGGGCATCTTCGCCGAGATCGAACAGTGGACCATGACCAAGACCAAGTTCGAAGCCATGGAGATCCTGAATCAGCACGATATTCCGTGCGGACCGATTCTCTCGATGAAGGAAATTGCCGAAGACCCATCGTTGCGCAAGACCGGCACGATCGTCGAAGTGGACCATCCTGTGCGCGGCAAGTACCTGACCGTCGGCAACCCGATCAAGCTCTCCGATAGCCCCACGGACGTCGTGCGCTCACCTCTTCTGGGCGAGCATACGGATGAAGTGATGGCGGAGCTTGGCTATTCGCCCGATCAGGTCGCGACACTGCGAAGCCTCGGGGCGATCTAGGTTCGTGTCGCGTTTGCGTGCCTGCATGCGGGCGCGCATCGCTGCCGGTTCCGGCTGCCGCTCTTCAACGACGGCAGCACCACTTCTTCAGGGCTTTCAACGTGGCTAACTGGATTCGTTTTTCCCGCGCCGATGGCATGGTGGGCTTTGGCACGCTGTCGGAAGATGGTACGCGTGTGATGCAGTACGAGGGTTCTCCCTTCGACATTGGCAGCATAGAGCCAAGCGGCAAGGAGTTGAGCATCGACGAGATCGCGTTGCTGGCACCGTGTCAGCCAAGCAAGATCGTCGCGCTCTGGAACAACTTCTACGCGTTATCGAAGAAACTCGATAAAGCGCCGCCCAAACATCCTCTGTTCCTGATCAAACCTGCACGGACCGTTATCGGCACGAATGAAGCGATACGCCGGCCCGTCAGCTACGACGGCAAGATCGCCTACGAAGGCGAGCTCGGCATTGTGATTGGCCGGCGCTGCTCGTCGGTATCGGTGGAAGAAGCCGAGGCCGCGATCTTCGGCTACACGTGCGTCAACGACGTCACGGCCGGCGAACTCTTGCAGGAAGATCCGAACTTTCCGCAATGGTGCCGCGCGAAGGGATTCGATACATTCGGGTGCCTCGGACCTACTATCGCTACCGGATTCGACTGGCGTGCGGCGCGCGTGATCACCACGCTCGATGGCGTCGAGCGGCAGAATTATCCGATCGACGACATGATCTTCACGCCCGCCGAACAGGTCAGCCTGATCTCGCATGACATGACGCTCGAACCGGGCGATGTCATCGCTTGCGGCACGTCGCTCGGGATCGGCTCGATCAAGGATGGCGCCGAGGTGCGTGTCTCGATCGAAGGGATCGGGACCCTGGTCAATCGCTTGCTCTGATGCGGAGACATCAATGCTCGACGGTGCGTTGTGTGCGTTTGCAGTGATGGCGTCGATGCAAAGTTTGAAGGCCCCGGGCCGTGTCTCGCCCACGCGGCGGCAGGCATTACGCGATGCAACGGGCGTGGGCGCGGCGGTGATCGTGGCTTACGGCATGGCAACGGGCTTCGACTCGACGCTCGTGGCGCTGGCCATCGCTGCGTTCGCCGTGCTGATGCCGCGCTTGGGCAGGACCACGCCGGCGTCGCTGCAAAGTGCGCTGGCGCTGGCCGCGCTGGCGTCGGCATCGGCGGATCGTGCGCTCGGCTTCGATCCAGGCGCTTCAATCGAGTGGACGGCGTTCGGCGGCATCGTGGCGATTGCGTTGGCGTTCGTATTGAGCCGCGTGCGCTTCAGGGTTTCGAATACAAAACTGAGTAGCACGATGCACTTTGCCTGCGCTGCGTTGTGTACGGTGATTGCCTACACAGCAGGGTTCGAAGGCGGCGCGGTGGCGGTGGTGATCATCGGCGCGATGGTCGCGTTGATCGGCGCTTACCTCGCAATGGCAATGGCCGATCGCGCGTATCCGGCTTTTATCGCGGCGTTGAATGGATATGCCGCGTGTTCGGTTGCCGTTGCCGGCGTCGGGCTGGCAAACGGCGCGCTGGTGGTGACCGGCGTGGCGCTCGTGTTGGGATGCGTGGTCACGTGTACGAGTGTCAGGCCATCGGGTGCGCCTAGCGAGAAGTAGGGCGGCTTAAGAGTGTGGTTTCCGCCAAAGCATAAGGGCGGACCAGGCATCAGGGCTTTGAGCAGGGCGAGGTCGCATTGAGTCTAAGGCGTTGCCACAGCAACATGCTGCCAGATATCGTGGCTGCATCGAATAACGCTAACGTCCGATTCTCTTAGCCCGTCAGCCACAGGCCGACTTAGCCGATGATCGACGACACACGCAGTACCGCGGCACACTTAGCACCCGTTCACGCATCACGCTCTCGCCAGCACACGCTCGTTCTCGCCGCGGGTTTGTCGTTCGGCAGCGCAATCGCGCTGGGCCTCACGCGCTTCTCCTACGCACTCCTGCTGCCCGCCATGAAGGCCGATCTCGGCTGGAGCTTCGCGCAAGCCGGCGCGATGAACACCGCTAACGCGCTAGGTTATCTGCTAGGCGCGCTTGCATTTCCGTTTGTATCGCGTCGATGGTCAATGGGCGTTTGCTTTATCGCCGGATGCGTCCTGACGGCGGCGTTGATGACCCTTGGCGGACTGGTTTCCGATACGCATGCGTTGCTCGCTCAACGGGTCGTCACCGGTATCAGCAGTGCGTTGATCTTCGCCGGCGGCGGGGTGTTGGCAGCGCGTCTTGCAACGGCTCATCCACGCGATGCAGGCCTCGTGCTCGGACTTTATTACGGTGGTGCGGGCAGCGGGATAGTCGTCGCGGCATTGCTGGTGCCCGTGACCACGTTCAACGGTCCGCATGGCTGGCAATGGGCGTGGTTCGCTTTGGCCGCGGCCTGCGCGCTGGCGTCCATAGCGGCCATTGCCGCCGCGCGCAAGATCGAACAAAGCGAACCTGCGCTGGATATTTCCCCCGCACATGTGGCATCGACACAGCGTCCGGGTGCTTTGCCCTGGCGACGTGTCGGTTTCATACTGGCCGGTTACGCGATGTTCGGTGTAGGTTATATCGGCTACATGACCTTTCTGATCGCGCTGCTTCGAGCGGCCAACATGAGCGCGGCGGTCGTGACCGGGTTCTATGTGCTGCTCGGTCTGGCCACTATTGTCTCAGCGAGGCTCTGGTCAGGCCTGCTCAATCGCATGAGCGGCGACCAGGCATTGGCGGTCTTTAACGCGATCCTCGCGTCCGCGACCTTGATACCAGCGGTGTTCACTCAACCAGCAGTGGCATTCGTATCGGGTGCGTTATTTGGGGCGACGTTTTTATCGGCCGTGGCGTCAACTACCGCGTTCGTCCGGCACAATCTTCCGGCTACGCAATGGACGCGCGGAATCGGCACATTTACGATCGTGTTTGCTGTGGGGCAAATCGTCGGGCCGATGTTCATCGGCTGGACTTCGGATGGTGCGGGCTTAGCTCGCGGGCTCATCTATTCATCGATCATGCTTGCCGCCGGCGCTGTTCTCGCGATATTGCAGAAACCAGTGCGTGGTTAAACCTGGCTGTTGCTGAGCATGACTTAGTTGTTTGCCACATAAAAAAATCGCTCAGCGCCTTTAAGCAATGAGCGATTTTTTTGTTCGTGCGCTTAGCGGACTACTTAGCGACTTCTTAGTACTTAGCGGCACGATCAAATGCTAGTGACCAAAGTAGATCGAGTGCTGGGCGTCGCCGGAAGCGGGTTCAACAGGAACGTGCAAACCTGAAGCTGACGTACCGCTAGTCGATGGGCCATAGGCTTGCGCCGCAGTCCCGTTCGACGCATCAACGCGTTGCTGTGCTTCCTGGAGCGCTTGAGGATAGTAGTTGTCGTTTGTCGCCGGGCTGTAGCCTGCCTTCTCCAGCTGGGTCAGTTGGGCACGGACCTCCGCACGCGTCATTGGTGCGTTGTTGTCCTGCGCAAACGCAATGGCAGGAGCGGCTAACGCAGACGCAACAAGCAGCGCCGGCAGCAATAACGCAGATAACTTGCCTGACTTAGTCATGACGTCACCTCCAGAGTTTGTTTTCGATTTCGGAAGCCGTAGAGACCCAATGTGAATGTCTGCATGCGCTTCTGATGAAAACAAGTCTAGGCCGCCTATTGTCGATATTGAACGATAGTTTCGGCGAAAAATATTTTCCGATACCGCAACAATGGGTCCGGTTCCCCAGGGTGGTGCATATGAGTGGATCGCTTTCGGCAATAAAATCGCGTAGCTCAATGGTTACCGAACAACTCAGCAATAAATGCTCGCCATCGTGCGTCTGTCGGATGTGGACCCGTCCGAATCAGGGCATCTCTTTCACGTAACACGGGTACTGCGCTTTCTGCGTGCGAGCTTCATCAAGGTCGATTGTGACAATGCGCATCGGCGTTGCTTCACTGGTTTCCTCAAGCAGAACACCCTGAGGCGACACCACGAATCCGACGCCGCCAAACTGTTGGCCAAGCGCCCCCGGACCATGCCGGTTCGAACTAATGAACCATGCACCCGACACGATAGCCGCCATCGTGCCGGCCGTTTTCCATCGCGACAACGACGTTCCAGACGCTCGCGGCGTGACGATCAGATCCGCTCTGTCACGGCCATACGCACGCGCGCGGTCGTTGAAGAACAACTCGGTGCAGAGCAGAACACCCACTTTGACCTGTCCGACCTGCACGCAGTCGAATCCTCCCGCGCCACGGTCGTACCACGCCTCCTCGAAGAAACCCGGTTCCTGCGGGAAGTACTTCTTGTGATGGATCATGCGATACGTATTCGATTCCAGCACGAACGCCTCGTTGGCGAGACGCCCGTCGAAAGCAACCGGACGCGATGAAATCACCGCTGCCGCACCCAGCTTGCTCAATGCATCGAGGGCTTGTTCGTGCAGTTCGATGCTACGTTGCGCGGCTTGCGCATCGAAGTTTTCATGCTCCGCGAGCCACCGGCCGAACGGCATTTCATTCGTGACGAGGATGTCGGGACGGCCCGTTTCCACGGCGCGACGAATGGTGTCCCATGCCGGTCCGGCCGGTTGCAATCCTTCGGGCCACTGTACATACGCAATGCGGGCAGTTGTCATGGCAGAGCAGTCGATACGCCTAAGCAGGGTTACTGGGACGCGCGGAAGTGCTCGACCAGGAAATCGATGAATGCACGCATGCGCGCGGGTTGATTGCGGCGGCTTGGATAATAGACAAACAAGTCCGCCGGCGGGAGCAGGAACTCGGGCAGCACGACTTTCAGCCGGCCGCTTTCCAGGTATTTTGCGAGATCCCATTCTGAGCGGATCGAGATGCCGTGTCCATCGAGCGCCCATCCGAGCACGATGTCGCCGTCATTGCTCGAAAGCCCGCCATTTACTTTGACCGACACCGTCTCGCCGTCGCGCGTGAAGCGCCAGACGCCGTAGGCGTCGTCATTCTGACGGTGAAGGATAGTCCGGTGACGCGTGAGATCCGCCAGCGCGGCCGGGTTGCCGTACCGTTGCAAATACGCCGGAGATGCGCACAGGAAGCGCCGGTTCGACATGATGCGGCGCGCGTTGAGCCGCGTATCGGGTAGCGCGCCGAAGCGGATCGCGAGATCGAAACCCTGCTCGACAATATCGACGGGGCGATCCGTGACATCCAGCTGGACCTCGACTTGCGGATAACGCTGCACGAACGCGGAGACGAGCGGCGCAATGGTCGTGCGGCCGAAACCGAGCGAGGCATTCACGCGCAATATGCCGCGCGGCGCCTCGCGGCTGCGCGAGACCGCATCTTCCATTTCACTGACGGCCGCAAGAATACGCGTAGCGTGCCGCAGATATGTGTCGCCTTCATCGGTCAGGCTCGCGCTGCGCGTGGTGCGATTGACCAGCCTTACGCCCAGCCGCTGCTCCATTAGTGCGAGCCGCCGCGTAGCGGCAGGCGGCGTCAGATCGAGCGCACGTGCGGCAGCCGACAAGCTGCCGAGGCGCGCCAACTGGACAAAAAACTCGAGATCGGAGGTGAGGTCGTTCTTCACTTAAACTGAATAATCATATGTGTAGCGTTGAAGTGTAATACGACTGCACGCGCGTAAGCTTCGTTATGCGCTCAGGCGTTCCCAATCGCACCCGGCCTTGCGCGGCATTCAGGAGACAGTCACATGAAAATCGTGGAAATCCGCGAGCAGACCATTCCGATCAGTTCATCCATTCGGAATGCGTATATCGACTTCAGCAAGATGACGCTGAGTCTCGTCGCTGTCATCACCGACGTCATTCGCGACGGCAAGCCCGTCGTAGGCTACGGTTTCAATTCGAACGGACGCTATGGCCAAGGCAAGCTGATGCGCGAACGGTTTATTCCGCGCGTGCTTGAGGCCGAGCCGGATTCGCTGCTCGACACGTCGGGTAACAATCTCGATCCGCACAAGATCTGGGCTGCGATGTTCACGAACGAAAAACCCGGCGGACATGGCGAGCGTTCGGTGGCCATCGGCACGATCGACATGGCGGTATGGGATGCGGTGGCGAAGATTGAAGGCAAGCCGCTGTTCCAGTTGCTCGCGGACCGCTATGGCAACGGCTCGCCGAATCGCGAGATCTTTGTTTATGCTGCCGGCGGTTATTACTATCCCGGGCAGGATTACAGCAAGCTGAAAGACGAGATGCGCAGCTACATTGACCGCGGTTATACGGTGGTCAAGAAGAAGATTGGCGGCGGTTCGCTTGACGAAGACTTGCGCCGGATCGACGCCGTGTTATCCGTGCTGCAAGAGGGTCAAAAGCTTGCCGTCGATGCAAACGGCCGCTTCGACCTGGACACTGCAATCCAGTACGCAAAAGCCCTCTCGCAATACGATTTGTTCTGGTACGAAGAGGCGGGCGATCCGCTGGACTTCGAGCTGCAAGCCACGCTAAGAAATTACTACGACAAGCCAATGGCGACCGGCGAAAATTTGTTCTCGATGCAGGATGCGCGTAACCTGATCCGCTATGGCGGCATGCGCGCCGACCGCGATTATCTGCAATTCGATTGCGCGCTGAGCTATGGGCTGGTTGAATATCTGCGTACGCTGGACATGTTGCATCAGCACGGCTGGTCGCGTTCACGCTGCATTCCGCACGGCGGCCACCAGATGTCATTGAACATTGCAGCGGGTCTCGGCCTGGGCGGCAACGAATCGTACCCGGATCTGTTCCAGCCATTCGGCGGCTTCCCGGACGGCGTGAAAGTGCACAACGGTTATGTGACCTTGCCGGAACTTCCCGGCATCGGCTTTGAAGGCAAGAGCGATTTGTATGTCCACATGCAGGCGTTGTCGTCGTAAGGCTTGCGTCTTTTCGTCGTCGCGTGGCTTGGCTAATTGCCAGTGTTTGGAGGGGCGGCACGCGACGTATTCATACGCTATCCGGCGCCGTCCATATGCGCCGGCTTAAAGGAATATTGCAATGCAAAAACCTTGCGAGCTTACCGGCCGCGATATCCTTCGCGATCCCCGTCTGAACAAAGGCTCTGCCTTTACCGAAGCCGAGCGCCGCCAATACCATCTTGAAGGGCTGCTTCCGCCGGGCAGCAGTTCGCTGGAATTGCAGGTTGCGCGTACTCATACGGAGCTAGCCGCTCTCGACAACGACCTGCAAAAATATCTCCTGCTGTCCGATCTCCAGGCTCGTAACGAGACCTTGTTCTACGCCACGATCATGTCCGACCCGGCGACATTTATGCCGCTCGTGTACACACCGACGGTCGGAGAGGCGTGCCAGAAATTCAACCATATCTTCCGTGCGACGCGGGGCATGTATGTGCCCATTTCGGCGCGGGGAAGGGTGAAGGAGCTGCTGCAAAACTGGGCTGAGACGGACGTCCGGTTTATCGTGGTGACGGATGGCGAACGCATCCTCGGACTGGGCGACCTGGGTGTCGGCGGGATGGGCATTCCTATTGGCAAGCTTTCGCTCTACACGGCTTGCGCAGGCGTGCCGCCGCAATACTGCTTGCCGGTGACGCTGGACGTGGGCACCAATAACCGCGACTTGCTTGACGACCCCCTGTATCTGGGCTTGCGTCAGGAACGGGTACGCGGCGACGAATACCATGCATTCGTGAACGAGTTTGTTGAAGCCGCGCTGGAGCTGCATCCGAAATGCTGCATCCAGTGGGAAGACTTTGCGAACTTCAACGCCGTGCCGCTTCTCGCGCGATACAAGGACAAGATCTGCACCTATAACGACGACATCCAGGGCACGGCCGCGGTCGCGCTGGCGGGGATTTTTGCCGCGCTTCACATCTCGAAGCAGAAGCTTGTCGACCAGCGGTTCCTGTTCCTGGGCGGTGGCTCGGCCGGGACCGGCATCGCCGAACTGATTAGCCAGGCGATGGTGCTGGAGGGTCTGACAATCGACGAAGCGCGGGCGCGCAACGCGCTATTCGATGTGAACGGACTGATGGTGAAGTCGCGCCAGGACATGGCCGATTTCCAGAAGCCTTTCGCGGTGGATCATGCACCCGTGGACACCTTTGCCGATGCAGTGAAGGCGCTGAAGCCGACCGGCATCATTGGTGTCAGCACCGTGCCCAAGCTGTTCAACCAGCACGTAATCGAGGCCATGGCGGAGATCAACGAGCGTCCGATCATCTTCCCGTATTCCAACCCGACCTCACGCTCCGAGTGCACGGCTGAGGAAGCGTACCGATGGTCCTCCGGCCGCGCTATTTTCGCGAGCGGCAGTCCATTCCCGCCAGTGGAAATAGAAGGGCGCACGTTCGTGCCCGGTCAAGGCAACAACGTCTATATTTTCCCCGCGCTCGGCATGGCCGTGTTCGCGACGCAGGCGACTCGGGTCACGGACGAAATGTTCATCGTCGCCGCGAAAGCAGTGGCCGAGCAGGTCTCTGAAACCAGTCTTGCAACCGGCCTGATCTATCCGCCGCAAAGCAAGATTTTCGAGGCTTCGCTCCATGTCGCGGTGCGCGTGGCGGAGTGCATTTTCGATAACAACCTGGCACGCGTTCCAAGGCCGGACGACATCACCGCGATGATCCGCGAATGTGCTTACAAGCCGGCGTACGCGCCGCTCTGAGTCGAGCTGGCGTTCGATTTACCGCGCTAGGGAGGCTTGGGCCGGAGACTTCGGCCCAAGCGTTTCCGCCTGCTTTTATGAGGCCGATGCGTTAAGCGAGCGCGGCGCGGATCCGGTCGATCGCCGTGATATCTGGCGCGCCGTCGGCAAGCGGTCCACGAGGGCACCACGGGTACGGAAGGGCGTCCGCCCACCGCAGGATCGGCTCGACCGTGTCCTGCGGCAGCGTGGTCATCTCTTCTATCGTGATTCGAAATTGCCGGACCTGTCCCGAATTTTTCGCCGCCAGCCAGTCGTATCGGCCGAAACCGGCACGCGCCAGACCGGTGCGTTTCTCCGACATACACACAAGCCATTCGCAACTGAACGCCGGTCCAGCGGCGGGCGGATCGCCGATGCAAAACGTGTACACGTTCTCGTAACGCTCGGCAAACTCGCTCACCAACACCTTCGAAATAGCTTTCGCCCCGGTGACGGTGGCCGGGAACGAGATTTCCGACGTATTCACTTGCATCGTGAGTTCGGCATCGGTGGTAAACGCGTCCGCGATCAAAAACGGGCGATTGCCATCCTTCGCCCGAATATAGGTTTCGATGGATTTTTGCAGGGTGATCATGGGCGTGTTCAGCGACTGTGCAGACTGGATGGGAAAGGGTGCGGGCCCTGAGTCTATCGCCGCCCGACGCAGGCAGGGCCGTATCCCTTCTCGCTTTGCAGCCATGTTGGATGCGTTTGATCTAGCGTTTCGACGGCTGGATAATTCAGGCGGGGCCTTGCCATCAGGTCATTCTGGATCATCGGGCTTGGCATTATTGCTTCCGCGAAAGCAAGTTTTCGCGTAGATTTGCGACCGCGAAACAATTGTTACCCGGTAAAAGTAAGAGGAAACCATTCATGACCATTGCCCGGCGAATCCGCGAAGTATCCAAATTGAGCGGCGATTTTCTATTGCGTTCAGGCAAGCGCAGCAACACCTACTTCGATAAATACCGCTTCGAGTCCGATCCCGTCCTGCTGAAGGCGATTGCGGAAGCGATGGTGCCCCTGATCCCGCCCGGCACGGAAATATTGGGTGGTCTCGAGATGGGCGGCATTCCAATCGTGACCATGCTGAGCCAGGTGACGGGCTTGCCGGCCGCTTATATCCGCAAGGAAGCGAAAGAGTACGGTACGTGCAAATATGCGGAAGGTGCGGATCTGGCCGGCCGCAAGCTCGTGCTGGTCGAGGACATTGTGTCGAGCGGCGGTGCAATTTCCGACGCCGTGGCGAAACTGCGTGCCGACGGCGTGCCGGTCTCGCTGACGTTATGCGTGATCGACCGTGAAAGCGGCGGCAAGGAAATGCTTGAGGGAATCGGGATTGAATTGAGGTCTCTGTATACCTTCTCGCAGATAGAAGCGGGGCAGTAAGTGGGCCAGTAAGCGGGGATTTTGCTTAGCCGTCCCTCGCTTTCCAGCTCTGCTTCTAGTGCTATTAAGCACTCCACCCTGAGCCTCTATTCCTGAGCGGCCGAGCATGCAGCTTCTCGATCATGTTTCCATCGGTGTTCCCGATCTCGACATTGCGCGGCGTTTTTACGACGCGATCATGAACACGCTCGGCGCAGCGAAGGTGTACGACCTTCCTCACGCGCTGGGATACGGCGAACGATGCACCCCGCAAGATTTTGCGTCGACCTGTCTCGCGGTGTACCTGGATCAGGGTGCGATAGGCGAGAACAAGCGCCACTGGTGTTTCAAGGCCATGTCCTGTGCGCAGGTCGATGCGTTCCACGCGGCCGGTCTTGAGGCCGGAGGCCGCTGCGATGGCCCTCCCGGACTACGATCCGACTATTACTCAGGTTATTACGCCGCGTTCCTGCGTGATCCGGCGGGCAATCGCGTTGAAGCGGTATGCCATATCGCCGGCTAACGGCTAACGACTGATTTGCCCATGCTTGGCTAGGCATCTGCACTCCCAGAAAAATAGTTGTAGGCGCCGGAGAAGTCATCGGCAGAGATGGCTTGGTCGCCGGTTTTATCGATGAGCGTTTTGCCGTGCCGCTGCAGCACAAAACGGGGCGTGCCGGCCCGCGCATCCACGCTGACGTGCGTGACGCCCGCGGGCACATCGAAGCGCTTAGCGGCGTCCTGAACCGACCCCAGCGAGACGACAAGCACGGCCGGCGCTGTCAGGAACACCGACACATGGATCTGCGACGACAGCGGTTCGCTGGTGCGCGGTGGTGTCCTGGCATCGTGTGCGTCCGACGACCCTGGATGATCCTGCCCGAGCAGATTCAACCGATAAAAATAAAACAGCCGATCCTGCATGATGGTTGGCTTGCTGCCCGACTTGAACCATTCGATGTAGTACTTGCTCGCATCGAGATAACCGGTATGCGAGAGCAGATCACCGAAGCGGTCGTCGTAGACATGAGCGCGGCCATTGCCACCGATGGGCGCGACATACGTGGATTCGGCCCAGTCATTCCAGGTCACGATCTGCACCCACGTCGCACCCGACGTGATCGCCGCTTCCCATTCAGTCGCCATGCCGGAGAAGCCGCTGGTTTCGAACGCGCGATAATTGGTGCCCGCCGACAGCCCGCGATAGGTCGGCGTGACTGGCGCCATGAAAACCTTGCTCCGGCTCTTGAGTTCTGCACTTAGTGCTTTAGTGGACTCCGCGATCAGGTTGGGCGAACCTGCCGCGCCGAAGTAGAAATAACCATCAGCACTACCAAGCTGTTCTGCGATCTGGGCGGCGTCACGTGCGGATATCTGCCGCTCGCCCGAGGACGGGAAAAAGTGCGGAACGAAGAAAGCGCCTAGCCGGCCTGCTTCGCGCATAAGCGCGGCGCCACTCGTGAAATCCTTGCCTCCCGCGGCATAGGCTGATAGCACTGGCTTGTTATCGACGAGCAATTGCGCCTTCAGGCCGCGCGTAGTGGCGACAATATCCTCGATTTCGTCCTGCGCCCGGCCGTCGGCGGAGACGAACAGTTTGAAGTCGAAGTCCAGGTGCGCGGCAGCGTCGTAGAGGTGCAGCACGCGTTGTTTGTAATGCGGCTCGCTTCGATTCCAGCCACCGCAATTGAGCGCGAAGCCATCGATCCCGCGCGCGTGCGCGTCGCGGCACTCTGCCTCATAGGAGGCGACAGTTGCGTGCGGGCCGCCGCGCGGCCACGCGACCATGTAGTGGGCGAAAACACGTTTGCGACGGCTGTCCGCTCCGGGCGGCGGTACGGTTGCGTCAACGTTGAGGGGGACAGTGCAGGACAACGACAAGCAGGCAAGCATAAAGCGACGGCGGCCCGTGATCGGACATGATGGCATGGAGGGCAGGCTCAAAGAGTATCTGCTCCGATAGTATCGCGATCATAAGGACTGCATGGGGAAGTCGTGCATGTGGACGCCAAGCCCGAAACCAACCTCGAGATTATGAACGCGAACGCGCAGTATGCCGATTCAAACGAGGTGCGTCAGCGCTTGCAATCCAGACATCCGGCGAGTGTTTAGCCGGCGTCTGGAGAACGGTAAACACTTGAGAAGGATGCGTTGTTGCTACTGAGTTTGATCGGCGCCAGTCGAAGCTTGCTGATGCCTATGCCCATGACCTCTTCCGGTTGCGGCAGGAGCACTGGCTTGAACCGGCGCTGCGGGCGGGTGGTTGATGTACTGGAAGTTCTGTGCGATCGCCGAGTTGGACGTGTCCGGAGTGGACTGTGCGTAGGCGGAAGAAATTGATAACAGACAGGCGATACCCGAAGCAAACAAGATACGGTTCATTAGAGACCCGGTTGTCATGATCAGCCCACGATGTTCCGGGCACGATTCGGTCGAATGGAAATAGCATGCTTCCCGCAGGCAGTGGCCGCTGATCTGGCCTCTTGAACGTGGTCAAAGCAATGTGATCAAGCGGCATGATCAAAGCGTGAAGAAAAAACGGCCCACCCAAAAGGGCGGGCCAAGCTGCAGTCACTTGCATCACTCACAACCGCGTCCTGGGAGAAGACGCATGTTGAGTGTATGTCGTGCTTTGCTCTCTTGCGTTGCAAGGCTGCTTACATGCGTTACGCCGCATGACAAGCAATGCTTGGACTAGGAGGAACACGCCTTGCGAATGGATATTCGCGTCAATTGGATAGCTCCCCCGAACTGGACGGATTACAAAATGCCGACATAGAACGTGGTTCGACTCAAGTACTGCCCAGGCCAACTCTGTATTCCCATCTTCGTCCTGATCCCATGCCCGATCCTCGTAAACCCCAACCGTTTTATTGCAAAAAATCTCGAAAAGTTGTTATCCATTTCGAATTTGCGCCGTTAACAGGGGAGTAGGTGAACAACCATCGACCGGCGGAATTTCTTGGGATCGTGATCAACATCATCAACCGCGGAAGTCAGGTTGATCTGGTTGAAATCGTCTGCCGATGTCGGCGTCTGTATTACCTGTGCACGAAGCCACCCTTTGTGAAGCCACTACATTTTTACCTGCCTCACACTTTTGGAAAAGACCATGAAGAAAATCGCCATCGCTCTCGCTGTCGCAGCAACCACGTTCTGCGCTATCGCCCCGGCCTACGCTGCGCCGTATCATCATCACCGTGAGTGCCACAAAGTGCGGGTGCATCATCATTGGGAAAATCGCTGCCATTGATACGAGGAGCTGACCGGTTGATCGATGTGCCGGCCCGACATCGATAACCGGCAATTCCGCGGCATCCGCAGCGAGATCTTCAAGATCTCCAGCATCGCGATTAAGCAGTTCTTGAAAAAGCCGTTCCGCATTTCGCCGGGACGGCTTTTTCGTATCCGGCATTTCGCTGTTGAAGAGCGAATTGACGCTCTCTTAGTGCAATAACTGACTTGACGGGCAAGCGCGTACAAGAGAAGGAAACAAGAGAAGCGAGCAATTAAAGAAAGATCGTCGCGGCGCGGCCTGGAACGCATAGAATATTTGCACGATGAATAGGCGGCGGAGCGCACACTAAGGGCCAGGAACAAGTAAGGCAGGAAAAGGCGAGACGCGCAGGCAGGGCAATGACGGATTGCGCGAAGAATCGAAGAATCAAGGCATCGAAGAATCAAGGCATCGAGTAATTGCTGCTTTAAGGAAAGCGTTTCCTGCAAGCGGCGAGGGTCGATCGGCGGAGTGCGAACCAGCGCGGGCCGACTCGGATCCGTTTCCGCGCCAGACAATAGCGCCTTAGCGTTGGAAGCCTTCGAATGTTAAAAAGACCGACTATTTTCTTTCGGCTAAGAGCGGCTTTAGCGCGCCATCCGAATGCAATAGGTTTAGGCAGCATCGCTTTCTCGGTGATCGTGCTCGGGTTCGCCCTGGCGATTCTGGTGCAGGGGCATCAGGACGCGACCGCTCGCGCGATCGAGAATGCGGACAACCTCGCGCGCGTGATTGAACACGACATCGCGTACACCACCGAGCTCACGGACCTCTCCGTCCAGGCGGCCGTGGATGGTGCTCAAGACGCAGATGTCATGCGGCTACCGGATCGCCTGCGCCGCGAACTTCTCTTCGACCGCTCCGCGACGGCTAGCCAATACATAGGCTCGTTGTTGTGCCTCGATTCGAAAGGCAAGATCATTGTGGATTCCACCAATGCGATTCCACGCAGCGTCGATCTGGCCGACCGAACGTGGTTCGTCGTTCATCGCGACAATCCGAAGCTGGGCCTGTTCGTCAGCCGTCCGCTGCAGTCGCGCCTGAATCCCGGCGAGGTCGACCTCATGTTCAGCCGGCGCGTGAACCATCCTGATGGCTCGTTTGCCGGCGTGGTAGTGGCGGCGTTCCGCCTTGACTACTTCGAGAACTTGCTATCGGGCGTCCAGCTCGGCCCGGGAGGGAACATCACGCTCTTGCAGGACGACGGTCATGTGATCCTACGTTATCCGAACGATGGAAATCCGGTCGATGAGAACTTCACCGGACGAAAGAATTTCGAGCGCTTCCAGAAGACGCATGAGACGTCGTTCATCGGCAAGTCTGGAAAAGACGGCGAGGAGCGGCTCTATAACTTTCGCAGGTTCGACAAGCTGAAGATGATCGTGATCATTGCGCCCGCGACCCGTTACGTCTTCGCGGACTGGACGAACCGGGCGTGGTTCATCGGCATTGTCACGGCATTGCTGATTGTCGCCCTGTTATTTTCCGCGCAACTTCTTTCCGTGGAGTTCCGGCACAGGCTGATCGTGGAGCAGCAATTGCGCGATATGACGCGTATCGATGGACTGACGGGCCTGAGTAACCGGCGCAGCCTCGACGATCGTCTCATGCTCGAATGGCATCGTTCAAAACGCTCGGGAAAACCATTGGCGCTTTTGTTCGTCGATATCGACCGGTTTAAAAGCTACAACGACACATACGGCCATCAGGCCGGTGACGACGCATTGACTGCCGTGGCACAGGCAATCGCGCGCAATAGCCAGCGGCCGGGCGACATTGCCGCGCGCTTCGGCGGCGAGGAGTTTGTCGTCGTGCTGCCGGAGACGGACAGCGTCTCCGCGGCCGTGGTGGCCGCCGCCATTCACGCGGCTGTCCGCGGTCTGGAGATCGAACATAACGGCAGCGAACACGGGGTCATCACGGTAAGCATCGGCGTAGCTTGCACCGATACCGAAGAGGTGGCCGACGCGCTCGCGCTGATCAAGGTGGCGGACCAGGCTGTGTATCGGGCAAAAGCCGCAGGCAGGAATCAAACGAGCGTGGCCGAGCCATTCGACGGAGCGGCTGTTACGATCTAAGCGGAGCTGCTTGACGCCTGGCGACCGCCGATGCGCCCTGGCGTCTTCGTTGAGAGCACTTCTAGTCGAAGACGCCAGGGCGGCAACATCCTTTCAACCGCGCGCTTTCATGCGGCGCCGGTCGCCGGACCTTTCTCGCGAATCAGCGTGACATGCTGCCGGGCCGCCTCGTTGCCATGGGCTAACGCGCGTACGGCAAGGGAAAACGCTAGCTGGGTATCGTGGGCGACTGCGCTTCGGTCATCGTCGAAAAGTTTGGCTGCGTGGCGCAAATGCTGCGCCGCTTGACCATGAAGTTCCGCCGCCGTTGCGTGATGCTGCGCTGCGGTCGTGCTCTCGGCTGTACCCGTTGGCGCCGGCAATACCGTCGACGCACCCGCGTTATGTTTGACGACGCTGTTGGCTTCGTCTATGGCGTGAAGCGCGTAGCCGTGCGCCATGACCGCCTGATGGGCGGCATGGTCGTAATCCTTGCCGGCTCCGAAATGATGTGACGCCTCGCGATGAAATCGTGCGGCCTGCTCATGATGCGACGCTGCGGCTTCGAGATGTCCCTTTTTACTTTGTTTTGTATTCATGGTTGCTCCTCCTGTACTGCTTGTCCGACTTCGACGTTTGACCCATTGCGTGAGCCGTGCAACTGCCCCACAACCGGCCGGAACCTATCCAATGAATTTACGCTTGTTCGGTTCGCGGAGGTCTTTTTTTTCGCCAGGCGGCGTACGTCAGCCGTTATCAGAAAGTTGTCAGGAAAGTGCATCCAGCAAGCCGTACCACGCCACGCCCGCACTGATATAAACGCGCTGCAGCGCATGAAAGGGAATGGGCTTGATCGATGTGGGCGGGAGGGGCAAACCCTGTGCCGCACCGCTCATGAACGCGGCCAGATGTTTGCCCAAGGTTGTCGCCATTGCAATGCCGCGTCCGTTGTAGCCCAGCGCGATGGTCAAGCCCTCGGCCGGCGTGTGCACATGCGGCAGGAAATCGCGTGTAATGGCAATGCGTCCCGCCCATCGGTACTCGTATTCGATACCCTCGAGTTGCGGATACATCAACCGCGCCGCGCGTTCAAGATGCGCCCAATCAGCAGCAGTACGCGGCTCGCGGAAGGGGCCTCGACCGCCCATCAGCAAGCGGCCTGCAGCGTCCTTGCGGAAGTACAGCAAGAGCCGCCGCGAGTCCGACGCAACCTCGCGTCCAGGCAGAACGGTCGCTGCAATATCGTCGGGTAAAGGCTGGGTTGCAACAATGAAACTGTTCGCCGCAATCACTGATTGGGCGAGGCCGGGCCAAAGCGCATCGGTATAACCGTTGGTCGCGAGCAGCACCTGTTTTGCATCGATGACAACACCGCTTGCACATCGCACACGCCAGCCGTCGGAACTTCGTTCGAGTGCAACAGCGCGCGTGGCCCCGTGAATAGCGACACCTGCCGCCTTCGCCGCACGTGCCAATCCTCGCGCGTAACTCAAGGGCTGCACGCTGCCGGCGCGTTTGTCGATCCAGCCGCCTATGAAGGTTTCAGTGCCGAGCCGCTTCGCAACTTGCGCGCGGTCGAGTAGTTCGACCGGCGCACCGCGCGCTTCCCACTGCCGCGCGCGGGCGTGCAGCGTGCCAAGCAGCTTGTCGGAATGCGTAGGTTGAATCCAGCCGTGGCGCGTGGCATCGCATTGGATCTGGTGGCGTTCGATCAGGTCGAAAACCGTATCAGCGGCCTTGCCCGCGATCTGCGCGAGGGCTTCGCCATCGCGTGAACCATATCGGCGGACGAGTTCATCTGGATCGTATTTGAGCCCGGGGATCACCTGACCGCCGTTGCGGCCGGAGGCGCCCCAGCCCGGTTCGCTGGCATCGATCACGCAGGTTTTCAAACCCTGCGCGGCGAGATGCAAGGCGCTCGACAGACCGGTATAACCCGCCCCGACAATCAGCACATCGGTCTTGATGGAGGTATCGAGCGGCGGGGTATCGACGGCCGGTTCCGCAGTCGCGGCCCAGAGAGAGGGCGGCAACGGTCGTGCAACTTCAACAAGGCTCATGGTGGATATTCAGGTCGAAGGCGCATCGGAGGAGGTGAGCACCCGGCGCAGGAAATCGCGCGTGCGAGGATGTTGAGGACGTTCGAGCAGATCGGCTGCGGCGCCTTCCTCGCAGATCGTGCCGTCGTAGAGAAAGCACACCCTGTCGGCCACTTCGCGTGCAAAACTCATTTCGTGCGTGACGACAATCATCGTCATGCCGTCGTAGGCAAGTTGGCGCATCACGCTCAGGACTTCGCCGACCAACTCGGGATCGAGAGCAGAGGTCGGCTCGTCAAACAGAATGGCCTTGGGCTCCATGGCGAGCGCGCGGGCGATCGCCACGCGTTGCTGCTGTCCACCCGACAGCTCCGACGGATAGGCATCCATACGATGCCCCAGCCCGACCTTGTCGAGCAGATGACACGCCTTGTGGCGGGCTTGCACCCGGTCTTCTTTTTTCACGAACACCGGGCCTTCGCAGACATTTTCCAGCGCGGTACGGTGAGGCCACAGGTTGAAGCGCTGGAACACCATGCCTACTTGCATGCGCAATTCGTGAATGTGTTTCGAGCGGGCATCGACTGCATGGCCGTCCACGGTGACCGTGCCGGCGTCATGCGTTTCCAGGCCGTTGATGCAACGCAGGAGCGTCGATTTACCCGACCCCGACGGGCCGATCAGACAGACCACCTGACCCGCTTCAACGTTGAGGCTGACGCCCTTCAGCACTTCCTGATCGTGGAAACGCTTATGGATTGATTCGACCTTGATCATCGTTTCCCCTTGAGGCCGAGGCGGCGTTCGAGGCGGCGTTCGAGGCGGCGCAAGCCATAGACGAGCGGCAAGCTGAGCCCGAGGTACAGCAACGCGACGAGCGTGAATACCGTCATGTTCTGGAACGTCGACGATGCGATCAATTGTCCGGCACGCGTCATCTCAGCGACCGTGATGGTGGAGGCGAGCGACGAGTCTTTCAGCATCATCACGAGCGTGTTGCCGTAGGACGGCAGTGAAATCTTGAACGCCTGCGGCAACACTACCCGCCGCATGATCAGCGCGCCGCGCATGCCGATGGATTGCGCGGCCTCTATCTGCCCGTGATCGATCGCCTGGATACCCGCACGAAAATTTTCGGCCTGATAGACGGAATAAGCGATCCCAAGACCGATAAACCCCGCCTGGAACGCTGACAAACGCACGCCGAGATCGGGCAGCACGAAGTAGATATAGAAGAGCTGGACGATGATCGGCAGGCCGCGGATCACGTTGATGAACGTCGACGCCGCGTGCGAGGCGAACTTGTTCGACGACACGCGCATCAGCGCCAGCAGGAGCCCGAGCAGCGTGCTCAGGATGAACGAGCAGAAGGTGATCTCGATCGTGACGACCGCGCCTTTCAGCAGGATCGGCAGGAACTCGATGGCGTTCTGGAAGAACATGGCTCTATCCTCTATGTGCTGAGGATGTCTTTATTCCACCTGCCATTTCTTGATGATCTGCATCAGGGTGCCGTCCGCCTTGATCTTCTTGATGCCCGCGTTCAACTGGTCAAGCGTGGCCGTGTCGCCTTTGCGGACAACGAAGCACACCTGTCCCACCACCTCCGGCCGATACTCCTTGACCAGCCGCAATTGCGGATTCGGGTTGTGCTGAAGCTGGTAGGCAATGATCGGATGGTCGCCGAAGCCGGCCTTGATGCGCCCGAGCGCGACGTCGCGCATGATGTCGGCGACCGAATCGTAGGTACGCACTTCCTTGAAAATGCCCTTCTTGTTCAGCGCGTCGACGAACGCCGTGCCCACTTGAGCGCCGACCACTTCGCCTTTGAGCGAATCCATTGTCGGGTATTTGCCGGTGTCGTCGGCGCGCACGATGAGGCCTTCGCCATACGAATAAACGGTGTCAGAGAAGTCGACGACCTGCTGGCGCGCAGGCGTCTTCAGCATCGCGGCCGAAATGATGTCGATCTTCTTGGTCGTCAGCGACGGAATTAGTGAGGAGAACGTGGTTTGTTCAATGCTGACGTCAAAGCCTGACGCCTTCCCGGTCGCGGTGATCGCATCGACCAGCAAGCCCTGGATCGAGTTGGACTTGACGTCGAGGAAGGTGAACGGCACGCCCGTGGCAGTGGCTCCGACCGCATAACTAGGGGTGGCGGCCATCGACCGCGCCGGCGCGCCCGCGAGCAGCAATCCCGTTACGAAGACACAGGCGAAGCGTTTGACGAACTGGTACATGAGGCTCTCCACTCATTAGGAAGGAACAATTGGACAGACCAATCGAAAAATCGTTTATTGACGTTTTGAGTATCTTATTCGAGACAATAAAATCGTCAATCGAAATATGCGTATCGATATTCGATATGATAGTGTTGCATAATGATCTCGAAGCGTGAGCCACACAATTGGGTGAATCCATGAAGCGAAGCAAACCGGGCGTTCAAACGGACGTGCCTGCAATCACCGACGATGCACCCGACGCACTGTTTAATCAGTCGGTGGAGAAGGGCATTGCGGTGCTGCGCGCATTCAGCGCACAGCGGCGGACTATGACGCTTCCCGAAGTGGCGGAGGCGACGTCGATCACGAAGAGTTCGGCGCAGCGGATGATCTACACGCTGGAAAAGCTGGGGTATGTGAAGAAGCATCCGCGCACGAAGCGCTACCAGCTGGCGGCGAAGGCGATGCAGATCGGCTTTAACTATCTGGCCGCGGATACGCTGATTGATGTTGCCAATCCGTTCCTGTCGGAGCTGACAAACGTGACGGGAGAGACGACCAATCTGACGGAGCCTGATGGCGTCGAGATGGTGTATGTCGCGCGCTTTGTATGCACGAAATTCCTGCCGATTCACATGCCGATCGGCAGCCGCATCCCCATGTATTGCACTGCGTCAGGAAGGGCTTATCTGGCGGCATTGCCGGAGGACGAGTCACGTGCGCTGCTGGAGCGGAGTGACCGTGCGACGCATACGCAATACACGGTGACAGATCTCGGCGAGATTGATTTGCGGCTGGCGCAAGCACGGCTTAGCGGGTACGCGCCGAACAAGGAAGAGTTGTTTATCGGCGATATGACGATTGCCGCGGCCGTAGTTGATGGGGAGCGGCGGCCGGTGGGATCGGTGCATGTTGTTGCGCCCACGAGCCGCTGGACGCTCGCCGAAGCGGAACTGCGCCTGGCGCCGGCAGTCATTGATTGCGCGCGCGGAATCAGCAATTCGATCCGCACGCTGGGATAAGAATTTCGTTCGCACTCCACCAACAGAACCTCTCGACCGGGCGCGAACGAAATCAAGCTTTCTTCAATAGCCCGGCGGCGGAGGCGGCGGCATCCCCGGAGGCGGTGGCGGGGGCGGAGGCTGCGTCGAATAAACGCCCTGTGGCGGCGGTGCGCTCATCATGCGCCCACGCATTGGCACCCGGTCACCATTCGCATACATGCACTGCAGATACGCGTAGTCGTAGCGGCGCTGCACGTCATAGGCCGAACCTTGTGCGTTGGACGCGCCGAACATGCTGCCGGCCAGCAAACCGGCGCCGGCACCCACCGCTGCGCCCGAACCGCCGCCGAACGCCGCGCCTGCTGCCGCGCCCAGCGCCGTACCAACCACCGCACTGCCCACCGCGGTATTGGTCGTGGATTGATTGGCCTGGTCGCCACCCACCTGTCCATAGGCGAACTGACGACATGAACCATCGTCTGCGCGGAACTGGTCGAAAGTCTTGCCAGTACCGGGGAGGGCCATCACGCTCGGTCCCGATGGCACGACGGCGCAGCCGCCCAGAATGCCTAGCGAAACCCCCATTGAAACGAGTAATACAAGTCTTGGATACTTCATGACGCTTTGACCTTCCGTTCAAGAATTACTGAGAGTTGCCTGGTTGCGGCGCGACGGGGCGCCAGCCGGCCGGGCATTCCTTCACATATGGGTAATACGCTTTCGATGCCTCGCAGTAGTACCAGGAACCTCCTTGCTGTCCTGAGACATCAACTGACGGGCCCGGACCCTGCATGGGTTCTTGCACCTGTCCCTGTTCGACATAATTAACCGGCGGAGGCGCCGGTACGGTCACGATTGCAGGCGCGTAAGGGTAGTAATACGGAACCGGCGCGACCGGGTAGTAATAAGGCACGCCCACCCCGACACCCACGAAAACCCGTGCATTCGCCGGCCCGCAAATGCAGGCCGCGGTTACTGCCACCGCCGCCAGCGGTAGCCAAGAATTCAGGCGTTTCACGACATTTCTCCCAACCTGGTTTGACGACAAATCCTTAACCCTTGCTTCGTACTCTTTGTACTATAAGCAGTTATCGGACCGACTCGAAACACTGCATCAAGGGAGCACAACTGAACGCTAATTCAGTTGAACACGAAGTGCCATTACAGACGTTACGCGTCATTTTTCCGATCGTTACAAAACTGCGTTTTATGCGTCTATTCGAAAGATAATCGACAGCGTTAAGTAATATGTTTTGGGTGAAAACCAGTCGGAAAATCATTTGTTTTTTCGCGCGGCGGCGCGGGTTGCAGGCATTCGCTTAAGCGATCCAGCAGCACGGGTCTTACAACTGAAAACGATTATCTCGCCCGATAATTCCCGATGCGCAGTGTTGTTTACATGAGACGCTGAATAGCCTTCAGGCACAAGCGAGCGATTGGTTAGGGAGAATGTGCTGATGCAGCGACTAACGCTGCTGTGGAAGACGCAAGACCGCGACGCCTTCTGGCGCCGGTAAAAAAATCGCTAGCCGAGGAGAGCGCAAAACGCGATGACGCTGCGGCCCAGCTGCGGTTCGTCCGGCGATCAGCAGACCAATGCTCCGCAGACCGCCGTTATCAAAGCCAACGCATTCCCGCTTACTGCCGCGTGCCGGCCCTAATTGCTTCAGCGAACCGCTTGAGGTAGACCGAGGATGCATCGCTGATTGCCCAGTACACCATGCCGTCCTGGCGCCACTCGACCAGCGAATATCCATCGTTGGATTGCGTGGTCAGAGGCGTGGACGACGGTCCGCTTTTGCCATGATCTTCAGGGAAGACATACAAATCGATCGGATGCTTCAGGTACCGGTAGATCATCACGGCAACCGGGCGATGATCCACGTAATCGAGCCGGCCGCCGACCAGCGGAAAGCCTTGCGCCTGCGGATCGACCACCGGCGGCGCATAGTCGATGCGCCCGTTGAACCAGGGCTTGACCGTGTGCTGATCGGTGGACACCACATCTATCGGGCGCTCCGATATCAGCGCCCGCACATGGCTCGATACGATCTCCTGTTGCAGGTCACCGCCACGGGTTGGCTGCTGGGTCCAGAGCAGCGTCAAGAAGACCAGCGAGCACAAGCCAATCCCTGCGACTCCTCCGCCGACGAACGGCAGTCCTGACATATGCCAGGACCAGTTCCAGGGCGACGGACTTTTCTTCGCTGTTTCCGCTTTCAACCGGGCTTGTACCTGCGCACGCAGGGATTCCGGAGCCCGTTCGTAAAGCGAGCCGTCACGCAGCTTTTCAGCGAGCGTTACATTGGACGATAAGTTGGATCTAGTTTCCACGCTTGGACTCCTCGGGACCGGCGGGTGGTTTTTTGACCAGACGTATTGCCTGCTGTTCCGGGCCGCCTTGCGCCGCTCGTACCGCCGCGCACAACAGGCGGCGCGCACGCGAAAGCCGCGACATGACGGTCCCCATGGGTATTCCCGCCACCGCCGCCACGTCCTTGTAGCTCATGTCTTCCAGCTCACGCAACACAATAACCTCACGATATTCAACCGGCAACGTAGCCAGCGCGCGATGCACGAGTTCGGTCTCGTCCTGCCGCACGGCGAGTTTCTCCGGATCGTCGCCGCTTTCATCGGCCCAGCCGGGAAGCTGATCGTCGACATTGAGCGAGTCGTCGTAGGGCGTGCCATCGGCGCGGTTATGTTGCCTGCGCCACTCGGTGAACCACGTGTTGCGCACGATCGCCAGCAGCCAGGCGCGCGGATTGTCGCCCTCGTAGCCATCGAAGAAACGAAAGGCTCTCAGGAAGGCTTCCTGCACGACGTCGTCGGCATCCGTAGGACTGCCGCTCAACCAGCGGGCAAGGTTATACGCCGCGTCCAGATGCGGCAGCATCACCGCGTCAAAGCGATTCGGCGAGGGCTTCGCCATCGGTACTCTCCCTGGCAACCGATGTTGCCGCGGAACGTAATGAACAGGCGTCACGCGCTCATGCGAATGACGGGTCGCCGGTCGGCGCAGACCACGGTATTGCGGTACCGAAGCACCACGATGCAAGAGGCCGGCTCTCAATTGACCTTACCGGCCGGCTTCCCGATTTATTCCCGATTATGGGAGTTTGGCGAAAAAATTTACCGGGAATAAAGCGATGAACGCCTGAGTTTGGTGGGCATGGAGCGATACACACCGACGTGCAACTCCGTTTTGTACACCCACCCATCAGGAGCCGTTCATGCCCGACCTCGACAAGAAAATCCTACCACCGGAACCCCTCACGGAACACGGCGCCAGACGGCGCACCGCCCTGACTTGCATGGCGTGGGCCGGTGCGGGCATGCTGTGGACCATGAACGGCGGCGTGCCGGGCTCGAAGCTGATCAGCGGCACTGCGGAGGCGGCCGAAGTCAATCGTCATGCGTTTAGCTTCGTGCAGATCAGCGACAGTCATATCGGCTTCAACAAGGATCCGAACGTCGACCCGGCGGGTACCTTGAAAGAAGCCGTCGACAAGATCCGCACAAGCTCCGAGAAGCCCAAGTTCATCATTCATACCGGCGACATCAGTCATCTGTCCAAGCCCGACGAGTTCGATACCGCCACGCAGATCATCCAGAGCGCAGGGCTGGACGTGCACTACGTTCCGGGTGAACACGATGTTCTCGTCGACGACGGCGGTTCATATTTCGAGCGCTTCGCCAAACCGGCGGACCCGAAGTGGTACAGCTTCGACCAGGGCGGGGTGCATTTCATCGGCTTGACGAATGTGCTGGATCTGCGTGGCGGCGGCCTGGGATTTCTCGGCGATGAACAACTGACGTGGCTGAAGAAAGACCTGCAGGGGCGTACGAGCAGCACGCCAATTGTGGTGTTCGCGCATATCCCGCTTTGGTCTTTGTATCCGCAGTGGGGCTGGGGCACCGATGACAGCGCTCAGGCGTTGAGCATGATGAAGCGGTTCGGCTCGGTGACGGTGCTCAACGGCCACGTGCATCAGGTCGCGCAAAAGGTTGAAGGCGAGATCAGCTTTTACTCCGCGTTGTCGACCGCGTTCCCGCAGCCGGCGCCGGGCACGGCGGCAGGCCCCGGTCCGATGAAAGTCGCCGCCGACACGTTACGCAAGATGCTGGGCGTGCGTTCGGTCAACTATATCCCGGGCAAGGCTGATCTGGCCGTTGTCGACACGCGGCTCAGTGCATGAGCGCCAACGTGAACAAGTGGAGAACGGTGATGACAATGCCTGCGTCGCGGCGTGTGGGAATGGTTAAGCGGGTCGCTAAAACGATCACCGCATTGTGGGTTGCAATCGCACTGACGGCTGCGCCCGCATTCGCCGATACAAAACCGGCCACCGTGGTAATCGACAACTTTTCATTTAGTCCTGCTCAGTTGTCGGTCGCGGCCGGGTCGACCGTGACGTGGGAGAACCATGACGATATGCCTCATACCATCGTCGATGATGCAACGCCACGCGAGTTCAAATCGGCGCCGCTCGATTCCGGGGACCACTTCTCACAGACGTTCACGAAGCCCGGCACATACAAGTATTTCTGTTCGATCCACCCGCACATGACGGGCACGATCGTCGTGAAATAAGGGGCTATTGTTGTAGACCGAGCCGGTACCACGTGACTTGCCGGTACGGCTCACCGGGCCGCACGATCACGCTGCCCGCGTCCGCCATGTTGACCTGATTCGGGAACGCGCCGGCCTGGAGACAGAGGCCGGCGTGCTTGCCGTAACGCTGTCCATGCCGTCCCACGATGCCATCGAGATGATTGCCGGTGTAGAACTGAACACCGGGTGCGTTGGTGCCCATCGTCAATTCGCGGCCGCTGCCGGGGTCGTAGAGCCGCACGACAGGTTTGAGCGTCTTGCCGCTTTCGCCCACGACATAACAATGATCGAAACCGCCTGCGCGCGCGAGCTGATCGTGCGGCCAGTCGAGGCGTGCGCCAAGCGGAGCGCTGGCGCGAAAATCGAACGCATGGCCCGCGACCTGCGCGCGGCCTTCAGGGATCAGCGCGTCGTCGACTTCGAAGAACGTGTCGGCATCGATGGAGATGACGTGGCCGCGGATATCCGCGGTTTCATCGCCCGACAAGTTGAAGCACGCGTGGTTCGTCAGGTTGAGCGGCGTAGGCGCATCCGATACCGCCTCATATGCGAGCGTTAGCGTGCCGTCGTCGTCGAGCGTATAGCGCAATGTAGTCGATACGTTGCCAGGGAAACCCGCGTCGCCCTCCGGGGACTCATGGGTGAGGACCAGTGCGCCGTCTACTTCCTGTGCGTCCCACAGTGCGCGATGAAAACCTGCCGCGCCGCCATGCAGCAAGTTGTGGCCTTCGTTGCGATCGAGGGAATACGCGACGTTATCGAGTGCGAAACGCGCGTTCTCGATACGGTTTGCCCAGCGTCCGATCACGCCGCCCAGATAAGCATGGCCCGCGAAATATTCGGCAGGCGTGTCGTGACCGAGCAGGACATCGGCCACGCGTCCCGCGCGATCGGCGGTATTCCACGAGACCAACGTGGCACCGAGATCGCTGATTGCGACGCGCATGCCGTGCACATTGCGCAGCGTGAACAGGCGCGCAACATCGCCGCCGGGCAGCGCTCCCCAGCGTTCAACACTGACGCGCGCGGAGCCGGGGCGGAGAGGGGTGGGCATATCGGCGAGGTACATGAAGAGCGGGATCAGCCGGGTTGTGCACAGGGCGCGACCGGCAGGCGTTCCTGATATTCGCGCGGCGTGCAGTCCAGCTCGCGACGGAACACGGCGTACATGTATTGCAGCGACGTGAAGCCGCAGCGGATGGCTACTTCGGCACTCGATAGATCGTGACGCGCGAGGAGTTGCTTCGCGATATCGAGTTTGTGGTTCAGGATCTCCTGGTGGACGGTGCAGCCGAGTTCGCGGCGGAAGTGATCTTCCAGCGACGAGCGCGACACGCCGACGTAATCGGCCACTTGTTCAGTCTTGATGCCTTGACACCCGTATTGCCGGATGTAGTGCCGCGCACGCATGACATAGGGGCTTGAGACCGGTTGATGCTTGGTTGATTCAAGCACGTTGATACCGACCGGCGGCACGAGGATGCGCCTGCCGTGAAAGCGTGCGCCGCCCAGCATCTGGTGCAGCAGATGCGCTGCGGTCCGGCCCATTTCCTCGGTTCCCTGGATCACGGAAGACAGTGGAATGCGGGTGAGCGAGCGCGTCAGCGGGTCGTTGTCTATGCCGATGATGGCCACTTGCTCAGGCACGGGAATACCCGATATGAGGCACGCCTGCAGCAGATGCCGCGCGCGGGCATCGGTCACGGCGATCACGCCCACGGGCTTCGGCAAGCTCTCGAGCCACGAGGTCAGTTGCGCGCTTGCCTGGCTCCAGACTGGTGCGCTGGTGGGCAGGCCGCGATGGATATCTGCCTCCAGCCCATCGGCTGCCAGCAGCGCCTTGAAGGCCAGTTCGCGCTCTTGCGCCCAGCGGTTTTCGGGCGCTTCGGGCAGGCTGTAAAGCGCGAAACGCTGCAAGCCGGCGCCGATCAGATGCGTGTAGGCAAGCGACATCAGCTTTGCATTGTCGGTGGCGATATACGGCAGTCTGGCGGGATAACACGCCGGGTCCGCATAAGACGAACCTACGGCGACCACAGGCAATTGCGAATCGCCGAGCGCTTCGGCGACGGCTGGATCGTCGAAATCCGCGATGATGCCATCGCCTTCAAAACGTTCGATGCCGTTGAGCCGGCAGCGAAAATCCTCCTCGAGGAAGAGGTCCCATGCAACGCGCGTGGACAGCAAATAATTGCCGATGCCGGTAATGACCTCGCGGTCATACACCTTGTTCGCGTTGAACAGGAGTGCGATCCGGTGCGAAGCCTGAGCGGTCTGTGGTCGTGTCATCGGGCTCCAGGGGACTGTACGTGCCGCTGCGTTGCGATATCCACAATCGTCTCCGTTGCGGCGCAATATGCGCCTGTTATTTTTCGGGTGTTTTTAGTGTTTGCTGATTTTAGGCCTGTGCGTCGGCTGACCGCTAGCCTGATTTTCACTTAGCGGTGTTGTGATATTGGGGGGCGTTTGGGTCGGTTTGTGGGGGGGCAGGGGATTTGGGATTTGGGATTTGGGTCAGCGGTCGGGGTCAATGGCGGGTTGCACGGGTTCTGCGTTCGCGGTCTGGTTCATTGCCGGGTTGCTGCTTTCCAGGTCTTCCCGCATTTAGTGTTGGCTTATTTCTTTACCACTATTAGCCACTGCGCGTGGCGGCGCGTCATTTCTTTGTCCAAAGCGACAAAGAAACGAAGCAAAGAAAGCGCTTTTAAAACACGCTACCCTAAGTGTCCACAGCGTGCAGTTCCATTTCATGGGTGCCCCAAAAGCACGGTGCTCGCCAGAGCCACGGATGTGTGAACCCCTCTTTCTCCGAACACGGATACCCCACGCTTCGCCACCAGTGACTGAACCTGCCAAGGAGCACCCCGCGCTATCCGCCTAGAACCATCCTCCGAATTTGTACGCATCCCGAACGACAACGCTAACCCACCTTGAGACAAGGCCTCCAAAATGCGTGGGGCCATATCTAACGAAAACGTCTATGCACCGTCCAACCGAGTCACCGCAATTTGAAGCAGTAAATGCACGTCAGGCTGTGATCCGCGAAGCTGGCCACGCGCCTCTGCTGCGCAGGCCACTCAACCACGCTCCTAAGAAACAAAGCCTCAAAAGCGCGTGAGGCCGTGCTGGTTTGTGGAACACTGGTGCTAGCCCGAGAGCGTACGGGGCGAAGCGTTTTACTGTCAGGATTCGCGAGAAGGAGGGGTTCACACATCCGGTGCTCTTGCGAGCACCGTGCTTTTGGGGCACCCATGAATCAAAACTGCACGCTGTGGACACTTAGGGTAGAGCGGTGAAAGCGTTTTCTTTGCTTCGTTTCTTTGTCGCTTTGGACAAAGAAATGACGCGCCGCCACGCGCAGTGGCTAATAGTGATAAAGAGAAAATCCGACTCTCGCAGACCACTAACCGTGAAAGCAGCAACCCGGCAATGACCCAGACCGCTAACCCAGAACCCGCGCACCCCGGCATAAACCCCAACCGCTAACCCAGAAACCTACCACTCCAACACTCCCCGACCGCCCCCCATCAAGAAACACCATGAACGCTGGCGGATTTCGCAATTGCCCACCCATCGACGATGCTGGCAGCATGGTGTCACATCAAAAAAGAAGGAGACGCCATGTCATATTTCGAACATCTGCCGGCCGTGCGGTACGAAGGCCCCGAGTCCAACAATCCTTTTGCCTTCCGTCATTACGACCGCGACAAGCTGGTACTCGGCAAGCGCATGGAGGATCACTTGCGGCTGGCGGTCTGCTACTGGCACACATTCGTATGGCCCGGCGTAGACATGTTTGGGCAGGGAACCTTTCACCGCCCGTGGCAGCAACCCGGCGACCCCATAGAACGAGCCCATGTAAAAGCCGACTCGGCGTTCGAGTTTTTCTCGAAACTGGGCGCGCCGTACTACACCTTCCATGACACAGACGTGTCACCCGAAGGTGACAGCATCAAGCACTACGTGAATAACTTCAAAGGCGTGACGGACTATCTGGCGGCCAAGCAGGAAGAGACAGGCATCAAGCTGTTATGGGGTACGGCGAACCTGTTCTCGCATCCGCGTTACGCAGCCGGCGCAGCCACCAATCCGAACCCAGAAGTGTTTGCGTTCGCGGCCACCCAGGTATTCCAGGCGCTTGAGGCCACCCACAGGCTCGGCGGCGAAAACTATGTGCTATGGGGCGGCCGGGAAGGATACGACACGTTGCTGAACACGGATCTCAAACGCGAACGCGATCAGCTTGGCCGCTTCCTCAACATGGTGGTGGAGCATAAGCACAAGACGGGTTTCAAAGGCGCCTTGCTGATCGAGCCGAAACCGCAAGAGCCGACCAAGCACCAATACGATTACGACGTCGCCACGGTCCACGGTTTCCTCGCGCAGTTCGGCTTGCAAAATGAAATCCGCGTGAACATCGAAGCGAATCACGCAACGCTTGCAGGACATTCGTTCCATCACGAGATCGCGACGGCTTACTCACTCGGCATCTTTGGCAGTGTCGACGCAAATCGCGGCGATCCGCAAAACGGCTGGGACACAGACCAGTTTCCGAACAGCGTCGAAGAGGTGACCCTGGCGCTCTATGAAATCCTGCGACACGGCGGCTTTAGCAGCGGCGGCATGAATTTCGATGCCAAGGTACGGCGCCAAAGCGTAGCGCCGGAGGATTTGTTCTTCGGGCACATCGGCGCCATCGATGTCATCGCCATCGCGCTTGAACGGGCAGCCACGCTGGTCGAAAACGACAAGCTCGCCGAGTTCAAGACCCAGCGTTATGCGGGTTGGGACACGGAATTTGGCCGCAAGATACTGTCGGGCGGTTACTCTCTCGAATCGCTGGCGATGGATGCGCTGGCACGCCGTGTTAACCCTCAGCATGTGAGCGGGCAACAAGAGCAACTCGAAAATATCGTCAACCGGGCTATATACAAGTAACCCGAACAAATAGTTAGTAAAACCGACGACCGCGAACATTCGATTCGTGGCGCAAGCAGCAGGCGCACGCAGTAGGTTCCGCCGACGTCCCTTCTCTCGCACATGCGTTGCCCTGACCGGCCGCGCAGGGAGACGTATCGGCCCGTCAACCATAAAAAAGGAGTGAGACATGAAGTCTGTGAAGCGGTCTGTGAAACGCCGTGCCGTACTCGGGACGCTGGTCTGTGGAGCGATGTTCGCCACGCTGACCGTGCTTCCTACCCTGGCTCATGCGAGCAAGGACAAGCCTGAAATCGGCTTCTGTATTGACGATTTGCGAGTCGAGCGCTGGTCGCGTGACCGGGATTATTTCGTGGCCGCCGCCACGAAGCTGGGCGCCAAGGTATCCGTCCAATCCGCCGATGCCAGCGAAGAACGGCAGATATCGCAGATTGAAAACCTGATCTCGCGCGGCGTCGATGTCATCGTGATCGTGCCGTTCAATTCGAAAACCCTCGGCAATGTAGTGGCCGAAGCGAAGAAGGCGGGCATCAAGGTGGTGTCGTATGACCGCCTGATCCTCGACGCGGATGTGGACGCCTATATCTCCTTCGACAACGAAAAGGTCGGCGAAATGCAGGCGCAAGGCGTATTCAATGCGCAGCCCAAGGGTAACTACTTCATGCTCGGCGGCGCACCCACCGACAACAACGCAAAGATGCTGCGTGAAGGGCAGTTGAAGATATTGAAGCCGGCCATTGATCGCGGCGACATCAAGATTGTCGGCCAGCAATGGGTGCCGGAATGGAGCGCCGCGACCGCGCTGCGCATCACGGAAGATGCCCTGACCGCGAACAACAACAAGATCGACGCCATTGTGGCGTCCAATGACGGCACCGCAGGCGGCGCCATTCAAGCGCTGGCCGCGCAGCACCTCTCGGGCAAGGTGCCTATCTCCGGACAGGATGCTGACCTGGCGGCAGTCAAGCGCCTGGTGGACGGCACGCAGACCATGACTGTCTATAAACCGCTGAAACTGATTGCGGGCGAAGCGGCCAAACTGGCGGTGGATCTGGCGAAAGGACAGCAACCGGCCTTTAACGCGAAATACGACAACGGCATGAAGCAGGTCAACACCGTGTTGCTGCAGCCGACGCTCCTGACCAAGAGCAATGTCGATACCGTGGTGAAGGACGGCTTCTATACGCAAGCCCAGTTGGCAGGGAACTAAGCACTCTGCTGCGTCATGCCGGGCGTGAGGGCTCCTTAACGTTTAACGTATAACGCTTACGTTGGGGCCTTCACGCTGATTCACTGTCCAGGATAAAAACCGCATGGCAAACGCGCTGCTGGAAATGCACGGCATCGTCAAGACGTTTGGCGGTGTGAAGGCGCTTGATGGTATTGACCTCGTGGTCTCGCCCGGGGAATGCGTCGGTTTGTGCGGCGAAAACGGCGCAGGTAAATCGACGCTGATGAAAGTGCTGTCCGGCGTCTATCCGCACGGTACGTGGGAAGGAGAAATTCTCTGGGAAGGTAAGCCTTTGCAGGCATCGACTATCCGCGAAACAGAGGATGCCGGCATTGTCATCATCCACCAGGAATTGATGCTCGTGCCGCAGTTGTCCGTCGCGGAAAACATCTTCCTCGGCAATGAGATCACGCTGAGCGGCGGCCGGATGAACTACGCCGCCATGTATCAGCGCGCCGACGAATTGCTGCGCGAACTGAACATCAGCGGCATCAACGTGGCTCAGCCGGTGATGAACTATGGCGGCGGCCATCAGCAACTGATTGAAATTGCCAAGGCGCTGAACAAGCGCGCGAAGTTGCTGATCCTCGATGAACCATCGTCGTCGTTGACAGCGAGCGAAATCCGCATCTTGCTGGACATCGTGCGTGATCTCAAGAAGCGGGGCGTGGCTTGCGTGTACATCTCTCACAAGCTCGACGAGGTGGAAGCGGTCTGCGACACCATCACGGTAATCCGCGACGGCAGGCATGTCAGCACGCAGCCCATGAAGGATCTGAGCACCGACAAGATCATCGCGATGATGGTCGGCCGCGAGATCAAGAACCTGTTCCCGCGCGAGCCGCACGACATTGGCGAAGTGATCTTCGAGGCGCGTCATGTGACTTGCTTCGATGTGACCAACCCGCGGCGCAAGCGCGTTGACGACGTCTCGTTTTCGCTGCGCAAGGGCGAGATTCTCGGCGTTGCCGGACTGGTCGGCGCAGGGCGCACCGAGCTGATGCAGGCGATCTTCGGCGCGTACCCGGGCGTCAGCGAGGCTGAGGTTTATCTGAACGGCAAGCGCCTCAAGATCAAGACCCCCGCCAATGCAATTGATGCCGGTATCGGCATGGTGCCTGAAGACCGCAAGCGTCACGGCATCGTGCCGCAACTGGGTGTGGGGCATAACATCACGCTGGCCGTGCTAAACCGTTTTGCAAAGGGCGGCCGCATAGATTCCGCTGCCGAACTCGACACGATCCATACAGAAATGAAGCGGCTTTCCGTGCGTGCCGCGACGCCAATGCTCTCTATTGCCAGCCTTTCCGGCGGCAATCAGCAGAAGGCCGTGCTGACCAAGATGCTGCTGACCGACCCAGAAATTCTTATCCTCGATGAACCCACGCGAGGCGTCGACGTAGGCGCCAAGTTCGAGATCTACAAGCTCATGTTCGCGCTGGCCCGGCGCGGCGTGTCGATCATCGTGGTGTCGTCGGAACTGAACGAAGTGCTTGGCGTGAGCGACCGCGTGCTCGTCATAGGCGAAGGCCAGCTGCGCGGCGACTTCATCAATGAAGGGCTCACGCAGGAACACATCCTGGCGGCAGCCATCCGCGCGACCCCACAGACAAACTCTTTTCAAGCGAGCGTCGCATGACTCCTGACGTCACCTCGTCGCCTAAACGCAGCGCCACCGGCAGCTCCAACTCCACATCCGGGCAGCGCTTCAAGCAGCTTTTCACGCGATACAAGTTGCTCGCATTGCTACTGGCTGTCACGGTCATCTGGATCTTCTTTTCCTTCCTCACGGATGGCGCGTTTGTCACGCCACGCAACCTGTCGAACCTGCTGCGGCAGATGTCGATCACCGGCATGCTCGCGTGCGGCATGGTGTTCGTGATCATCTCGGGCGAGATCGATCTATCGGTTGGATCGCTGCTCGGACTGCTCGGCGGCGTGGCCGCCATTCTCGATGTCTCGCATCACTGGCCGATCCAGTTCACGGTGCCGGCGGTCATGCTGCTCGGCATCGCCATCGGCATGTTCAATGGCTGGTGGTCGACGTATCTGCGGGTGCCATCGTTCATCGTCGGGCTTGGCGGCATGCTGGCTTATCGGGGTGTGCTGCTCGGCGTGACTGGCGGTTCGACGATCGCGCCGGTGTCCAGCAACCTAGTGTTTATCGGCCAGGGATATTTGCCGCGCATGGCGGGCAATGCGCTGGCTGTCGTGCTGTTTGCGTTGCTCGTTTCGCTCACTGTGCGCCAGCGTCAGAACCGCCTGCGTTACAAGCTGCCGGTCGTGCCGCTGTGGCAGGACGGCGTGAAGATCGTAGCGGCGGGGCTCGTGCTGGTCGCGTTCGTGACTACGCTTAACCGGTACGGCGGTATTCCCGTACCGGTGTTGCTGCTGCTCGCGTTGCTCGGTATTTTCACCTATATCGCTACGCAGACCGTGTTCGGCCGACGCATTTATGCAGTCGGTTCAAACCTCGAAGCAACGCGTTTATCCGGCGTGAATACGAACCGAGTGAAGCTGATGATCTTCGCGTTGATGGGCCTGATGTGCGCGCTTGCCGGACTCGTCAACACGGCACGGCTGGCGGCCGGGTCGCCATCGGCGGGAACGATGGGCGAGCTCGACGCTATCGCCGCGTGCTTTATCGGCGGGACGTCCATGCGCGGCGGGTCAGGGACCGTCTATGGCGCGTTGATCGGGGCGCTGGTCATGGCGAGCCTGGACAATGGCATGTCCATGCTCGATGTGGATTCGTATTGGCAGATGATCGTGAAGGGCGGCATCCTCGTGCTCGCGGTATGGATCGATGTCGTGTCGGGCTCCAATCAGCGTTAGGGTCAACGTTAAGATTAAAGATAAGGTCAGCGTCTGAGGGTTTCCGCGGACGGTGCTTCTTGCGCTCAAGTGTCACAAAACTTGGCGCATAATTCGAGCACCGAACGCGCCAGACCGGGAGACGACATGCTGACCAAGAGCGAAGAACGCGTTGCGCACCTTCTCACCGACGTAGTCGACTTTGCACGGGGACGGCTTCCAGAGCCCGCGTTCAATGTCGTTGAGCCCCTCCTGAGCCACTACTACGAGCTTGCAGACCCAGAAGACGTCCAGAGCCGCGATATAGCCGATCTCTACGGTGCGGCCATGGCGCATTGGCAGACGGCGCAGAAATTCACGACGGGCCGCGAGGTCCTGCGAGTCTACAACCCCAACCTCGAACAACACGGCTGGCATTCCGATCACACGGTAGTCGAGATCGTCAACGACGACATGCCGTTCCTCGTCGACTCGGTCACCATGGCGGTCAACCGTCTCGGTCTCGCGATGCATTCAGCCATTCATCCGGTGTTCCGGGTCTCTCGCGACGCAAGCGGGGCGATCACGCGCATTGCGCTGGGACACGTCGACAACGGCGATCCGCAATCGCGCCTTGAATCGTTTATCCATTTTGAAGTGGACCGTTGCGGCGAAGCAGCAAAACTCGACGGGTTGCGCAGCGACATCGCGCGCGTACTGGGCGACGTACGTGCATCGGTTGAGGACTGGCCGAAGATCGTCGAGGTCGCGCGTTCAACCATAGGTGAGATGAAAGCGCGCGAGACCAGCGCGGACGGCGTGGAAGCGCGCGCGTTCCTGGAGTGGATGGTGGCGGATCATTTCACCTTCCTCGGTCACCGCGACTATGAACTCATCACGCAAGACAACGGCTTCGCGTTGCGCGGTGTGCCGGGCTCCGGCGCGGGACTGTTGCGTGAAAGCCTGCGCCCGTCTTCAGCTGATAACACCACGCCTCTGCCTCCAGCCGCCGCGGCCATCATCAACGGCACCGCGCCGATCTTTCTCACCAAGGCCAACTCACGCGCGACCGTACATAGGCCGGGTTATCTGGACTACGTTGGCGTGAAGCGCATTGGCGCGGACGGCAAGGTGATCGGCGAGCGGCGGTTCATTGGCTTGTACACGTCCACTGCGTACCTGGTTCCTACGTCCGAGATCCCGATCGTCCGGCGCAAATGCGCGAACATCTTCAGGCGTGCAGGGTTTCTTGCGAAGGGGCATCTGCATAAGTCGCTAGTGACCGTGCTCGAACAATATCCGCGCGAAGAACTCTTCGAAGCGGATGAAGACGACCTGTTCGATATCGCGCTCGGCGTGCTGCGTTTGCAGGAGCATCAGCGCACACGGTTATTCGTGCGGCGCGACCGGTTCGACCGCTTTGTTTCATGCCTTGTGTTCGTGCCGCGCGACAAGTTCAATACGGACTTGCGCAAGCGTATCGCGAAGGTGCTCATGGAGGCGTTCAACGGCAAGAGCATCGAGTTCACCCCGCTGTTGTCAGAGTCTCCACTCGCGCGCATCTACATTACGGTGCGCTCCGATAAAGGCACGATCCCCGAAGCCGATACGCGCGAACTCGAGCAGCGGATCGTGCAGGTCGCGCGCCGCTGGCAGGACGATCTGGCGGATGCGTTGATCGACAGCTTCGGCGAGGAGCAGGGCAACCGGCTTCTGAATCGATACGCGGATTCGTTTCCGGCGGGTTATCGCGAGGATTATCCGGCTCGCACAGCAGTACGCGACATCGAACTGATCGAGCAGACGCAAGTGAGGGAAGGCGGTCTGGCGATGAGCCTTTACAGGCCGATTGAAGCGGGACGCCGGGCGTTTCGATTCAAGGTGTACCGCGTGGGCGACCCGATTGCGTTGTCTCATAGCCTGCCTATGCTGGAGCATCTCGGCGTGCGTGTAGATGAAGAACGGCCGTACCGGATCGAACCGCTAGGCGCGCCGCACGCGTGGATACACGACTTCGGCCTGGAGCTTGCCGACGACGTGGAATTCGATATCGATCGCGTCAAGGAGCTGTTCGAGAACGCGTTCGCCAGCGTCTGGACGGGTGAAGTCGAGAACGACGGATTCAACAGACTGGTCCTGCGCGCGCAACTCGGCGCCCGTGACGTGACTATCCTGCGGGCTTACGCGAAGTATCTGCGGCAAGTGGGGTCTACCTTCAGCGACGCCTATATAGAACGCGCGCTCACCGGCAACCCGGCGATTGCGCGCAAGTTGCTTGAACTGTTTTTGGTGCGCTTCAATCCAGCGCTTCCCGGGGTGGTCGGTGATAACCCTCAAAGCCGTGAGCTTCGCGACACGCGCACGCAACACGTGCTGGCCGAAATAGAAACCGCGCTCGACAACGTACCGAATCTCGACGAAGACCGCATCCTGCGGCAGTTCCTTGGCGTGATCAACGCGACCGTCCGAACCAACCACTTTCGTAAGGATGCCGAAGGTAAGCCCAAGCATTATTTGTCGTTCAAGCTCGATCCGTCGATGGTGCCGGGTCTGCCCGAACCCAAGCCGATGTTCGAGATCTGGGTCTATGCGCCGCGGGTTGAAGGCGTGCACTTGCGAGGCGGCAAGGTGGCGCGAGGCGGCTTGCGATGGTCGGATCGGCGAGAAGATTTTCGCACTGAAGTGCTCGGCCTCATGAAAGCGCAGATGGTGAAAAACACCGTGATCGTGCCGGTAGGATCGAAGGGCGGCTTTGTGGTGAAGAACCCGCCGCCGGTCACGGATCGCGAGGCATTCGCGCGCGAAGGCGTGGCGTGCTACCAGATGTTCCTGCGTGGTCTGCTCGACGTGACGGACAACCGCGTGGCCGGCGTAATCGTGCCGCCACCGGATACCGTGCGTCATGATCCCGATGACCCCTACCTTGTTGTCGCCGCCGACAAGGGCACAGCCACCTTCTCCGATTATGCGAACGCCATCGCGCACGAATACGGCTTCTGGCTCGACGACGCATTCGCGTCGGGCGGGTCGGTAGGCTACGACCACAAGAGAATGGCGATCACCGCGCGCGGCGCGTGGGAATCGGTCAAGCGCCATTCGCGCGAGATGGGCGTGGATACGCAGACGACCGATTTCTCGGTGGTTGGCATTGGCGATATGTCAGGCGATGTGTTCGGCAACGGCATGCTGCTCTCGCGCCATATCCGCCTGATCGCGGCATTTGATCATCGTCATATCTTCCTCGATCCGAACCCCGATACCGCAGCCAGTTTCAACGAACGCGAGCGGCTGTTCGCGCTGCCGCGATCGAGCTGGGCGGACTACGAAGCCTCGCTGGTTTCGGCCGGAGGCGGAATATTCCCGCGCACCGCGAAGACCATTGCACTGTCGCCGCAAGTCCAGGCCGCGCTCGACGTAACCGCGACCACGCTTGCGCCAAACGAGTTGATCCGCGCGGTCCTGTTGGCCGATGTACATCTGCTCTACAACGGCGGCGTGGGCACGTACGTCAAGTCGACGCGCGAGACGCCTGCACAAGTTGGCGATCGTACGAACGACGCCGTGCGCGTCAACGGTTCCGAACTGCGTTGCAAGGTGCTTGCCGAAGGGGGCAACCTTGGCGTGACGCAGCTTGGCCGTATCGAATACGCACAGCATGGCGGGCGTATCAACACGGACGCCATCGACAACTCCGCCGGCGTCGATTGCTCGGACCACGAAGTCAACATCAAGATCCTGCTGGGCCTGGTCGTAGCCGACGGCGAAATGACTGAAAAGCAGCGTAACGCGCTGCTGGCCGAGATGACCGATGAAGTCGGCTTGCTCGTCCTGAACGATAACTACGCGCAGACGCAGGCGTTATCGATTGCGAACCGCTACGTGGCCGAGATGCTCGACGGCGAGGCGCGGCTGATGCGCTGGCTCGAACGCGCAGGGCGGTTGAAACGCAAGATCGAGTTCCTGCCGTCGGATGAAGACATCACCGAACGTCAGGCGGCAAAGCTTGGGCTCACGTCGCCCGAGCGCGCCGTGCTGCTGGCTTACAGCAAGATGTGGCTGTATGACGAACTGCTCGCCTCCGATGTTCCCGAGGACGTGCTCGTCGCAGGCATGCTGCCTGACTATTTTCCGCTGCCCCTGCAGGCGCGTTACAGCGAGCCGATGCAACGCCATCCGCTCCGGCGCGAGATACTGGCCACGCACCTGACGAATGCGCTGATCAACCGGGTTGGCTGCACCTTCGTGCATCGGCTGATGGAAGAAACCGATGCGTGTCCGAGCGAGATCGTGCGCGCCTGCATCATGGGGCGCGATGTATTCGGCCTGAACGAGGTATGGCGCAATATCGACGCGCTCGACAATCGCGTGGCAGACGAAGTGCAGGCGAAAATGTTCGTCGATGTCGTGCGTTTGCTGGAGGGCGCGACGCTCTGGTTCCTGCGTCATCTGAAGGTCTCGACGCAGGACACGTGTCTCGCGACTGAACGTGTCGCGCGTTGTCGCGAAGCGGCTCAGAGGCTTGCGCCGCAGTTGCCGCATTTACTGCCTGCCGATGAACTCGATGGATGGACGGTGCGGCGTCGCGTGCTGGAGGAGGCGGGAGTTGAAAGTCCGCTGGCGGCGCTGGTGGCGAGCGGCGGGTTATCGACTGCGGTGCTGGACAGCGCTGAAGTGGCGGCCAGTTGTGACCGTAGCCTGGAGACCGTCGCGAGCGTTTATTTCGCCATCGGCACGTTGTTGAATTACAGCTGGATCGCCGAGCGGGCGATGGCGTTGCCGGCATCCACGCATTGGGATTTGCTGGCTCGCGCGGCTGCGTTGGAAGAGCTGGCTCGGCTGAAGCGTGCGTTGACGGTCAGTGCGCTCGAACAAACACGCGATATCGATACGCCGGAAGTGATCGTGGAAAACTGGCGGGCTAAAAGAGAAGCGGCGGTCGAACGCTATGCGCGTTTGCTGGCGGAATTGCGTGCAACAAGCGGCGCGAGTCTTTCGATGCTGCTGGTGGTGGTGCGTGAGATAGCGACGCTGGAACGTGCGTAGCTGCACCGGGCTGGAATCTCGCAGACATGACTCCAGCCCGGCAAAATCAAACCGTCCAGTCCAGAATCACCTTGCCGCTCTGGCCTGAGAGCATGGTCGCAAACGCCTCTTCATAGTCGTCCACCGCGAAGCTGTGCGTGAGGATAGGAGAGAGATCGAGTCCGCTCTGCAGCATGGCGACCATCTTGTACCAGGTCTCGAACATTTCCCGGCCATAGATGCCCTTGATCTCCAGCCCCTTGAATATCACCTGGGTCCAGTCGATCGCCATGTTCGCGGGCGGGATGCCCAGCAATGCCACCTTGCCGCCGTGATTCATCGCTTCGAGCAAGCCCGTGAACGCGCTCGGCACGCCGGACATTTCCAGCCCAACGTCAAATCCTTCGGTCATGTGCAGTTCGGCCATGACGTCGCGCAGTGACGTCTCGGACACATTCACCGCCTGGGTCGCCCCCATTTTGCGTGCGAGTTCCAGCCGGTAATCGTTCACATCGGTGATCACCACATTGCGCGCACCCACATGCTTGGCAATGGCCACTGCCATGATGCCGATGGGCCCTGCGCCCGTGATCAGCACGTCCTCGCCGACGAGATTGAACGACAGCGCTGTATGCGTCGCGTTGCCGAACGGATCGAAGATAGCGGCGAGGTCGTCGGAGATTTCCGGTGGAATCTTGAACGCGTTGAACGCCGGAATGACGAGAAATTCAGCGAACGCGCCGGGACGATTCACACCCACGCCCACCGTATTGCGGCACAGATGCCGACGTCCCGCTCGACAGTTCCTGCAGAATCCGCAGGTGATATGACCTTCACCCGACACGCGGTCGCCGATGGCGAAGCCGCGCACTTCCTGCCCCATCTCCACGATCTCGCCAACGTATTCGTGACCCACATGCATGGGCACGGGAATGGTCTTCTGCGCCCACTCGTCCCACTTCCAGATATGGATGTCGGTGCCGCAGATCGCCGTGCGCGTGATGCGGATCATCACATCGTTATGCCCGACTTCAGGCTTCTTGACGCGCGTCAGCGTCAGCCCCGGGCCACGTTCCAGTTTTGCGAGTGCTTTCATGGTTGTCCGATATGTCCCGATGTTTCAGATGATGCCCAGTGAACGGCCGACGCGCGCAAACGCATCGACCGCGCGATCGATCTGCGCCGGTGTATGCGCGGCGCTCATCTGAGTGCGGATACGGGCGCGTCCTTTCGGCACCACGGGGAACGAAAACCCGATGACGTAGACGCCTTCATGCAGCAGCGCGTCCGCCATGCGCGACGCGACCTGGGCGTCGCCGAGCATCACGGGGATGATCGGATGTTGGCCGGGCACAAGCGTGAACCCGAGCTTGCTCATGGCATCGCGGAAATGCGCGCCGTTCGCGGCCACGCTCGCGCGCAACCGGGCGCCTTCGTCGCTCGCCAGCAGTTCGAGCACCTTGAGCGTGGCGGCGGCAATGCTGGGTGTCAGCGTGTTCGAGAACAGATACGGGCGCGAGCGTTGCCGCAACAGTTCGACAATCTCGCGGCGCGCAGCCACATACCCGCCGGACGCACCGCCCAGCGCTTTGCCCAATGTGCCGGTGATGATGTCGATGCGGGACAGCACGCCGCAATGCTCTGGCGTGCCGCGTCCATGCTCGCCGATAAAGCCCACCGCGTGCGAGTCGTCGACCATGACCAGCGCGCCGTATCGATCGGCGAGGTCGCAGATGCCGGCAAGATTCGCGATGATGCCGTCCATCGAAAACACGCCGTCGGTGGCGATCAGCTTGAAGCGCGCACCGGCAGCATCGGCTTCGCGAAGCTTCGTTTCAAGATCGGACAGATCGTTGTTCTTGTAGCGATAGCGCTTGGCCTTCGACAAACGCACGCCGTCGATAATGCTCGCATGATTGAGTTCGTCGCTGATGATGGCGTCGGATTCATCGAGCAAGGTTTCGAACAGGCCGCCGTTGGCATCGAAGCAACTCGAGTACAGGATGCAATCGTCGGTCTGCAGGAAGCTGGCGAGTGCTTGCTCCAGTTCCTTGTGAACAGTTTGCGTGCCGCAGATAAACCGCACTGACGCCATGCCGAAACCGTCTCGGTCGAGGCCTTGTTTGGCGGCTTCGATCAGGCGGGCGTCGTTCGCAAGACCGAGGTAATTGTTCGCGCAGAAGTTCAGCATGTCGCTGCCGTCCGCCAGGCGGATATCGGCCGACTGCGGACTTGAGATCACGCGCTCGGACTTGTAAAAACCGTCGGCGCGAATTTGATCGAGCGTGCTGCGCACATGCGCAAGATAAGAATCATGCATGGATCATGCTCCTAAGTAATACGACTACCGCATACGACGACCGCACGGCAACGCCGTTTCGATGCTGAGGCTGCCAGTATGAAGGAAAATGCCATTCGCGCGAATAGTCACCGTAGTGCCGTTCACATGACTTGACGCCTGTGGCGAGAGACGCGCCGCGGTGCCAACGAGCCATTCGGGTTTGCCCCGGCGTTGCGAATCAATCTGGCGCGACTGCGCGCACAAGGGAACGCCAGGCATCATGCCGATGCCTGGCGTCTGCTTGGAAAACCGGCCCCACGTTGTAGGACCGGTAACGAAATGCTCTTACTTCACGACCACTTTCACGTCGAAGTATTTCGAACCAAGTTTGTCGATAGTGCCGTCGGACTTGAGATCCGTCAGCGCCTGATCGAGGGCGTCTTTTAGCGCGTGGTTGTTCTTCGCCACGCCGAAACCCACACCCGCGCCGAGCAGCTTTTCATCGACCACGGCCGGTCCGGCGAACGCGAAGCCCGCACCCTGCGGCGTCTTCAGAAAGCCCTTCGATGCCGCTTCCGCATCCTGGAACGCAGCATCCAGACGACCGGCTGCGAGATCCGCATAGACCTGGTCTTGCGCCTGATACGACACTACATCGATACCGGCCGTCGCCCACTTGGCCTTCGCGTAGGTTTCCTGGATCGACCCTTGCAGAACGCCGACGTGCGCGCCCTTCAGTCCATCGACCGTGGGCAGGATCCTAGTGCCTTTCTTCGCGATCAACTGGTTCGGAATGGCGTAGATCGGATTCGTGAAATTGATGGCGGCCTTGCGCTGGTCGGTGATGGTCATGTCCGAGTTGATCGCGTCGAACTTGCGTGCTTGCAAGGCCGGGATCAGGCCGTCGAATGAGTTCTCGACCCAGACACATTTGACCTTGAGCTTCGCGCAGACGGCGTTGCCGACATCGATATCAAAACCAATCAGCTCGCCGCTTGGCGACTTCGATTCGAACGGTGCATACGACGCCTCGACGCCAAAGCGGATTTCCTTGATATCCGCTGCATGCGCGCTTGACGCGGCGAATGAGGCGGCGAATGCCGTGCTGGCGGCAAGTGCGAAAGCAGCGACTTTATGATTCATCTGATAAACCTTCTTCAATGCATACCTCTCAGGAGTGGGGCGATGATTTTACGCGTTTGCATGATTGGTGCCGGCGAACGGGAGATGGGTGCGATGCGCGAGCTGGCGAAAAGAGCTTCAAACAGGCTCACGTAATGAACCGAGCAATGCGCCGCCGCGTGGTTCGTCGGGGGCTTGTCCGCTATGTTTTTCGATCCAGTTGCGGCGTTCTTCGCGGGGTGTCACACCGAAGCGGTCGCGATAAGCATTGGAGAAATGCGCCGCCGATGCAAATCCGCACGCGAGGCTGATCTGCACCACCGACTTGCTGGTGCGCTGCAATTGCGTGCGTGCTTTGGTGAGGCGCAGGTTGACGTAATACTTCGATGGCATTGCGCCGAGGTACTGTCGAAACAGGCGTTCGAGCTGGCGTCGCGAGATGCCGACAAGGCCGGCGATTTCATCGGTGGCGAGCGGATCTTCTATGTTTGCTTCCATGAGTTGCAGTGCGTCGTTGAGCTTTGGATGACGTTCGCCGGGCGCTGTCACGAACGGAATGCGCTGGCGTTCTTCGCCCGAGCGCAATACGCCGATGCCCAGCGAATCGGCGATCCGTTCCGCCAGATCCGCGCCTTGGTCGCGCGCGATCATGGCGAGCATGAAGTCGACGGTCGCCTGACCGCCGGTGCAGGTCGAGCGATCGCGATCGATTTCGAAGATCTGCTGCGTGACGATCGAACGCTCGAACTCCTCGGCGAATTGCTGGTAGGTTTCCCAGTTCACCGCCACGCGGTAGGCGCTCAACTGGCCTGCCATTGCGAGCCACCAGACGCCGTGGTGAATGCCGGTCACGCGTGGCGTGCGGCTGCCTACGCGAGCGAGGCTTTGGAGGAATAACCGATAGTCGGCGAATTGCTGATAGCGCTCGCTGACTACGATCAGCCAGTCGCAGCTGATGGCGTCGCCGAATGCGGTGTCGGCGTGGAGTTGCGCGCCGCCTGCGAAGGTGAGGGGGCGGCCGTCCCATGAGCAGATTTGCCAGTCGTAGAGTGCGTGGCCGTCGATCTCGTTGGCGAGGCGCAGGCTGTCGAGGATCATGCCGATGCCGCTCATGGAGCAGGGGGGCAGCACTGCTATTGCGACTTTGAGAGGTTTGGCGCCCGGGCCGGGGTTAGTGCTCATTTGCTTTTCGTTCGCACCAGGGATCGGGGGAGGTTACGGGGCGTAGGGCGGGGGCGTGGGGTGGTCGGTTTGGCGTGCGGGGGCGGGGTGGTCGTTTTGGCGTTAGCGGTCGGGGTCAGTGCCGGGTTGCTGCTGCTTAGCTTGGTGGTCTGCGTGACTTGGATATTCTCTTTATCACTATTAGCCACTGCGCGTGGCAGCGCGTCATTTCTTTGTCCAAAGCGACAAAGAAACGAAGCAAAGAAAGCGCTTTTAAAACACGCTACCCTAAGTGTCCACAGCGTGCAGTTTCTATTCATAGGCGCCCCAAAAGCACGGTGCTCGCCAGAGCCACGGATGTGTGAACCCCTCTTTCTCCGAACACGGATACCCCACGCTTCGCCACCAGTGACTGAACCTGCCAAGGAGCACCCCGCGCGATCCGCGGAAAACCATCACCAAATTTGTATGCATGCCGAATCACCTCGCCAACCCACCCGGAAAACGAAGTCACCAAAATTTGTGCGGCCGTACCCGATGAAAAAATATCCATGCAACCCACCCACCGACTCACCATAAACTGAAGCAATAGATACATCACGCCATTATCCGCGAAGCCGCCAAGAAGCCATTTACCCAACCCATTTCGCGCGGGCCAACCAATCATCCAACCTTTCAAGCAACAAAGGCTTGTGCGAGCGTGGGGCCGTGCCGGTCCGTGGGGCACCGGTGCTTGCCCGAGAGCGTACGGGGCGAAGCGTTTTACTGTCAGGATTCGCGAGAAGGAGGGGTTCACACATCCGGTGCTCTTGCGAGCACCGTGCTTTTGGGGCACCCATGAATGAAAACTGCACGCTGTGGACACTTAGGGTAGAGCGGTGAAAGCGTTTTCTTTGCTTCGTTTCTTTGTCGCTAAGGACCAAGAAATGACGCGCCGCCACGCGCAGTGGCTAATAGTGATAAAGAAATCCGCTAACGTAAAACGCGCGAAGACCTGGAAAGCAGCAACCCGGCGATGACCCTGACCGCTAACGCAAGAACCTAGCATCCCGGCATCCCTCGACCGCCAACCCAACCCAAAATCCCCGCCCCCTATCCCCAAGTGCCAACGACTCACTTCAAACTTCCGGAAAGAAACTGCCGCAACCTCTCACTCCTCGGCGCACTGAGCACCTCCCCCGGCGCACCCTCCTCCTCAGTGCGCCCTTGATGCAAGAACATCACATGATTCGAAACATTGCGCGCAAAACCCATCTCGTGCGTAACGACAATCATCGTGCGACCCTCTTCAGCAAGCTTCTGCATCACCTTCAGCACTTCACCAACCAGCTCCGGATCCAGCGCCGAAGTAGGTTCATCGAACAGCATCACATCCGGATGCATCGCCAGCGCACGCGCAATCGCCACACGCTGCTGCTGCCCACCCGACATATGCGAAGGATATTGCTTCTCGATGCGAGGCGCGAGACCCACCTTCTCAAGGTACATCCGGGCCCGCTCTTCCGCCTCTTTCTTCGATAGACCCAGCACATGCCGCGGCGCTTCCATCACATTTTCAATGGCCGTCATATGCGACCACAAATTGAAATGCTGGAACACCATCGCCAGCTTCGTGCGCACACGCTGCAACTGCTTGCGATCAGCCACCTCATAGTTGCCCGCGCGATCGGCCTTGACTTGCACCGTCTCGCCATCCACCTCGATCTGCCCCGCGTTCGGCCGCTCAAGGAAGTTGATGCATCGCAAGAACGTACTCTTGCCCGAACCACTCGCGCCGATAATGCTGATGACGTCGCCGGCTCGCGCGGAAAGCGACACGCCCTTGAGCACCTCATTGTCGCCGTAGCGCTTGTGAATGTCTTGCGCGACCAGCTTTGTCGCAGCATCTTTGGCTGTTGGCTCCAACTCATACTCCCGGGATAGTTGACTGAACTGCAATCCAAACCAGCATAACGCTCTAGCTGGCGGATTTTAAACGATGACCTCAAGCACCGACCTGCAATGCAGACCCCTAACGCCGGCTCGTGCCCAGATATCCAAGCCAGCGCTTTTCCGCCCGCCGGAACGCGCCGATCAACACAAACGACACCGCCAGGTAGATCAGCGCCGCAAGGCCGAACGATTCGAACGATTGATACGTGGCCGAATTGGCATCGCGTGCGACCTTCAGGATGTCCGGGACGGTGGCGGTGAAGGCGACCGTCGTAGCGTGCAGCATAAGGATCACTTCGTTGCTGTACAGCGGCAACGCGCGCCGCAACGCCGACGGCAGGATCACGCGCCGATACACCGTGAAAGTACTCATGCCATACGCGCGTGCGGCTTCCACTTCACCGTATGGAGTCGAGCGGATCGCCCCGGCGAAAATCTCGGTGGTGTACGCGCAGGTATTGAGCGCGAAGGCCAAAATCGCGCAGTTGAAACCGCTGCGAAAGAAGGCTTCGAGCAGCGACTGCGAGCGCACGAACTCGAGACCATACACACCCGTGTAGAGCAGCAGTAACTGCACGTAGAGCGGCGTGCCGCGAAACACGTAAGTGTAAAGGCGTACCGGCGTGGCGAGCCATCGGTTCTTCGATACGCGCGCGCACGCAAGCGGAACCGCCGCGATAAAACCGAGTGCAAGCGAGCTCGCCAACAGCCACAAAGTGACGACAAGTCCCGAGGCGCGCATGCCGTCGGAGTAAAGAAACGGGCGCCAGTAATCGGCAAGTATCTGGATCATGATCGGTCGCGTTTCCCTGTTTGCTGAGACGTCGCTGAGAGAAGTAGCTGAGAAGTAGCTGAGAAGTAGCCGAGGCAGCTTAGAGGTCGGCGTGCCGCACGCCCGTCGAATAGCGGCGTTCGAGATACAACAGGACGATGTTCGAGACAGTCGTGATGACGAGATAGGCCGCCGCTGCAACCATGATGAAGAAAAACATCTTGTAGGTGCTCTTGCCGGCGTCTTGCGCGGCCTTGACGATATCGGCGAGACCAATGATCGATACTAGCGCCGTCGCCTTGATCATCACTTGCCAGTTGTTGCCGATCCCCGGCAGCGCGAAGCGCATCATCTGCGGAAACAGGATGCGCACGAACACCCGCGCACCGCTCATGCCGTAGGCGCTGCCGGCTTCCAGCTGGCCGCGCGGCACCGCGAGAAATGCACCGCGAAACGTTTCGGTGAAGTAGGCGCCGTAGATAAACCCGAGCGTAAGGACGCCGGCCGTGAAGGGATCAATATCGAATTGATCCAGGCCCAGCGCGTCGGTCAGGTTGTTGATCGCGATCTGGATGCTGTAGAAAAGCAGCAGCATCAGGACCAGGTCGGGCACCGCGCGAATCAGCGTGGTGTAGGCTGTGGCAATGCCGCGCGTGACGCGATTGGCCGATAGCTTCGCGCTTGCACCGGCGAGCCCAAGCAGGATGGATACCGCGAGAGACAGGACCGCGAGCGCAATCGTCTGTTTCGCGCCCGCCAGCAGCAGTGGACCGTAGCCGTATAGGAACAAGTGCGTGTCTCCGTCCGTTGAAGGGATCGTCTGGACACGCGCCTTATGACGGCGTGTTGCCCGGACGACTGGCGCCGATAATCACCAACGAAAATTAATTGCTCAAACGCGGTACGGATGTTTTATTGCGCCGCAACAATCGACCCGATCCACGCAGATGGCAAGCAATGAACCATGGGGCAGGGCCTTCAGGTGCTTTGCGGCTGTTGTTCGACGTGACAGTCGACATTGGCCGGCGAGCGGAATGCACAGGTTTTGCGTCGCTTTTCCGATAGAAACAAAGTGGTCAGAAAGGGCGTTGGCCGTGGCTAAGTTATGAAATTCCGTTGATCCGATCATGTGCGGACGAAAGGTCGATGGCGTCGGTATGCTCTTTTATCGCGCGTTTGTCCGGCTATCAGAGCGCGTGAAGCAGCCTGAGGCCGACCACGCTATGAAACCAGACATGGTCTACCGCCGCGGCCGCCGCGATCCATGCCGCGCCGACGATCAACGCGTCGCATCGACCGCTGTTCCACCAGTTCAGGGAGTGTCGCGAGACGAGCCAGGGTACGCCCAGCGGATTGGGCCAGTCGGCGAAGAGATGCATCAAGCCGCCGCAGGCAAAGCCGAAACTGACGGCAGCCCATGGATGAACGCCGAGAAAATGGTATGAAACTCCGAGCAACGCGAACCAGCCGACACCCCAATGCGTGAGCGTGCGATGCGTGATCCATAACCTTCGCGCCCGCGTCCACCATGCCACTTCGAGCCAGTCCGGCGCAGTGCCGCCAAACACGCCCGCACAAAAACTCAGTACGCCCCAGAGGTGATACGGACCGGCCGCGCCGGCCTTGCTGACGACCGCGGCAGCGATTAAACCTGCTGCCCAACCGGTCGCGTGATGCGCGTTGCTCGAAGCCATGAAAGAGATGCCGCGTGTCGCGAAAGAAATGAAGTCGCGCATGTTGACACAATAGTTGCGTACTGTGCGCACTGTCCGGGAGGCGGCACGGCCGAATGTTCGAGGATGGATGGTGAGCCGCAGTGCGAGTACCAGCCGGCTGTCATCCGGTCAAGCGCCGTCAAGTACTCAAATCCCTGCCCAGGCACCTGGCAACAGGGGCTGGCGCGCGATTTGCTGAGCAAGCAATATCGCTACCTTTTGTCCACGCCTATGTCCCGTTTTGTCTTCACCGCTGTTTCTTTACTTGGAATTCTGATGGGTAGCACAGCGTTTGCCGCGACCCGCGACGAGCAGACCGCGGCCTGCAAAGGCGACGCGCTTCACTACTGCGCGGCGCAAATTCCGAACGAGCAGAAAATCACCGTCTGCATGAAGGCGCATCTTCAGCAACTCAGTCCTGAATGCAAGGCGATGTTCAAGCAACCGGCATCGAGCAAACACAAGAAGGTGCTCAAGCCCGCATGAACAAGGAGTAATGATGCTGACGCAGACGTTCGAAACGGTTCTTGCGCTGCTATCGCCAGGATTTATTCGCCTGTCGGCGCTTACACCGGTAAGTGTCGCGCAGGTGTTTGGATCGGTACTGGGGATCGTCGTTGGCATTGCGATTCCGCTGGGAATAGCAATGACGACGCGCAAGCAGTTGGAAAGGCTTTGAAAATTTGACGGATGTTCGATTGGTTAAGCAGGGCAGCGAGCGGGGTGTTCTCCGGCGTTGCCCGGCCTTCAAATAGTGCGCGGCCGCAGCCGTGGTGTGCCGTATCGCGCAACGATCTTTCAACCGTCCCGCACCATTCTTCAGGCACGCGCGGCTGCGTAACGGCGCTCAACTTCCGGCCAGTGGATCACGTGATAGAACGCGGCGATGTACTCAGGCCTGCGGTTCTCATACTTCAAATAGTACGCATGCTCCCAGACATCCAGCCCGAGAATAGGGTGGTTGCCTGACATCGATCCAGCCATTAACGGGCTGTCCTGGTTGCCCGTATTTTCGACAACCAGACGGCCTTGCTTATCGACACAAAGCCAGGCCCAGCCGCTACCAAAACGCGTCAACGCCGCCTTGGTAAAAGCCTCCTTGAAAGCCGCAAATCCGCCGAGATCCGCATCGATGGCTTCTTTGAGTTCACCATCGGGTTCGCCGCCGCCCTGAGGCGACATGACCGTCCAGAACAAGCTGTGATTCGCATGGCCGCCGCCGTTATTGCGCACCGGCAATTTCAGTGGTTCGGGCAGCGAATCGATTTGCGCCACTAGCGACTCAACCGGCAGGTCTTGGTACTCCGTGTCCTTCACCGCTGCATTCAGATTGTTGACGTAGGTCTGGTGATGCTTCGTGTGGTGAACCTCCATCGTGCGGGCATCGATGTGGGGTTCGAGTGCATCGAAAGAATAGGGCAAGGCGGGCAACGTGTAGGGCATCGCGAGTTTCCTTTTCCGGTTTGGGTTTGAGTGTTTGAGAATCAGTGCGGTGTCGAGTGGGCTCTGCTCAAGGCAAGGCAACCTGCGCCAAGTGCGCGGGTCACGAGCGGATGCGCTCCATGCGCGCGGACGTGGTTCAGCAACGCGAAGTGTGTTTCGCGGCTGTGGCGCAATGCGGCTTGTTGCAGGCTTCTGTCCCGACTAACGTCCAGAAACAAGCGGATGAGGGTCTCGTGAGCGCGGCAAAGATGGTCGGCGGCGCTGTCGATATCGCCTTGTTCAGCGTGTACGTCGGCTAGATTGTGATGTGAAACGACCAGTGCGGCGACGCAGTCGTCGGCTCGGCCTGGAGGCGGTTGCCCGATCAATCGATACGCAATTTCAAGCGCTTGCTGTTAAGTGTTCAGCGTGACATTGCTTGGCGCAGCGCGAGAGGTTCGCACGGCTTCTCGCATTACGTTCTCCCACACGGACAGATTTGGTCCGTGGTCAGAAGAAGATGCGTTTTCCGCAGGATTGACGATTTGCTGGTGCATGAAAAGGGCTCCTGTTCTGCACCCTTTTCGTTGACGGACGCCTGCGGACTCGGGATGTCAAATGGTAATCATTCGTGTTAGAGATGTCCAGTTATGTCGATGGCGGCGAGTCGGCGGGAGAAATTTTGAAGGCCGATGCCGCATGAACAGCTTTCGCCGATCCGTTTGCCGCGCGTTTCCCGGTAATCTTCAGGGGTGTGCTAGCGCCAAGCCGCGCTGGAATTTCATCGATCATCTGGAGACCGCATTGGAGTTTCTAACACCTGAAGTCTTGACTGCGGCATTACAGCAGCACGCGGCGATGGCCGTGTTTGTCGCGGGCAAAAACGTGCCGAACCCATGGGGAGTTGCGGCGGGAATAGCGGACGCGTCCACTTCCCGATTGCTTACCACTGATACGCCGATGCGCGTTGCCAGCAACACCAAGACTTTCGTCGCCGCGACGGTGCTGCGGCTTTGGGAGCAGGGACTTATTTCGCTCGATGCCCCCATCGTTTCGTTGCTTGCGCCAACACTGGAACGCTTGCTGACGTCGCGCGGATATCGCACTGACAAGATCACGGTTCGCCATCTGTTGAACCATAGCGCTGGCATCTACGATCACGCCGATGACCCGCGCTATTTCGAGGCGGTGCTCGCCGACCCTACGCATCATTGGACCCGCGAGGAGCAAGTCGAGCTTTCGTGCCGATACGCAGGTCCGGCCGGCGAGCCTGGCCAACGGTACGAGTATTCCGATACCGGATACGTGTTGCTCGGCGACATTGTCGAGCGTGTGACTCAAGCGCCGCTGGCTCATAGCGTCCGGCATCAGTTGCGTCTTGATGAGCGCGGGCTGGCATCGACATGGTGGGAACTGGTCGAGCCACAACCTGCGCAAGCGCAACCGCGAGCGCGCCAGTTTCTCGACGACGTCGCTGGCACTGATGTAACTAATCTGAGCGCGACGCTGGATCTTTATGGTGGTGGAGGTCTCGTCATGTCGGTCCGTGATCTTGCTATGTTTCAGCGGGACCTTTTCGAGCATCGCGTATTCGATAACCCCGCCACGCTCGCCGAAATGCTGCGCAAAGATGAGCATGACGGCGCTGAAGAATATCGGTTGGGAATTTTAGTGAAGCGCGTGGATGGGCGCGAATGTTATTTGCACACGGGCTATTGGGGAACCGCGGTGTATTACTCGCGGGACGCTGGCGTATCGATTGCGGGCCTTACTACACACCGGGCATCGCGACCGGCATTGGTCAAGGTTTTGGAGGACGCGCTAAGGGCGGCCGCGCGTGGGCTTGGTTCGGGTGGTTGAGGCGAGCAAAGTTTCGACTTTGTCGCAACTCGCCTTGGGGCTATCGTTTGATGGCGGCGCGGGTCTGCCTGGTCGTTCGAGACGGCTAGGCATGTAGGACGGGACGCTCTGCATCAGAATGGCCACCCGGACCGTGTCACGCGACGGCCATGCTGCGTTCGCCGAGACGCGCCGTACCGTGGTTCCGACGTATATGCGCGTGATGCTGGATTCCTCCGTTGAGAGGGCCTTGCTCTCGCGACTCAATACGTCATCAACGTCCGGTCGTCAATTCGCCGACGCCGGCGAAGGGCGCCCTGCTGATCCAGGCGTCCAGTTCGAACCTGCCGGCGATTCCCAACGGGAAACCGGTACTGGGTGCGTTGCGCGCAATTCCCGCAGTGCGTCTTGCATTTGAAAGCCGAGCGAAAATATCTGATCGGCGTAATCAGCCGCGATGCGACCCGCATCGGTCAACTGGATGTTACGGCCGTTGCGCTCGAATAACTCGCAGCCCAGCCGCTCCTGGAGCAGCTTGATCTGTGCACTCAGGGTCTGCGGCGTCACATGCAGGTGCACTCCGGCGCGATTTATGCCTCCTATGCGAGCGGTCATCCAGAAGTAGTACAGATGCTTGAAATTCATTCAATGCTCCATAACAAGATCGATGAGTAGCCGCGGGCGACAAGCTCTTCAACCGTTCTTTCATACCGGACAGTGGTGCCGCGCAAAGAAGGCTGCAGCCGAAAGCGATTCGTCGCCGCACATACGGGCGGCTGATCACTGGAGTCCATCGTATAGGTCGAAAATGAGAAGGGAATGAGCACGCCGCGAGCGCCGTCATAGGGCTGACAGACTGTAAATAAAAATCGAATATTCGGATCGCTGACCTTTTCCTAGAATCGCTTCTGTCAACGGCCACCATCGATTAGGAGATTCCTGTGGAAATCAGCATTCAGACATCCGGCATCCAACTTTCCCGCAATGAGATGGAGATCTTTCGCGAGCACGTGCGTCAGCGCGTCGAGGAGAGCTTCGCGCGTCTCAAACGACGCATAACCCATGTCGCTGTTCATCTTAAGGATGACAACGGTCCGCGCGGAGGCGTGGACAAGCACTGCATGGTGAAGGTAAGCCTGGGCGGAGCGACAGCCGCCCTCGCGCAAGGACGTGACAGCAATCTGTTTGCGGTAGTCAACCGGGTCTCGGCCTGCGCCGCGCACGTGACGCTCAAGCGTCTCAAGCGGCGCAGCAATTACGCGAAGAATGGCAAGACTGTTAGTAATGCTGAAATTTGAAATTGCATGCGACGGCTCGCGCGCCTCCTTCGCAATGTTGCCTTTTACGATCGGCGCCCGTGCAGTTGGATTGAGAGAAATGGATGCCTCTACGCCATATTCGCGATATGACTTTTCTGCGGGGTACCGAGCACGCCGAACGGGATCCTGCCTTGACAGGGCAGCAGTTTGCCCTATGGGTCTCGGGGCTCCCCTTCTGTGTCAAAAGCCGTCCTTGATGCGACATCCAACGCTCACGGCGCGTTGGCTATTGCCATCGGTCAAGGGATGCTCCCGGCATATCACGCGATGAGTTGAGCGCATCTTTACTCGTAGCGGGCCATCAAGTCCCGGTGAGATGACCGAATTCGCGCGGTATGCGAGCCCGCAGGCGCGGCGTGACAAAGTCAAGGAAAGCACGCAGCTTCAGCGGTAGCGGCACTTGTCCCGTATGCAGCAGACTGACCGGCAACGGCGCGGGTTCGAAGGTGTCGAGCACCACGCGAAGTGCATTGCTGCGCACGGGGTCCGCGACCTGGTAGTACAGGACCCGTGTCAGTCCAGCGCCGTGAATCGCAGCTTCGATCGCCGCCTCGGCCGTGTTGGTGACAAGTCGTGAACGAATGGGTACGGCTTGCTCTGTTTTGCCTGACCCGAATCGCCACGCGCGAGCCGATTCAAGACCTTCGAACGTGATGCATTGCTGGCTGGCGAGATCACGGGGCTTTGCCGGCTCGCCATGGATATCCAGGTACGCCGGACTCGCGCAGACCACACGCCGGATTGCCCCAATGCCGGTCGCAACCAGCGCGCTATCCGGCAGACGGCCAATCCGGACCGCGACGTCGACATGCTCCTCCATAAGATGCACGACGCGATCCGCGAGTACGAGGCGAATATCGATCTCAGGATACTGGGCGAGAAATTCCGCAACGACGGGCACGACATGCAGGCGCCCGAAAACCACCGGCGCCGTGACGGTGAGATCGCCTTTGGGGACCGTGTATTCACCCGTCGCCGCGCGCTCGGCTTCCTCAATTTCCTCGAGAATGCGCCGGCATGCGGCCACGTATGACCGCCCGGTTTCGGTGAGCGAAAGCTGTCGCGTTGTGCGGTGAAGCAGGCGCGTCTTCAGATGCGATTCGAGTTCTGCCACCTTGCGGCTGAGCGTCGCCAGCGGCATGCCGAGCCGGCGCGAGGCAGCCGAAAGACTGCCCGACTCGACAACGGCGACGACAATAGACATGGATTCAAGCCGGTCCATTCGACTCTCTCATATATTGGCAGGATGATTCCCGATATTGCTGGATTCTCTTCGGAACTGGAAGCGCGTAACGTTCGGCCTGTCGTTATCCCTGTCGTTACCTCTGTTCTTTCTTCCACAGGAAATTGCCATGTCCCGTCTCCATACGCCCGCCACGATCGCCGATACGCCTGCTGCTTCCCAGCCGCTTCTGGAGGCCGTCAACAAGCAGTTGGGCGTCGTGCCCAACCTGTTCCGGCTTGTCGCCAACAGCCCGGCGGCGCTCGAAGGCTACCTGAGTCTTTCCGGTGCGCTTGCAAAAGGTAAGCTTGCGGCCCCGACGCGCGAGCGTATTGCGCTTGCCGTCGCCGAAGTCAATGGCTGCGACTATTGCCTGTCGGCTCACACGTATCTGGCCAAGAACCTCGCGAAACTCGACGATGCGGAAATCGCCGCGAATCGTAGCGGCGGTTCGAACGAACCGAAAGCGGATGCGGCCGTGAAGTTCGCGAAGCAGGTCGCCGAGGCTCGTGGCCGTGTATCGGATGCCGATTTGCAAGCAGTCAAGTCCGCTGGATACGACGACGCACAGATCATCGAGATCATTCAGCACGTTGCGTTGAATGTGTGGACGAATTACCTCAACGTAGTCGCGGACACGGACATCGACTTTCCGGTCGTGCACGCGCATTAAGTTGCCTGAACGTCATATTTCAGGCACCCACACCGCTGACCCGTAGTGACGGCGGTGTGGGTTTTGGGTCGCGCCAGCGACGCGGCCTGCCGGACAGCTTCCCGTATTGGCCGTCGACGTTCGCCATAACATTCGCTCAGGGCGTTCTGCAGGGACACAGGAAACACGCTTGCACGAAGCGACGATGGCCTGTCAATGTTCAAAGATAGTCATTCTGGCCGATAGGGTGGAGCGCAAGGTATAACCATAGAATCGCCAGCCTTGCAAGGCGCGCCTTCAATGCACGGCGTGTCCGCTCGGCACGCGTCGGCGATACTCCAAATCTATGTGATAACGGATCATTCAACTATAGTTGAGTGAAGCTTTTCCGACGGCGATAAGGCTGCGGTTCATCGATCGCGGAGGTCGGAAAAGGCCGTCATCGCTCGCGTCTCAATCGACGATGGCCCGATAGCCGACGCCGTCGTTGATGAACGAAGACTCCACGTTCCTGCTGTCAAGGGCATGGCGCCAGCGCCAAATTGCGCTTAAGGCGGATGTTTTTGTGCTCGCGCCCGATCGGGCTCGAGCACCAGGGGCGCGAGCCTTGACATCCGGATCGCTTGGACGTGCCGTCCCATTGTGCAACTCGCGATGCGGGTGCAACAGGACAAGGAGGCGCGGCGTACTTCATCAACTTGCTAATCAAATACGCCGGAAGTCGATGTTAAGGAGTGCTTCATCACCGTCAACTGCCAGAGAGCGCGGTCGGTCTGTTGATGGTTCATATCGCTGATCCAACTGCTCGATGACCAAGGAGCGCATGACCGTTTTGGCGTCCCATGTGACCACCGGCATTGCGCGGGCCGGTGACCTTTGCGAAACGACTCGAACTTCCAACGTCGCCAAAACGACACATCCCATGTAACCGGGTATATCCGTCCGCTGATTGCCGGTAACGCGTGGCATGCCGTAACTCAGCATCAGCGAGAACGGGGCTGTCAATGTCCATCTCCGTCATCGGCATCGTGACATGCGATACCTCGACGTCCGCCGGCCAGTGCTCTGCTGCTTGCAATGGATGAGCCGTTTTAACATTTCATGCATTCCTTTGGGTCGTGTAGACGAAGTTCCAACGCTACGGCAGCATTTCGGTTCAGGAAACGGCGTCCACTTCATTGTTCCAGAGATCCGTGATCGCTTTAGTGATCACCCGGCCAATGAGCGCAGCGTGAGGCTCGTCCAGTAACTCGCCGTGGGTTTGCAGTGACCTGACAATTGCGAATGTCACCGCAGACGTAAGGAGCCCATAGCTCGGGGCATTGCCGTGGCCCGTCCTGCTTTTGCTCTGTTGCTTCAAAGAATGAGACGTTTCCTTGAACGACGGCTGGCGAGTACTCGTACATCAGACGCGTGTTGTTGACTGTAATGTCGATGACCGCGTCAAGCTGCCGGTCGCTACCGATACCGATTTTTTGCAGCCCAAGCGTGTGAATCTGTTCGCGTAACTGATCCCGGCGGTCATCGAAGTTGATGGTGTTGCCTGGTTCAGTCCCCGACGGAAATCATCGAGAAGGCCGAGATAGGTGACGGTGTGCCCCTGTTGCTGCAGACGAGCGGCCATAGCGTGCGCGGCCACCGCGCCAAATGACCAGCCGAGCAAGTGATAGGGGCCCGCCGGTTGAAAGCGCCAATCATAATTTGACATAAGATAAATTATCAACATTTGTTGTAGGTCCCAAGTTCAGATGTCGCGTTTCCGCTAAATAGAAATGTCGGGTTTGGGCGTAGTTTCATTGCCAGGCAAGCACGTGTGGAGCGTAAGCGATGAACACCAATGGGACGATCACGATGACGATGCGCGAGTTGGACCGGTTCAAGGTGATTCAGTCCGTCGTCGACGGGTCGCTCAAGCCGTGGCGTGCGGCCGAGCGGCTGTCGTTGACCACGCGCCAGGTTCGACGCCTCGTGGCACGCCTTCGCGAACAAGGACCGCCCGGGCTGATCTCGGGCCGATGCGCCAAGCCGAGTAATCACCGGATCGATGCGGGTATCGCGGTACGCGCCGTGGCGATCATCAAGGAGCGCTACAGCGATTTCGGGCCGACTCTTGCCTGCGAGAAGCTGCGCGAGTGCCACGATGTTTTGCTGGCCAAGGAAACGGTCCGGCAGCTCATGATCGCGGCGGGTTTGTGGACGCCGCGCCGGCAGCGGCCGCCCAAGATTCATCAACCGCGCAATCGCCGCTCATGCTACGGCGAGCTCGTTCAGATCGATGGCAGCGATCACCGGTGGTTTGAAGAGCGCGCGCCGGCGTGCACGCTGCTGGTGTTCATCGACGACGCCACCAGCCGGCTGATGACGTTGCACTTCACCGCGACCGAGTCGACCTTCAGTTATTTCGAAGCGACACGTTATAGTTCATTGCACGCTCGATTTCCGTTTTTGATAGTTCACATATTGTTCTTTGCGTAGCCTGCGTTGCGAACAGGTTGACGCAATCCGGAATCGATCACATGCAGACTCCCGATCAAGATGCTTACCTGTCCTTCTGGCGCAGTAACTTCGAGCACGGGAACGGTCGGTGCCGGTCGCATAGCGGCCGATTGAACTAAGTGAAACCCCCAGCCAATACAATCACCACTAAACGGCCCGTTATCGTCATCCGTCGGCTGGCTCTCATTTCTGATATGACTTTCCGTGTCAAGCGTCGATGTTCAGATTTTTATTTCACTCATATTCGAGTGGGCGCTGCAATTTCCTGAGGGCGGCGTAGCAGTAAAACTCGACGGTGAATCAGGCTGATATTCGCGGGTTGGTTACCGCATTACAGAGATCCGTTTCGTGAGTCTGCCGCTAGCTTTGTGCGCAAGTCGGAATGAACCGTTGCCAAGAAATGACGCGGATAACTCGAATACCGGGCTACGCCGCCTTCAGGAAACTACCGTTTCATTGCGAACTGCTTTTTTGCTGCCTTCACCTGCCTTACTCCGAGCGCGGGCTCGCCTGCGCCATGCCCAACCGGCCGATGTCCCAGATGAAGCCCGCCAGTTCGCGAGCCACCGCGACGATGGCCACATTGGTGCTTTTGCCGCGCGCCACCAGCTTTCGATAGCGCCGGCACAGGCGCACCTGCGCGTCCCACGCCCGATCGACGATAACCTTTGGCAAGCCCTCATGACGACGCTGGATCTCGGGGCTCACTTTGGCCGTATGCCGATAACTCCAGGCCGCCTCGATGAGCAGTTTGCGGGCAAAGGAATTGCCGGTCTTCGTGATACCGCCTTGGCGCCGTTTGCCTCCCGAGGAATACTCCGAGGGCGTCACGCCAAGCCAGGCCATCAACTGTCGGGGGTGCGCAAAGCGACTCAAATCGCCTAACTCCGAGAGCAAGCCCACGGCAGCGGTGAACTGGATACCGCGCATCGATTGCAGAGCAAGCACGGCGGGATAAAAGCCCCAGCGTGGCACGGCATCGCGCATGGCCGATTCCAGACGCTGGCATTGTGCAAACCGATCCTCGATGGCGCGGCGTAACTCGTTAAACGCGAAATCCTGCCACTCGTTGCCAAACGAGAATTTGCTTAACCAGTTGCGGTGCGCCGGTCCCCAATTGGCCACCCCCACGTAGCGCACGCCGTGCGAGAGCAAAAATGCCTTCAGTGTCTGGCGCGCGCGCTTAAGCTCGTCGCGCGATTTTGCCCAGGTTCGGGCGAGATCGCGAAACGCTTCGTCTTCGACGGTGGGGATGTTGACGGCGCTGAGATCGCCGGCGCGCAGCGAGCGCACGAGCTTGATGGCATCGCGCCGGTCGGTCTTCACGCGATCGCCGGGTTTGCGCGGTATCTGCGTGGGGGCGCACACCATGCACTGGATGCCTTTGTCGCTCAGGCGCCGCTGCAAGACGTAGCCAAAGGGGCCCGCCTCATACACGACACGCACGTGCTTGGCCTTGGACAACAGCCGCTTGCACAGACGATCAAGATCGGCCTGAGTGGTGCCGATCTTGCCCAGCACCTCCACCTCACCGCCGTCCAGCGCGTAAGCGACGGTGATGGAATCCTTATGAACATCCAGTCCGACGAACAATGTGCTAACGTTTTGCATGCTGGCCTCCGGGTTGTAAATGAACACTTCGAGTGAGCGGTTCGCCCTCACTTTTACGGCTCTGGCTTTATGCTAACCCGCGCGGTTCAACTCTTCCTGTGGGGCCAGCCCTTACTTCCACGGAAGTCATACTGACTT
>NZ_JBLKRU010000027.1:0-102768 GCF_047608185.1 Caballeronia eucalypticola
CCATCAATTCCTAAAGAACTGATCGATGAGTTCGTCAAGGGTCCAATGAGTGCCGAGGCGATCCAGTCGGCGTCGATGGCCTTCAAGAAGGCGTTAATCGAACGGGCGCTGGGCGCTGAACTGGGCCATCACCTTGGATATCCGGTGGGCGCTGAACGGCCTGAGGAGCTCACCAATCACCGTAACGGCAAGAGCGCCAAGACGGTACTGACCGACGACGGTCCGCTGCGTCTAGAGATCCCGCGGGATCGCGACGGCAGCTTTGCACCCATCCTCATTCCCAAGCACGAGCGCCGCTTTACCGGCTTTGACGACAAGATCATCGCCATGTACGCCCGAGGCATGACGGTGCGCGAAATCCAGGGCTTTCTGATTGACCAGTACGGCACCGACGTATCGCCGGAGTTCATCAGCTCGGTCACCGATGCCGTCATGGACGAGATCGCCGTCTGGCAGTCCCGACCGCTCGAGCCGATGTATCCCGTCGTGTTCTTCGATGCCCTGCGCGTAAAAATCCGAGACGAAGGCGTGGTGCGCAACAAGGCCATCTACCTGGCTTTGGGCATGCTGCCGGATGGCACACGCGACATACTGGGGCTGTGGATCGAGAACACGGAAGGTGCCAAGTTCTGGATGAAGGTGTTTGCCGACCTGCAGACGCGAGGCGTACAGGACATCCTGATCGCAGTCACCGATGGCTTGAAAGGCATGCCCGAGGCACTCGCCGCAGTGTTTCCGGCCACTACGCTGCAGACGTGCATCGTGCATTTAATTCGCAACAGTCTGGACTTTGCGAGCTGGAAGGACCGGCGAGAGCTAGCATCAGCGCTCAAGCCAATTTATTCGGCGGCAAGCGCCGACGCGGCACAGGCTGAACTTAATGCGTTCGAACAAGGCGCCTGGGGTCAGAAATTTCCAACCGTCGTGGCGGCATGGCGACGCGCCTGGGACCGGGTGATTCCGTTCTTCGCGTTTCCGCCAGCAGTGCGCAAGGTGATTTACACGACTAACGCCATTGAGAGTATTAACGCGCGGTTACGCAAGATTGTGAAGACTCGCGGTCACTTCCCCAGCGACGAAGCCGCGACCAAGCTGATCTGGCTGGCTCTGCAAAACATCACCGCAAACTGGGGCCACGCGGCTCATGACTGGAAAGCGGCGATGAATCAATTTGCTATTCTCTATGAAGATCGATTCACCCGGCCGAGTTCATAAGGTTTGAGTCTGGTCCGCTGCGAAGCGGGCCTTTAACGCCTTGCACACAAAAACACTGACAGTTCCAAAAAGAAATGACGTGCCGCCACGCACAGTGGCTAATAGTGATAAAGAAATCAGCCAAGATATAACCTGCGAAGACCTAAAAAGCAGCAACCCGGCATTGAACCAGAACCGCTAACGCCAAACCCGTGCAACCCGACATTGAACCAAACCATTAACCCTCGAACCACCCCATCCACCCCAAGTGCAAACGAAAACCAATTTCCTGATAGCCACAAAACCAAATCCAGAGAAAAATCATACGTAAAGCTAAAACTTCCAACAACTCCGCTAGCCTACTTAACCTCCGACACCTGCACTAACGCATCAATCGCAAGCGCATAACCCTTGACACCCAGACCCACGATAATCCCACGCGCTGCCGGCGAAATATACGAATGGTGACGAAACGATTCCCGCGCGTGGACATTAGAGATATGCAACTCGATCAGCGTGACGCTCGCGCCCTTAATGGCATCATGCAACGCGATCGACGTGTGTGTAAAAGCGCCCGGGTTCATCACGACGCCCAGCATGTTGCCCGCCGCTATCTCGCGACCCGCTTCATGAATCCAGTCGATCAGCACACCTTCGTGATTCGACTGCCGGCACTCCACCTCCACGCCGAGCCGATCACCGGCCTCCATGCAAAGCGCCTCGATCGTAGCAAGCGTGTCGGACCCATACTGCGCGGGTTCACGCTGGCCCAGCAGGTTCAGGTTAGGTCCGTTGAGAACGAGCACCTTCTTCATGACACCACCTCATCAATATTTGATCTGCGAAACCGCGCGCAGTTGCTCAGGCGTGGCCGTGCCGAAACCAAAAAATTCAAGGTAGGCCGGTATCATTTCGAAGAGCATGTCGGTACCGACCTGCACCGCACAGCCCTTCTCTTTGGCAGCACGCAGCAACGGTGTGTATTCGGACTTCATGACGACCTCGCCAACGAACGTGCCGGACGAAATGCGGTCGATATCGAATGGCAACGGGTCGCCCTCGTTCATACCGAGCGGCGTTGCATTGACGACCACGTCGTAACCCGCAGGATCTTTGGACCCTGTCGTGACCACAAGCTGCGAATAGTGCTTGCGCAAGCGGTCGGCGAGGGCTTCGACTGCCGGGGTGTTGGTATCGAAGAGAGCAAGGTCCGCCACGCCCGCCGCCGCCAGCGATGCCGCGATAGCCGAGCCCACGCCGCCGCTGCCAAGTACAAACGCACGCGCGCCCTTCAACGGCCGGCCCTTTCGTTCGACGCCTCGCGTGAACCCCGCACCATCGAACTGATCGCCGAGCAGCGTGCCGTCAGGGCGTCGAAGAATGGCGTTGCACGCGCCGGCGATGCGAGCCGTCGGTGTCAGTTCATCGACGAGCCTCGCCGTCGTGACCTTATGCGGCATGGTCACCAGCGCGCCGCGAATGTTGGTCAGCCGGAACAACGACGGCAGCACGTCTATGTAGTCTTCCGGCTTCACGCCCATCGGCATCACCACTGCGTCAATGCCGTTCTGCTCGAACCAGGGGTTATAGATCATGGGCGCCTTGAATCCCTCCGTCGGATAACCGAGGTGAGCAATCAGGGTGGTTTTTCCGCTAATCATGGTTGCATGCCTTAATAAGTTCGCCGCTCAGTCGGTCAAATCAATCGGCTAAATCAACGCGGCGTACATCGCCGACAATAAACACATAGGACAGCGCACCAATCAGCGCGGCTGCTCCGACGTAAGCCAACGCATAGAAGAACGAGCCGGTCTTCGCCACGATCACGCCGATCACAAGCGGCGTGACAATACCCGCAAGGTTCGCGCAGAAGTTGAAGATGCCGCCGGTCAGGCCCATCAGGTTCTTCGGCGCGATGTCCGAGATCAGCGTCCAGCCAAGTCCGACCATGCCTTGCCCGAAGAACGCGATAGAAAGGATGGTGATGACCATCGCGTCGCTGTTGACGAAGTTCGCCGAAATGATGGTCGATGCCCCCAGCAAACCGACGATAATCGGCAGCTTGCGGGCAATGTTGGCCGAGCCGGTTCGCTTGAGCAGAAGGTCGGACACCCAGCCGCCGAACATCACGCCGACCGCTGCCGCAAGGAACGGCATGACGGCGAAGAAACCCACTTTGAGCCAGCCCATGTGGCGCTCGGTCGCAAGGTAAGTCGGGAACCAGGTCAGGAAAAAGACCAGCGTGGTATTGCCCGCGAACTGGCCGAGGCAAGCACCTGCGATCTGGCGGCGCTTGAGCAACCGGCCGACGTTACTCCATGAGAACGCCAGCGTTTGCCGTCCGCCGGGCGGCTCGAGTCCGCCGCCAGCGGCAATGTAGTCGAGCTCGGCTTGATTGACGGATTTCGAATCGCGCGGCTCGCGGTAAAAGATCCACCACACGATCCCGAACGTAATTCCGAGAACGCCGACTGCAATGAACAATGCACGCCAGCCGAAGTTGCCCATGATCCAGAACAGCGCCGGTGCGAAACACGCAAGTCCGAGGTATTCCCCCACCGTATAGATCCCGGTCGCGCGAGCCCGCTCGTGCTGCGGAAACCACGTGGCGACCACGCGGCTGTTGACAGGGAAACACGGCGCCTCGCTAACGCCCAGGCCAAAACGAAACAGCAGCAATGACTTGAGGCCAACGGCGAATCCCTGGAACAACGTAAAGAGCGACCAGAACGATAATGCAAGGAAGTACGTGACCTTGCTGCCGAAGCGATCGAGGAAGACGCCGCCGGGTATCTGTGCAAGCGCGTAGGTCCATGAAAACGCGGAGAAGACAATCCCCATCACGGCCGCGTCGATACCGAGTTCCTTGGTCATCGTCGGCGCGGCAATACCGAGGACCGTACGGTCAAGGTAGTTGATCATGGTGCCCAAGGCGAGCAGCGCGAGGATCACGAAGCGCGTACGCGAGCGTGTGCGGACCGCGGCGCCGGCGTGCACCGCCGGGGATTTATGAACGTCTTGCATGAGGCGCCTCCTGACTCAAAGTAGAGATATACCCACCCTGCGAGTGTGTTTCGCGAGCGATGTTATTGGTGTGGTGATCCTGGCGGCGATCCTGGAGCATAAGCCTGCACAACATTGAAGCTCGCCGCGGTCGCCGGGTATTCACCAAGATAAGAGCGGCGCCGTGCGTAGCAAGCCTCGTATCAGAAGCGGTGAATGATACCCACCCCTGCCGCAAACTGGCTTGGCGACGAGGAAGGCGCGGACTGGAATCCATCGCCCAATGTCGCCGTTGCATTGATGATGCTGGATGCACCCGGCGTTCCCAGTGTCTTGCCCTTCGCGCGCTGGTACGCCTGCAATGCATACAAGCCGGTTCGTTTTGACAGCGAGTAATACTCGGACAAATTGAACTGGTGGTATTGGGCGACGCTGTCTATGCCGTTCGATTTCGTCGCGCGCGTGTAGCTGTATCCGGTCGCCAGATCGACCGCTGCCGCCGCGTGCCAGTGAAGCACGGCGCCGGCCGTGTTGAAGATCGCGGTATCGCGGAACAGCGAGTGAATACCGGGAATGTACTGCACATTCGAATAGACAGCGGACACGTCCCACGCGCTGTTGAACGTATAGCCGGTACCAACGGCGATCCGCTGTTGCGCCTGCGCCGTCTGGTACCCATTCGTCACCGCTGATACACCCGACTGCCCGCCAGAATTCGTGGTTGAGTCCGTTCCGAATGCGCCGCCGCCCGGCGTCGAGTTGTTGATGCGCGTGATGGCCGCTGCAATCCCGAACGGACCGTTGGCGTACTGGACCGCGCCACTCCAGGTTGAACCCTGGTTCACGCTGCCCGGCACACCCGCGAATGAATACGAGCCGCTGAACGTGAAGCCGTAGAGTTTCGGAGACGTATAGACCAGCGAGTTATTCGCGCGGTAGAGGGTGTCCAGTTCATCGAGATCGCCGGGATGAGCGCCGTAGAATCCGGTCAACCAGTTGGTCGGGCTATACGCCGAGAGCAGCGTGTAATAGGACGTGTACTGGCGTCCGGCCGTGAACGTGCCGTACGTAGGATTCGTTACTCCAACCCATGATTGCCGGCCGAATTCGGCGTTGGCGTACTGCTGCCCACCGGTCGCACTATTAAAACCCGACTCGAGCTGGAAGATCGCCTTGGTGCCGCCGCCGAGGTCCTCTGCCCCCTTCAGGCCAAAGCGGCTTCCCGCCCATACGCCCGACGACACCTTGATGTTGGAACGTCCGCCCTTGGTTGAACCCAGCGTGGTCTGGCTGCTTTGGTAAGTCATCGAGTTATCGACAATACCGTACAGCGTCACGCTGGTTTGTGCATGCGCCGTCGTGGCCATTGCTACTGTGATGACAACCGCGGCTCCCGCTTGTCTGGATTGCTTCATCTATGTCTCCTCCGATTCAATTGGTTGGGGTAGTGCTGCAAGTATTTTTAATCAGCTTTCCTAACCTATATCGCTAAGTGCCGATGGCAGTCGGAAGGTTCTGGTACTAAAGGAATTTTGATGTCGCCTGAATGTGCCGCTGTTTCGTTGTTAAATCAGCACGTCCTCAGAATAGAGTGATGTGCAAACGCGGGCAATGTTTTGGGCTTGAAAGAAATCGATTATCGAACGCAAACGTCCGATAATCGCACACTAATGGGGTTTGCACTGAGCCTGGAAATCGCTCGCGCACAGAGTGGGCAGTGCCTCGCCGGCCGGACGGCGATCAAGCGGTTTAGTCAGACGCCTGAGTTGTTGTATCGGCGGAGATGTCGCTCACAAGAGCGAATACTCAAGCCTCCCGCGCCTTGCCGAGAGCAATCAAATTCCCTTCCCCGAATCCGTGATCGCCACGCCTCTCCACGATTTCGAAAAACATATCGCCGCGATCGCGTTGGATAAACGTCTGCAGGAAGAGCCGCGTGGTCCCGTCCGCGGCAATGGTCCCATCCACAAGGATGCCCCTCGAACGAAGCGCTTCGACGTCCAGTCCATGCCCGGGTAGACGTTCATCGAGTTGCTCGTAGTACCGTGCCGGCGGTTGCACGAAACGAATGCCTCGCGACCGCAGGATATCCACCGATGCGAAAATATCCTTCGCGACCAGCGCTATATGCTGGACGCCCTCGCCCGTGTGATCGGGCAGATAGTCCTGCATCAGGCTCGTGCGGTACGTCCCTTCCTCATACACAGGAATGCTCAACGTCTGGCAAGGTGACACGATCACAGGCAGATCCTGCGCCACCTTCCAGTCCGGATGTACTGCATGGATTTCCTTGAAATGAAGGACCTGCAGATAAAACTCGAGCCAGTCCGCCAGCCGCCCCGCTCCCACCGTCTGCGTGAAATGGTCGACCTTGCTCAACCCCGCATCGTTGGAATGGAGCGCCGTGCGCGTCTCCTGTGGGTCGAGCCAGGCGAAATCAATATCGTAGATGGACCGGGCCTTGTCGCTTGGCGCCTGCCGGCCTTCCCAATGGTCCACGAAGTAAATATGTGAATCGCCAATACCCTGGATCGCGGGTATCAACAATTCGTTCGGGCCGGTACGCTCGCCCTCGAAATCCCACGCCCCGGATTCAACGGCACGTTCGTGCGAAGTCTCCGCGTCGAACACCCTCAGCCCGATCGCGCAAATACCCACCCCATGATTTACCGCGAAGCGTGCCGCAAACGAATCGTCGTCGGCGTTGATAAGGAAATTCATGCTGCCCTGACGAAACAGGGTGACGTCCTTGCTCACATGGCGCGCCACTTGCGTAAAGCCAAGCTGCTCGAAGAGCGTCCGCAACCGCGCCGGGTCCGGGCTCGAAAATTCCACGAATTCAAGCCCGGCGACGCCCAGCGGATTGTCGCTGTCCTGCAGGGTTTGCGCCGAGGCAGCGCCAGGCAGGGAAGCATCGTTGGTCATCGGAAATCACCTCTGAGAAAGTCCGGTCCGTCTCTGTCTGTGCATTCGCGCGTCAGTCGTTGCACCTTGTCCTGCCGCGCTGACGTCGACACAGATTATCGTCTCCGGTAGCAAGGCGTCAAACTGTCGAGCACTACTCATGCCGGCAAACCACGGGCTCGGTCACGTCTTCCAGTCATCGCTCTTGATGGCGTCGCTGGGCATGGGCCGCGAGGCGAACCGGCGCGTTCACCGCGCCATAACCGTCGTAACCGCCCTTGCGTTGCACGACCTCCAGGAAAAACCGGTCCGCGAACTGCTCCGTGTAAACCTGGAAAAACTCGGCGCCCGCGTTGTCGCGGTCATACAGGATGCCGCCTTCACGCATATGTGCGATCTGGGCCGGATCGAAATCGTAGCGCGCCTCGAGATCGTCGTAATAGTTGCGCGGAATGTGCAGAAGCGGCACACCCCGCTCGCGCAGTCCCGCGACGGCAGCGAAAATGTCGTCGGTCGCGAATGCAACGTGATTCAGCCCGGAACCGCGATAGGTCGACAGTGACTCCACAACGGCCGTATGCCGGTCCGCCGACGCGTTGAGCACGATCCGCACGGAACCGTCGCGGCTGCGCACTGCGCGGCTTCTCACGAGCCCGTAGGGGTCTGGCAACAGGACAGACGGCTCGGCATCGAAACCAAACGTCGCCTTGAAGAAAAGCACCCACGTATCCAACGTGTCGGCGGGCAGGTTCAGGCACACGTGGTCAATACGGCGAAGGGCATCGGCCCGATCCTGCTTGCCGGTATCGGTCAGGTTGAAGTCGGTTTCGTAGAGCGTGGGCTCGCCCGGCGCCTCATCGACGAAGTACTGCAAGCTGTTGTCGGGCGCCTGCACGCTCGGCACCACGCGCTCGTTGGGACCCACCTTGCCCGAAAAAGGCGCGTAGCCAAAAGCGGCCGCGCGCTCGAAGGCTTGCGCGGCGTTATCAACCCGATACGCCGACGCGCACACCGACAAGCCATGCGCCTGGTGAAACGCGCTCGCAAAGGAATCGGATTCGCCGTTCAGGAGAATGCACGCGTCGCCCTGGGCGTAAAGCGTGACATCCTTTGAACGATGCCGGCCAGCCGCGCGAAATCCCAAGCGCTCGAGCCATTGCGCAAGCGTTGGACCGCCGGCTGGATCGACAGCGAATTCGAGGAACTGGAACCCCGTATGTGTAGGCGCGGCTGGCGGATGGAACGAGGTCTCTTCAGACGCAGGTTGTAAAGCGCCCGCACATTGCTCTTCCAAAAACAGCAGCGAACGATAACCATCGACCGCCGTCGCAGCGTTCGGCGCCGCGCGAAAACCGTCATTGAAAATTTCCAATGACAGCGGCCCCGCGTATCCCGACGCCAGCACCTGACGCGTAAAGCCAGCCACGTCGAGATCGCCTTGCCCCGGGAAACACCGGTAATGCCGGCTCCATTCAAGCACACTCATTGCCATCTTCGGTGCGTCCGCGATCTGTACGAACGCGATCCGGTCTGCTGGAATTCGAGCGATCTCATCGACTGAATCGCCGATAGAAAGCGTATGAAAACTGTCAAGAATCAAACCGAGGTTCGGATGATCGAGCGTGTCGACCAGCTGCCACGCATGTTTATAGGAGTTGACGTGGCGCCCCCAGGCAAGCGCTTCGTAACCCGCCATCACGCCTTCCGAGCGCGCGAGATCGGCGAACTGGCCGAGCTGATCCGCGATCAATGAGTCATCGCCGATTGTGTCCGCCGATGCGTTGCTGCACACCAGCACGCGATCCGTGCCGAGTTCATGCATCAGTTCGAACTTGCGCCGTGCGCGTTCAAGATTGCGTACCAGTCGTTCCGGCGATACCCCCTCGAAGTCGCGGAAGGGCTGGAACAGCATGATCTGGAGGCCGAGGTCGGCGCAGATGCGCCTGACGTCCGCGGGGGAGCCATCGAAATACAGCAAGTCGTTTTCAAAAATCTCGACGCCGTCGAACCCGGCGCGGCTGATGGCCTTGAGCTTCTCGACCAGCGTGCCGCTGATTGAAACGGTGGCAATTGAACGTCGCATCGTGAGTTCTCTTTCAACGGGCAGGCCATCGCCGAGATGCGAGGCATCGCCGTATTCCTGTAGCTATACCGGTTACCGGCGGGAGGCTAAAGCGCCGGTAAATGCAGCAGTTCCCGGGCCTGCGCCGCAGTTGCAACCGGACGGCCGTAGTCGCTGCACAGTGAGGCCACACGGCTCACCAGTTGCGCGTTGCTCGTAGCAAGCGTGTCCTTGTCCCAGCGAATGTTGTCTTCGAGACCGGTACGGCAATGACCACCCAGTTCAAGCGTCCAGTGGTTCACCTCAAGCTGGTGCCGGCCGATGCCCGCGGCGGTCCAGGTTGCATCGGGCAGCTCGGCGCGCAAGCGCTCGACTTCGAACGAGAGGATTTCGCGCTTGGCGGGTAATGCGTTCTTCACACCCATCACGAACTGGACATGAACGGGAGACGCCAGCAGCCCCTGCGCCACCAAATCCACAGTGCTATAGAGCATCGCCAGATCGAAGATTTCTATTTCAGGCTTGACCCCGTGATCCAGCATCGATTTCGCAAGCGAGCGTACGAAGTCAGGCGGGTTCTCGTAGACCGTGGTTGGAAAGTTGACCGAGCCCGTCGCGAGGGAAGCCATGTCCGGCGCCAAGTCGAGCATCGCGCCGCGCTGCTCGAAAGAACGTCCGCGTCCACCTGTTGAGAACTGGATGATGATGTCCGGGCAATGCTGCCGGATACCGTCCTGAAGCGCCTCGAAACGCGAGCGATCCGAGCTTGAATTCTCCTGCTCGTCGCGCACATGCAGATGCACGAGCGATGCGCCCGCTTCGTATGCCGCATGCGTGCTCTCGACCTGCTCGCTGATCGAAATAGGCACTGCCGGATTGTCCTTCTTGCGCGGCACGGAGCCCGTGATTGCAACCGAGATGATGCAAGGATCAGTCATGATTTTATTTCCATTAATGAGGGATGCGCGTCCATACGGAGAACTCAGCGCTTTATGCTCATGTTCGCTTCACGTCCGCTTCATGTCCGCTTCATGTCCGCTTCATGTCCGCTTCATGCCGCCGGCAACCAGCACGGAAATCAGGCAGCCAATAGCCAGGTACGCCGCAACCGGATGCCACGAACCGCCCGCGAAGCTCACCAGCGCCACGGCGATGAACGGCGTGAAGCCACCGCCGACCACGCTCGCCACCTGATAACCCACGCCTGCGCCGCTGTATCGATACTCGGTGCCGAACAGTTCGGTGAACATCGGCTGCTGGACGCTCACCACCATGTCGTGCGCGATGTTCGCCAGCATCACCGAGAAGATCACGATCCAGACGGTCGAGCGGGCATCGAGTGCGAGGAAGAACGGAATGGCGCTGAGCATGCCGACGATCGCGCCGATCATGTAGATACGGCGGCGTCCAAAACGGTCGGCGAGAATCGCGAAACACGGAATGGTCAGGATGCTGACCGCGCCCACCAGCAAGCCGATGTTCAGGAAGAACTGGCGCGGCATGCCGAGGTTGGTCGTTGAGTAGCTGAGCGCAAATGCGGTGACGATGTACATCGTGAAGAGCTCGGCAAGTCGCAGCGCGATGATCAGCAAGAATGCTTTCGGATGCTGGCGCAACGCTTCAAAGATCGGCAGCCGCCCGGCGCGCTGCCCCTTCTCGATGACCTTCTTAACGAACTCTTGCGACTCTTCCATGCTCGATCGCACCCACAGTCCGATCAGGACCAGTACGACACTGAACACGAATGGAACGCGCCAGCCCCAGGTCTTGAAGGTGGCGTCGTCCATGGTCTGGCTGAGGATGGAGACAATGCCGGTTGCGAGCACCAGTCCCACACCGTAACCGACCTGCACGCCGCTGCTGTAGAACGCCTTCTTTTTGCCGGGCGCGCTTTCGACTGCCATCAGCGCCGCGCCGCCCCACTCGCCGCCGACCGCGAAGCCCTGGATCGCACGCAACGCAATGAGCAAGACCGGCGCCCACCAGCCGATGGTCGCGAACGTGGGCAGCAAGCCGATCATCGCAGTCGAGAGACCCATCATCATCACGGTCAGCACAAGCATGCGCTTGCGGCCCAACCGGTCGCCGTAGTGGCCGAACACGAAGCCACCCAGCGGACGAAACAAGAAGCCAACGCCGAAGGTCCCGAACGCTGCGAGCGTGCCCATTGCAGGGCTGACCTTCGGAAAGAACTCGGTGTTGAAAACGATCGCGGCAATGATGCCGTAGAGCAGGAAGTCATACCAGTCGACCACTGCACCGACAAAACTGCCAAGCGCCGCCTTGCGCGCCCGGCCCTTTTCCCGGTCGACGGCTGCAACGTCTGAAGGCTGGATAGCGATAGTCATTACGTTGTCTCTATGTGTATTGATATGGGTTGCAGGACGTGTCCGGCAGGTGAAAGCGCACGGCGCGCCGCAGTGAATGGAGCATAGGGCGGGGGCATCATCCAATCAATGCTTGCCGCGAAAATGAAAACGATTATCGAACGTGAATGTGCGATTAGCGATCGTTTTCGGGGTTAGCACTAAGCGGGGATACCGGTGATTTGCGGGTGAACCGGGGAGTCTGAACTGCGCCGCAGCGCGTCCGGCGTGATCAGGTCCAGCAGATATCCATCGTCCGAACGAACGGACTTGGCAAGCTCCGGATAACCGAAAAACTCGAGATAAAGCGGCGTTTGCTGGATGAGCATATTGAAGCCGGGTTCTGCAATCAGTCCCCGTGAGCGCGCTGCGCGCAACAACGGCGTGGGCTGGTTTTTCATCAGGATGTCGCATACGACCGCGTCCGCGCGAATTGCGTCGACATCCACGGGAAGCGGATCGCTATCCTTCAAACCGAGTGGGGACGCATTGATGACCACGTCGTAATCATGCGGATCATTGGTCGGAACATCGCTAGCCTCGATATGGAAATCGCGCCTCAACATGGCGGCCAGATGCTGCGCTTTACCGTGGTCAGGATCGAAGAGCGTGAGCTTGGCCACACCGGCTGCGGCGAGCGCAGTCGCCACCGCCGACGCCGCGCCGCCAGCGCCCAGCATCAGTACCCGGCGGCCCGCGTAGGCCAGTCCTGCGCGGTCCATCAAGCCGATAAAACCAACGCCATCGAACAGGTCCCCTTCGAGTTCGCCGTCCGGATTGCGCCGGATCGCATTGACCGCATTCGCGGCCAGCGCAGCGCGGGAGCATCGGTCCACCGTCGCCGCCGCTGCCACCTTGTGCGGGATGGAGAGCGACACGCCGCCGACTGTCGGTGAAGCGAGAAGGCAACGCAGCGTTGCCGCAAGATGGCCTGCGGTGACACGCAGCGGCACCATCACGGCGTCGACTTCATGCCTCGAAAACACTGCGTTAAAGACCTCGGGCGCACGCACTTGATCGACGGGATCGGCGATGCAATAAAAAATCCGGGTCGTGCCGGTGATTCTCATGATGAGCCCCTTCGTTCCTTAAGCTAGTGGAACAAAGGATAAGGATTGCTCGTGTTTACACGAAGCAATGTTTCGAGAATCTGCGCGATAATCGCTCACACGTCACCACTGATCGCACGGAATGAGGGTTAATGCTTATGACTAAGCGACCGCCACTAGACAAGCGCGACTGGATCGCCGGACTTGAGAAAGGTTTGGCGGTACTCGAAGCATTCGACAGCGAGCACGCCCGCATGACCCCGACACAAGCAGGCGCCCGTACCGGCATGACCCGGACCGCGGCGCGCCGGCATTTGCTCACGCTGGAGAGTCTTGGTTATGTTGAAAGCGACGGCAAATTGTTCGGCCTGACGCCGCGCGTATTACGTGTTGGCTGGTCGTATTTCGATTCCGCGCGCTTGCCAAAACTGGTGCAGCCTTACTTGCAGCAACTGAGCGCCACGCTTAACGAGTCGGTTTATATCAGCGTGCTCGATGAATGGGAGCTGGTCTTTATTGCGCGCAACGGGACCTCGCGGGTCATGACCACGGGGTTCGTCCTGGGTGCCCGCGTGCCTGCGCCGCTGACGTCACCAGGGGTCGTTCTCCTTGCGTACAAGCCCGACGAAGAAGCCGTTCACGAGTGGTTGAACACGACCGTGCTGACGCCGTTTACGCCTCATACGCTGACGAATACCGTGCGTCTTGCTGAGAAAATCCGGCAGGCCCGGGCCGATGGATTCGCCGTCATCGAACAGCAATTGCAGGTAGGTGTGCGAGGTATTGCGGTGCCCATGAAGGACCGGCATGGTGAGGTTGTGGCGGCGCTAAGCACAAACATGCCGATGGGCAGGGAGACCACGGAGGCGGCAATTAACCGGGTAGTACATCACTTGCAAGAGACCGCATTGGCAATGCTGAATGTGCTTTAGGGCCGCGGCTTTTTGCAACCGGAGTTCTTCGCTCGCGTCGTCCCCAGTACCATCGAAAGCCCGACGCAGCCCGCAAATAGAGCCGACACAATCGCAATGCTCACCTGATAAGCATGCGCATAGTCCGCAGCCGATGTCCCCGCGGACAGAACCGAAAAGAAAGCCCCGCTGATGGCAGTCGCGCCGAACGCCGACCCGATCTGCAACATGGACGTGACCATACTCGATGCAAGTCCCGCCTGCGTCGGGCCAACTTCCCCGATCACAATCCGCACGACCGACGGCAGCACAATGCCATGCCCCATGCCGGCGAGCAGCAGTCCCGCATAAAACAGCGGGCCCGGTTCAACCCCTAGGAACAGCGCCCCCCCGGACGCCGCAAATCCCGCAGCGAGCAATGCAAAGCCAATGACAAGGATCCGGTTGCCGACCCGTCGCACAAGCAACGGCGACAACAACGGTCCGAGAATTGAACCGGCCCCAAACGGGAAAATGGCGAAGCCCGCCGCAAGCGGCGAAAAATGCAAACCATTCTGCAGATAGATACCGTAAGTCAGGAAAAAAACGCTGTCGCAATAGAAACAAAAGGCCAGTATCAAGCCAATTGCAAAAACAGGATTCCTGAAGAGTTCAAGGTCGACAAGAGGATCGCCGCCTTTCAGTTTCAATCGATATTCCAGCAACAGGAACATAGCTAAAACCGGCACACTCGCCGCTAGTGCAATGAGCGTCCATGCCGGCCATCCTGCCTCGCGGCCCTGTGTCAGCGGATAGATCACCAGCCCCATGAACAGGGACAAAAGCACCAGGCCCATTACGTCGATACCCGCGCTTCTTTCCGGACGATTCTCCGGCACGAAACGCCATGCGCCGATCAAAGCCAGCACTCCGACCGGCAAGTTGATCAGGAAGATCGATTGCCAACCGAGGCCGAATGGACGCATCGTGATCAGCGCGCCGCCGCCGATCTGCCCGACGACCGACGCAAAGCCATAGATGAATCCATACAGGCTCATGACTTTCGTCTGCTGCTCCTTGGGGAACACTGTCCTGATGGTGGCAAGGATCTGCGGCACCATCACCGATGCGGACGCGCCCTGAAGCAATCGCCCAATCACCAGGACCCTGCCGTCCGGCGCCCCGGCGCACAACGCCGACGACACCACGAAGCCCGCCATGCCGAGCATGAATATCCGCTTGCGTCCGAACATGTCGCCAAGCCGTCCACCCGTCACCAGGAAGACGGCGAAAGCAGCCGTGTACACGGACACGATCAGTTGCAACTCCGCCGAACTCGCATGCAAGCCTGAGCGAATGGCCGGCAGTGCGAGATTCACGATGAAGTAATCGAGCGGTGACAGGAACGCGCCCGTGAGCAATACGAGCAATGCCAAGGCGCCGGTCCGGGTCGATGCCGAATGCATGCCGACAGACGCGTTCTGCACAATTTGATCTGAGTTCATGACTGTATAGTCAATAAATAGGCAAAAAAATCAGCCCAAGGCACGCATGGCGACATCGACGGCCGAGGTCAGCCGCTCCTCGTCATGCACGATCTTCCCGAGAACTCGCAGGCCCTGTGTCATGCACAGCAGAAAGTCACCCACTGCTTTCTCATTCAGCCCCGGATTGAAGACCCCTTCCGCTTGTCCGCGAATAACGGCTGCAGCGAGCAAGGTTGATATTCGCCGCATGATCGACTCTATCCGCAACGCTACCTCGGGATCGCTGGGGATCATCTCTAATGCAGTATTCGTGATGAAACAGCCCGGTATGCCAGTCAAGGCCGACACCACCCGTGTATGGTGAAGCAACGCTTCACGCAAAGCCTCGTGAGGCGGAAGACCCGAATTCAGCCGCTCGGACAACCTGGCTATAGCACCCTCGGCGTAGTAATCCAGCGCCGCCAATAGCATGCCCCGTTTGTCGCCGAAAGCGCCGTAAAGACTACCGCGCAGAAGACCCGTTGCCTCGGTAAGATCGTCCAGCGAGGTCGAGTGATAACCGCGCTCCCAGAACACAAGGCCGGCGGCCTCGGATACGGAGGCCACGTCAAACTCACGCGGTCTGCCACGCTGCATGGCCGAAGCCGATTTTTTCGGACTGGAATAGGAACTCATGTCCAGAGTTTATGACTACGCAGTCAACAAATCAAGCACGGTTTTCCTGAGTTGCTCAAGGCGGTCAGCACGGAGCCACGAGGTTTTGATAACCTCTGCCGGTCCTTGACGCCTGATATTGTTTTCGTCACGCATGGCCTTCGCCACCACCTGCTCCTTGAACCACGCAACCATGAATCTCCGACACCTGCAGGCCTTTGTCGTCCTCGCGGAAGAACTCAACTTCAGCCGCGCGGCGGAGCGGCTGCACGTCGCGCAACCCGCGCTGAGTCAGCAGATCCGCGCACTCGAAGCACGCATGGGCACACAGTTGGTCGACCGCGGCAGCCGGCCGCTAAGGCTCACGGAGGCGGGCAGCTATTTGTGTATTGAGGCGCGCCAGATTCTTGCTTCCTTCGATCAGGCCGCGATTGGTACCCGGGAGATCGGCTTGGGCATGCGAGGCTGGCTGGGTATCGGCTTCACTCGTTCGGCCATGTACAGCGTGTTGCCGCCTGCGCTGAAGTCGTTTCATCGGGATTACCCCAAGGTCGAGTTGAAGCTCTTCGAAATGCTCACTGAAGAGCAAGCCGATGCACTGCATGAGACGCGCATTCATATCGGCATCGGGCGGCAGGTTCCTCCCATAGCGGGATGCACTACGTTGCCCCTGCTGCGCGAACGCGTGATGGTCGTGCTTCCGCCGGACCACCCGCTTGCGGTCGAAAAGAAAGTACGGATCACGCAGCTTGCCGACACGCCTCTCGTGCTTTACCCAAAGCACTCGAATGCACAGTTCTCACATTTTGTTGAATCGCTTTATCGCAATGCCGGCATTACGCCGCATATCGCGCATCGGGCTTACGAGATCCAGACGGCTATTGCACTGGTTGCAGCGGGGTTGGGCGTGACGTTCGTGGGTGAATCGGTCGCGCGGCATGGACGCTCCGACGTAGTGTATCGGCGCCTGAGCGGTCCGCTGGCGTCGCAGACCACGACGCTTGCGGCAAGCTTTCGCAGCGATGACAGCTCGCCCCATCTGCGCGCCTTTCTTACCAGTTTGTCGCCAACAGGGAAAGACTTGCCGCCAAATTCGCCTGAACTATAAGAAAATTATTATAAAAGGATAAAAACACAGTCTTGGACGTCCGGCACGGCGGTTCGTACCATGACATATCGAATCAATGGGGTCACAGGGCGCGCCGATGCCGATTTCGACCTTGTTCATGACATGTGCAAATCAAGTGCAAGTGGCATGCATCGCGCGAGATCGCCGGACACCGGAATAATGATTTTCGGATAACGCCCGTTTGCCACCGGTTTTCAACCGGCCGCGCGTCGTTGCCTCCTTGCTTATAGGTTCTTGTCGCGCTTTGATTGGCACCCGTCGAGGCTGTTAGCAATGCTTAGCAATCGTCGAACCGCGCAGAGGCACCTCAAACGGCCTTCAGACGCTGTACCGGCGGTATTGGCTGCGTCGTAAGCGCGCCCGAAGACTCGCGGCAGGGCTCCTGAATTTGGCCGAGGCGCCTCGTAGTCACAAGCAAACCACAACGACGTCCGACCCTACAGGCGCTCTACAGCAGGAGACATTTGATGATCGATCCGATCGAAAGCACGACCATGCGCCGCGTCTACGGCCGCCTCATGCCGTTGCTCTTCGCCATGATGTTCTTCAACTATCTCGACCGGATAAACATCGGCTTTGCCGCGCTCGACATGAACAAGCAGCTCGGCTTCAGCCCAGCCGTGTTCGGCTTTGCCGGCAGCATTTTTTTCTTCGGCTACATGCTCCTTGAAGTGCCCAGCAACCTGCTGCTCCATCGCGTTGGCGCGCGGCGCTGGATTGCCCGCATCCTGCTGACGTGGGGCGCGGTTGCCGCTGCAACCGCTTTCGTGTTCAACGAGTACAGCTTCTACGTGTTGCGTTTCCTCCTGGGCGTGATGGAGGCCGGGTTTCTTCCCGGCGTAGCCGTGTATCTGACGAAGTGGTTTCCACAGCGTTATCGCGCGCGGGCGGTCGGGGGTTACATCATCGCGGGCTCGTTCTCCGCCGTGCTCGGTGGCCCGATATCGACGGCGCTCATGACCTACGCGAATGGGCCGCTAGGCCTGCAGGGATGGCAGTGGATGTTCATCATGGAAGGGGTTCCGGCCATGCTCCTTGGGCTCCTGACGTTGCGCCTGATGACCGAGCGCCCGGCCGACGCCGATTGGCTGACCGACGCGCAAAAGCAGTGGCTCGAGTCCACGCTCGCGAAAGAACGCGAGGCCTTGGGCGCCGACAAACATTTTCCGATGCTGCGCGTAGCCAGCGACATCCGCGTATGGAGCCTCGCGTGCTTGTTCGGCTGTGCGCTCGTGGGTGTGTACGGCTTGTTCCTGTGGCTGCCGCAGATCGTCAAGAGCCTCGGTAACCTGAGCAACCTGGAGGTGGGTTTCCTGTCCGCCGCCCCGCCGCTGCTCGGTGTCCTCGGCACGCTGGTGATCAGCCGCAGTTCCGACCGGACCGGCGACCGGAAGAAGCATCTCGCGTTCGTGTACGGAATGAGCGCGCTCGCTATTGCAGGCAGCGCCTATGCGCCGAATCCGGTGATCGCCTATGTGCTCCTGTGCGTGACCGGGCTGTTCATCTATGCCGGCAACCCGCTGTTCTGGAGCCTCGCCTCTTCGTTCAGGACCGGCGCTGCCGGCGCCGCGACCATCGCGCTCATCAATACCGTCGCTCAGTTTGGCGGACTCGTCGGCCCCTGGAGCATTGGACTCGTACGCGCCGCCACGGGAAACTTCAAGTTCGCGCTACTGACTATTGCGGCTTTCCTGGTGGTGGCAACCATCATCGCGCTGGTCATGCGGGTCGCGCCTCCGGAAGAAGAGATTGACGCACTGCCGAGCGGTGAATCCCGTGCCGGCCACCTTCACTGAAATTCGCCTTAAATTTCGATCTGGAACCTCGCAATGATCATCGACTGCCATGGTCACTACACGACCTCCCCGCGCGAACATGAAGCCTGGCGCGCCGCCCAGATAGCCGCGCTCAAAGACGGTACTTCTCCCCCGCCACGTCCTGTCATTACGGACGAGCAGATCCGCGAGAGCATTGAATCAGGGCAATTGCGCATCCAGCGAGAGCGCGGCACGGATCTCACGATTTTTTCTCCACGGGCTGCGGGCATGGGTCATCACCTGGCCGGCGCCGACGCCAATGCGCACTGGTCGCAGGAAAGCAACGACCTGATTTATCGTGTCTGCCAGATGTTTCCGCGCAACTTCGTGGGAGTCTGCCAGTTGCCGCAAGCGCCCGGAGTAGCGCCTGAAAACTGCATTCCCGAGTTGCGACGCTGTGTCGAGCAACTTGGTTTCATTGGCTGCAATCTCAATCCGGATCCATCGGGCGGTTACTGGACCGGGCCGCCGCTGACGGACCGCTCGTGGTATCCGCTCTACGAAACAATGGTCGAACTGGGCGTGCCGGCCATGATCCACGTGTCGTCGTCCTGCAACCCCAACTTCCATGCGACCGGCGCGCATTACATCAACGGCGATACCTCGGCGTTCATGCAATTGCTCACGGCGGACTTGTTCGCCGACTTCCCCGACTTGCGGTTCATCATTCCCCATGGCGGCGGCGCCGTTCCTTATCACTGGGGACGATATCGCGGGCTCGCCCAGGACATGAAACGGCCGCTGCTCAAGGACTATTTGCTCAAGAACGTGTTCTTCGATACCTGCGTGTACCACCAGCCCGGCACCGACCTGCTGGCAAAGGTGATCCCGGTCGAGAACATCCTGTTTGCATCGGAGACGATCGGTGCGGTCCAGGGCATTGACCCCGAGACAGGTCACTACTACGACGATACCCGTCGTTATATAGACGCTATCCCCTGGCTCACGCCGGCCGATCGCCAGCGGATCTATGAAGGTAACGCGCGTGCCGTGTACGGGCGTTTATCAGACCAGCTTGATAAGCAATTTAATCATCAGCTTTCCTAAAGGAGATGAACTTGACGAATCCACCCGGATGGCGCCGTCATGCGTCAGCACCACAAGTCAGCCCGGACACATTGGAAGCACTGCGCGGTCTCGCCGTCTCCCTGCTCAGTGACAACATGGCGCGTGTCAGCGGCACGATCGGGCTCATTCCGTATCATCGTCCCAAGCCCATGGCAGGGACAGCGGTGACCGTGCGCACCCGTCCGGGCGACAACCTCGCCATTCACCGTGCATTCGATTTTTGCCGCCCCGGCGACGTGCTCGTGATCGACGGCGGCGGTGATATTACGCAAGCGCTGATGGGCGAAATCATGGCGACCTACGCTGAAAGCCTCGGCGTGCAGGGGTTGGTCATCGACGGCGCAATCCGCGACGTGGGCGCCATTCGCCAGCACGACTTCCCGGTCTATGCGCGTGCGGCTACGCATCGCGGCCCTTATAAGAATGGCCCCGGCGAAGTCAACGTGCCGGTTACCGTCGGCGGCATGGTGGTGCAGCCGGGTGACATTATCGTAGGCGATGAAGACGGTGTCCTGGCGATAGCGCCAGCGGACGTGGCGGCGGTCATCGAAGGCGCGAGACGGCAGGCGGACAAGGAAGCGGCCGCGTTACGTTCCATTGCCGAGGGCCGCTTTGATCGTGAATGGATCGGTCCGCAAGAGACGAAGATGATGGGTGGCTAAAAGAGCCTTGTTTCATTGCGGCAGCGCCTGCGGCGGGAGAGTCTGGAGAAACTCAGCGACATAGCTTTTCCAGACTTCGGGATGATCGATCGTCTCGTTCCCGTAAGAGCGCTCGCTCTCCGGCATTTCGACAAAACGCCCATGCGGCACGCGCGGTACAAGACGCTGCATGATGCCCAGGTCGGTCGGGTTCATCAGGTCGTCAGAGAAATTGACGGCGAAGAGCGGTGCCTTGATTGCCCCAAGGCCCGCTTCGGGATCGTAGTCCCACGACGACTCGAACCAGTACATCACGTCGTTGGCATCGTATTGGCGACCGCTGTAGACGGCGGCGTCGTAGGACCATCTCGAGGTACCCGGCGTAGGCGATAATGCCTGCATGCGTGCGGGATTCTTCGTGATCAGCGTAAAGACGGGCATGGCGCGCAACCATTGAATCGGCTGGCGCAAATAGTTGCCGTCGTTCCAGTCAGGGTCGCGCCGGATGGCGTCGATAATCATCTGCCGCCAGAACCCGTTGCGTCCGGTGAGCGCCACCGGTTGGCTTGCAATAGGCATGAGGCCGTCCATCATGTCCGGATAGCGTTCGCCCCATAACCACGTCTGCATGCCGCCCATCGAGGTACCGAGCACAAGCCGCACATGGTCAATGCCGAGTCCTTGCGTGACGAGCAGGTACTGCGCGTGGACGACATCGTTGTATCCGTACTCAGGGAACTCCGTGCGCAGCCCGTCGCTGGGTTTGCTCGATCCGCCCCGTCCGAGGCCATCCGGAATGATGATGAAATAACGGCTGGCATCGAGTGGCTGACCGGGCCCGAACAGTTCCTGGCGCATGGCAGCAGTAAGGAAAGCGCGGCCCGTGCCGGTTGTGCCGTGGAGCAGCAAGACAACGTTGGTGAAGTGTCCGTTGCCATCGCAGTGAGGCACGCCGAGGGTGACGTAGTGGAGCTTGACCTGGGGCAGCGAAGAGCCGTCTTCGAAGTGAAAGCCGGTGGCAATGAAGTCGCCGGATTGCTCGTATAACGGTGCCTGTTGCGCGGCGGCAGGGGGAACAAAACACACCAGGGCAAGCGCGAGCAGGAGGGAGCGCATGGTCTCCTCGCTAGTTGAGGTCTAAGCTTTTAGTTTAGGCCGATCCTTGCCGGCTCATCCGTATTTATATATCCCGATGCAACCGGACACAAACACGAACCCTTACGCGCGCCCCGCTCCGTTACGCAGTCGCCGTAACGTCTCCGATGGTAATTCGCCGAACTGCTCGCGATAGTCGTTGGAGAAATGGCCAAAGTGCCAGAAGCCCCAACGGGTCGCCGCGTCGGTGACCGAGCCGGCATGCAGCAGATCCTTGCGGACACGATCAAGCCGGACCGCACGCAGGTACGAGGCCGGATTCGTGCCGAGGATTTCATCGAATGCGTACTGGACCGTGCGCCGGCTGACGCCGAGCCGCAAGCATAGATCAGCGACCGATAGCGGGCAATCCGCCGACGCTTCCACCAGTTCGCGCACGGCGCCAACCAGTTTCCAGTTGCGTGACGGTCCGGTACGCGTGTCGGTATCACTCACATCGAGTAGTAAGTCAGATAGCCCCACGATCACCGAACGCTCAAAAGTCGCGCACGCGGTCGCGTCGGCGAGCGTCGATGGCGTGGACGTGACCGTATCCAGCAGACCCGCCAGCGTGCTCCTGAACGCTTGCAACCGGGCGGGATCGGCATTGAGCACCCCCGGCTGATTGCCGAGCGCTTGCTGGACGTTGTCCATAGCCAGGCGAAGCAGCGGGTCCGACAGTTCCAGCGGTGCTATCTCCAGATTCACGACCACGTGCTTGTCGGGCGATAAAAACTCGAACCCTCCGGGCCCCGAGAAGACATGCAGCCCATCGAGATGACTCACCTGGCCGCACAACAACGCGTGACCTTCGAGCTGGAACGGAATGCCCACAGCGATCCGCGAAACATCCACGCAACCGCGCTGGTACACCGTCCGGTTCATGCGTTCAACCAGAATACGCACCGCGCCCGCATGCACGGAGCTGACCGAGCCGTCGAAAGCGCCCCGCGAGATCTGGCAGTAGGTCTGGTTCCAGCTTTCGAGCAGCCGGGCCTGCTCGTCAATGCTCCGGCAGCAATGGATATCGACGGCCGGACGCACAAGTTGGACCGCTTGCATAAAAACTCCTTGGCGGACGGTACGCGTCAAAAAAGTGTAAACGACCAAAATCCCTGTCGATCATTCTGGCGTTCGCCGAGCGCCACGGCAAGCGCCCTGCGTGCGCGCGCCCATCGCTGAAAACCCTGTCCAGCGGGCCCTCGAACCTCCGCACGACACCGTTTGTAGTTTTTTTCCGATCTATCTCGCCCCTTTGCCAATTTTGGATAGTGCGTAAATTGTGTCGCGCCTAGCCTGAATAAAGGATAAACAACGAGAGGTCAGGAATGGGCAAATCCGAGTCTGTTGGCGGAAAACTCGCGGGCAAGATCGCGATCGTGTCGGGCGGGGCCACCGGTTGCGGCGGTGCGGCCTCCGTGCTGTTCGCCAAGGAGGGAGCGCAGGTCGCCATCGTCGATATCAACGCAGACGCCGGCACGCAGGTCGCGGCACAAATCCGCGAGAACGGCGGCGTGGCGGAGTTCTTCAAGGCGAATGTCGCGAAGACCGATCAGGTAGAAACCGCCGTGGCGCGGATCGCCGAGCGCTTCGGCACGATCGACGTGCTGTTCAATCACGCGGGCAGCATCGTCGTCAAACCCTTCCTCGATACCACCGACGAGGACTATCAGTGGCTCATGGACGTCAACGTCAAGAGCATGTTCACGATGACCCGCGCCGTGCTGCCGCACATGCTTGGGGCGGGCGGCGGCTCGATTGTCTGCACGGCGTCGATCTCGTCGACAGCGGCCACCCCGCTCGAAGTGCTGTATTGCACGACCAAGGGCGCGTGCGCGATGTTCGCGCGGGCGATTGCCGTGGAGTATCGCGAGCGTGGGATTCGTTGCAACGCGGTGTGTCCAGGTTTCATCGATACCCCGCACGGGCAGCGTGAAATCGCCGCGCTCGCGCAATACGGTTTCGATGCAAGCGAAGCAGCGCTGTCGCTTCAGCAAGGCCGTCTTTGTGCGCCCGAGGAAGTGGCCAAGGCGGCGCTTTTTCTCGCCAGTGACGACGCCAGCTTCATCAACGGCGCGCATCTCTACGTCGATAACTGCTTTACCGCCGCTTAAGTTCACAGCTGGTTTGCAGCTCCAATCCAACGTCCACCAGAAGCTTCAGCCATAAGGATCGACCACCATGGACATCAATACGGCAGTTCCGCCGCCAGAGAGCGCGGATAGCGACGTTTCATTGCTGCACAAGATGGGCTATGCACAGGAGCTCTCGCGCCGCATGGGCGCGTTCTCCAACTTCGCCGTATCGTTCTCTCTCATCTGCATCCTGTCCGGCGGAATCACCTCGTTCCAACTTGGTCTCAGCGCGGCCGGCGGTGCATCGATCGGACTGGGCTGGCCGCTCGGGTCCGTCTTCGCCTTGGTGGTTGCCGCCGCGATGGCGCAGATCGCCTCGTCTTATCCGACGGCCGGTGGCCTGTATCACTGGAGTTCGATCCTGGGCGGCAAGACCTGGGGCTGGCTCACCGCCTGGTTCAATTTGCTGGGACTCGTGTTCGTGGTTGCAGCCATCAACTTCGGTACCTGGGACCCGTTCTTTCGCACCCTGATCGCCCCGATGTTCGGTGTCAAGCCCGAGTCGCTCGGCTGGTGGCATCAGACCATATTTCTTACGTTGATTACTGCGTCGCAAGCTTTCCTGAATCACCGGGGTATCCGGATCGCCAGCAAGATCACCGACGTGTCCGGCTACCTCATCTTCGTCGTCACGGTGATCCTGGTTGCGTCGCTGGTGATCTATTCCCCGGTCAAGGTGGACTTCTCGCGACTCTGGACCTTCAAGAATTTCACGGGCGTGGACGGCGGACAATGGCCCGCGCAAACCATGGCGATGGCGTTCCTTTCAGGGCTGCTGCTGACCGCCTATACGATCACCGGTTTCGATGCCTCCGCGCACACGTCCGAGGAGACTCACGATGCTGCGCGCAACGTGCCGCGCGGGATCGTCAAGTCCGTGTTGTGGTCGACCTTGTTCGGGTACGTGCTGGTCTGCTCGTTCGTTCTCGTGATGCCGGACATTGGCGCAGCGATCAAGCAAGGCACCGGATTTTTTGAAGCCATCCTTGCGCCGATTCCCGGACCGCTGCGGATCGTGATCGAGTTGCTGCTGTTCTTCATCAACTACGTATGCGGGCTTGCCGCGGTGACATCGACATCGCGAATGATGTTTGCGTTTGCACGCGACGGCGGCCTGCCCGGGTCGAAGTTCCTGCGCAAGGTCAATGCGCACCGCACGCCCGGCATTGCGATCTGGGTGTCGGCCGTGCTGGCCATTGTCATCACGTTATATGGCGATGCATTTTCGGTGTTGAGCGCAGGCAGCGCGGTTTTTCTGTTCATCTCCTACGCCATGCCGGTCGCCGCCGGGATCTTCGCCGAAGGCAAGACGTGGACTGAAAAAGGGCCTTTCCAGTTGGGAATGTGGTCGAAGCCGTTTGCTGTTGCGGCAGTGATCGGTGCGTTGATTCTTGCTTATGTCGGCATCCAGCCACCGAATGAAAAAGTGATTTATGTGATTGTCGGCTTGCTCGCGGTACTGATGCTGATCTGGTACGGCGCCGGTGTGCGCAAGAGTTTTGCCGGGCCGCCAGTAGGCAATCTGTCGAAGGAACGGCGGGAGAAAATTGTCGGGCTCGAAGCGCAGTTGGAAGAGAACGTGGAGTAGGTTTTCGCTCGCGCCGGTGAACGGATCAACGTTTTACCGGCGCGAAAAAATCACATCGTCCGCCGCCGTTCAAACGACGCTATAAACAAAGCGTTATCCGCGGCGCTCCCAACACTCACCCGTATGCAGCTTTCATAACCCGGTTCGCGCCACGGCTTCACAATCACTCCATCCTCCAGCATCCGGCCAGCGAGCCTGGCCGCGTCTTCCCCGCAATCGAAGAACAGGAAATTGGCCCGCGAACGCGCCGGATTCACGCCCAGCCCGATCAACGCAGCGCGCATCCATTCGCGGCCGGAGCGGGCATCTTTCACGCTGGCCGCGACATGCGCCTGATCGCCAAATGCAACGGCGGCTGCCTGCTGCGCAATCTGGTTGATATTGAATGGCGTACGCACGCGGTTCATCAGCCCAGCGAGTTCCGGCGCCGACGCCACCCCGTATCCCACCCGAAGTCCCGCCAATCCATACGCCTTTGAAAACGTGCGCAGCAACAACCACGGCAAGCCTGATTCACGCAGCACGGCGAGACTGTCCGGGTAACCGTCTTCATCGCAGGCGTATTCGAAATAGGCCTCGTCCCACAGCACCAGCGTCCCCGGCGACACTGCGCTCAACAGCCGGCGCATTTCATCCACATTCATTGCGCATCCGACCGGATTACCAGGATTACTAATAATCAACATGCGCGTACGTGACGAAATGGTAGAAACCAATGCGTCGACATCGAATTCGAAGTCCGACCGCATGGGCACAGTGACCACCTTCGCGCCCACGCTCTGCGGATAGATGATGTGCAAGCCAAACGATGGGATCACGGTGATCACTTCGTCGCCGGGTGCGAGGAACGTATGGGCCGCGATGGCGAGCAAGTCCTCGGAGCCGTTGCCGAACAACAACTGCTCGGGATCGACCGCAAGCCGTTCAGCAATCAGCGCGCGTAGCACGCTGCATGAAGGATCGGGATAAAGCGCGAGCGCGCCGGACGTTGTCGACTCTGCAAGATGCGCAATCACAGCTGCGCTGGCACCACGCGGATTTTCATTGCTGCCGAGCTTGGCGACATGCAAAACGCCATAACGCGCCCGGACGTATTCCCCCGACAACCCCGCGTTATACGCAGGCAAGCCCCGCACGTCCGCGCGCAAGCTTTCTATAAACGCAGTTACGCTCATTGAGTTCCTTGTTCGGCAGCGGGCAGCACCTTGCCGGGATTGAGAATGCCGTGAGGGTCGAGTGCATGCTTGATCGCGTGCATGCAAGCGAGTTCGGCGGGGCTACGCGAGTAGCCGAGGAACGGCCGTTTAAGCACACCAATGCCGTGTTCCGCCGATATCGAACCGCTGTAATCGCGAACCATGCCGTACAACGCACGATCGACCTCTTCCACCGTCACGCCGGGAATCGAACGGGCGTCGAGCGTGACATGCAGGTTCGAGTCGCCAATGTGGCCGAAGTACAAACCATAATGCGTCGGCCAGCGTGCAGCGAAGTCCTTGCGGCAGGCATCGACGAAATGACCGATCTCGCCGACGGGCAAGCTGACGTCGGAATTGATCGGCTCGATCTGCACCGGCAATTCAGCGGTCGCTTCGCGAATGGCCCACAGCGCCTGAGTCTCCGCCTGCGACTGTGCAACGACCGCATCCAGCACCACGCCCGCTTCAAGCTGCGCGTTAAGCGCCGCGGCAAACCGCTCGCCGTGGTCGTCGGAGAACCCGGCCTGTTCGATCAACGCATAGAGCGGATACGCCTGACCAAGCGGTGACTTGCGGGAGCGTGTCAGCCCGACACCAAAGTCGTAGAACTCCGGCCACATGATTTCGAACGCGCCGATTTCATCGCCGAAAGTGGCTTGCAGCGAGCGCAGCAACGCGACTGCATCGTCGTAATCATTCAGTGCGCACAACGCGGTGTTGCGTGCCGCGCGGCGCGGTTTCAAACGTAATACCGCACGCGTGATCACGCCAAGCGTTCCCTCCGAACCGATGAACAGGTTTCGAAGGTCGTAGCCCGTATTGTTCTTGACCATCTTGTTCATTGAACTGAGCACGCTGCCGTCGGCAAGTACGACTTCGAGTCCGAGCACCTGGTCCCGCGCCGTGCCGGACTGCAGCACGCGCACGCCGCCGGCGTTCGTGGCGAGGTTGCCGCCGATCTGACATGAGCCGCGCGCGCCGAGGTCAAGTGCAAATTCAAAACCCGCTTCCTGCGCGGCGTCCTGCACGGTTTGCAACGTGGTGCCGGCAAGCACCGTCATGGTCGCTGCCGCACGATCAACCTCCTCGATGCCCACCAGTCGTTCGAGCGACACGCAAATATCGCCGCCGGAAGGAATGGCACCGCCCGCCAATCCGGTCATGCCACCCTGCGGGACAACGCTCTGACGGGCTTCGTTGCATAAGCGCAGCAGCGTTGCCACTTCGTCGGTTGAACGCGGCAGCACGACCGCCAACGGCGGCACCGGCGAGCGCCCGCTCCAGTCGCCGAGATAGCGCGGTTCGATGGCATCGCCGGACCGCACGGACCCGGCGCCCAGCGCATCGATCAGCTTTTGCACTATGCCGCTCATTGCGTTCTCAGCCATTTGCGCGCTTCTTTCTATAACCCATTGAATCGTTGATCCGCCCCAGGATGTAGTCGCCCGCAGCCACCGGTTCATACAGCGGCTGCATGCCCTCAAGCCCAAGATCGCGCGGGTCCACGCTCGCGCCATAAGTCGGGTCGTAGAAGGTCGCGATCGAATAACGTTCCTGGCCCGAGCGATTGATCACCCGATGCAGCGTTGATCGAAAGCGGTCGTTCGACCAGCGCGCAAGCAGGTCGCCGACGTTCACCACCAGCGTTCCGGGAATGGGTGGCGCGTCAATCCAGCTATCGGTTGCAAGCTCCTTCACCTGCAAACCACCCACGTTGTCCTGCCACAGCAGCGTGATGCATCCGTAGTCCGTATGCGGCGCCACGCCGAACTGATCCGCGTCCGACTTGGGCGCTTGGGGCGGGTAATAGACCATCTGCGTGCGCTGCATGCGCTTCGTGTATTTGCTCACGAAGAACGTTTCATCGATATCCAGGCTCACGGCCACCGCGCGCAACAGATCTGCACCGCATTCGCCGATCGCTTCGTAGTACCCATAAAGTGCCGGTCGCAACGATGGCATGAAGTCGGGCCAATTGTTCGGACCGCGCAGCGCTTCACCGGCGAGCACGCTTGGATCGTCTTCCGGCAACTCCAGTCCGATGCTGAAAAACTCCTTGTAGTCGGGTTTGGTGGCCTGATACATGACGGCATCGCCCAGCGCATTAAAACCCCGGTGCCGACGATTCACCGCGACACGCCGCTTCACCTCGGGCGGATACGCGAAGAATGCGCGCGCGGCTTTCACGGCGCTTTCAAGTACATCGGTTGGCACGCCATGATTGCTGACATAGAAGAAGCCGATGCTCGTGCACGCGTCACGGATCGCGGCGGCGGCTTCACGCAAGCCAGCAGGATCCAATGCACGAACCGCCGCCAGATCGACGATAGGAATGTGAGAAGTCGAGGTCATCCAGGCACTCCGAAGTTTCATCGCCGTCTATACCGTGCGGGCTGATTGCGCTCCTGCACGTTGGCGACGGACATCATGCCGAACCGGCGCAAGGCGCACGGCCGGCCCAAAAACAGTATCACTGCGCCTCGGCGCGTGATGTTTTCGCGGGACGCGACACATCCGGCGATGCACTGCCGGGACTCGGCCGCAAGCGTCTGCAGATAAGCCACGAACGCCCGCCGAAATCCAGATCAAGTCTCTGTATATACCGCCAATTCGCGGAACGCAACCCGGCGTTTTCGCGAAGTTAGTAAGCCTTGAGATAGTGCGGCCGGAAGTATTTTTGACGCGCTTGGCAATGCAAATTGACGGTATATACTGAATCGCACCACAGCAGGTCGGCGCACCGGTTCGCACCTTTGCTCAAGCCGGGTGCACTTTTAACCAGTGGAGTTCAAGAATGAATTTTTTCTCGAAGTGGAAGGGTCGTCTGCTCGTGGCCGCGCTGGTCGCGACAGCGGTTTCGGCGCACGCGGAAGACCAGTTGGCGAAGGTCAAGAAGGCAGGCGAACTGGTCGTGGGAACCGAGATGCAGTTTGCACCGTTCGACTTCCTGGAAAACGGGCAGCAACAAGGTTTTAATAAGGACTTCTTTGCAGAATTATCCAAGGAGATGGGGGTGAAAGTACGCTCCATCGACCTTCCCTGGCCAAGCGTGCTGCCCGGCCTTGAAGCCGGCAAGTTCGATATTGTCAGCGGCCCGGTAACTATCACCAAGGCGCGCATGGAGCGTTACGAATTCACCCTGCCGATTGCCGACGGTACGGTTGCGTTGCTCAAACGTGCCAATGACACGAGTATCAAAACCAACGCCGACGTGGCCGGCAAGACGGTTGGCGGCGGCAAGGCGACCGCGCAACTCGACCAGTTGAAGCAGTACGTTGCCACGCTGCCGGGCAAGACGAGCGTGCGTGAATACATCGACAACAATCAGGCCTATGCGGACCTCGCCGCTGGCCGGATTGTTGCCGTGGGCAATTCGTTGCCGAATATCGCGTACGTAGCGCGTCAGCGTCCGGATACCTTCGCGGTTGTGCAGCCGCCGTTCGGCACGAAGGTGTATTTCGCTTATCTCGGCCGCAAGGACGCGGACAGCAAGCCGCTTCTTGACGCGATCAATCAGGCAATCGTCAAGATGCACGGCGATGGCCGTCTTGCGGCGCTGCAGAAGAAGTGGTTCGGCGTCACCATGGACACGCCCACCACCATGCCTTCGCCTAACTATTGAACGTGTTGTACTGCCGAATCAGCGGATCATTGATGCCCTGCAAGGCGCCTTAGCGCCTTGCTCTTTGCCGGACAGCCCATGTTCAGCCTTCACGCGTTGCTCGATGCCCTTCCGTACCTGATCAAGGCCGCGCAAGCCACGGTCCTGATTTCACTCGTCGGGCTGGTGGCTGGTTTCATTATTGCGATCGCCGTGTGCAGCGCAAGACTCTCGAAGAACCTCTTCATCTCGAAGCTGGGCGGCGCGTATGTCGGCTTCTTTCGCGGCGTGCCCTTGCTCGTGCAGCTTCTGCTTACTTACTATTTCCTGCCCTTCATCGGCATCAACGTGCCGCCGCTCGTCGCCGCCGCTGCCGCCGTTTCGCTATGCGAAGCCGCTTATCTCGCCGAGATCCTGCGGGGTGGATTTATCGGCATTCCGCATGGGCAACTCGAAGCGGCGCAGTTGCTAGGCTTGTCGCGACTGCATGCCGTGCTGCGCATTCAAGTGCCTCAGGCGCTGCGCACGACGATGCCCTCGCTCGTCAACGAGATGGTCATGCTCGTGAAAGCGTCGTCGCTGATTTCAGTGGTGGGTGTCGCCGATATCACACGCACCGCGCAGAATATTGCTGCCAGCACGTATCGGCCGCTGGAGGCGTATGTGGCGGCCGGGCTGGCGTACCTGGTCATCAACGGGGCGTTGTCGCTGGCCGGGCATCGCGCAGAACGCCGCATGGAACGGGCTTAAGCCAAGCCAAATATGTCCATTCAATTCGATCCCACGGTTCTGACCGACTCCCTGCCCGCTCTCGCCGAGGGGTTTGCAACGACTATTGGCGTGTGGATCGGCGGCGTGTTGATCGGCATGGCGATCGGTTTCGCCGTCGCGTTGCTGCAGATCTTCTGCGGCAAATGGGTGCGCGGATTCTTGCGTGCTTACATAGAAGTGTTCCGGGGCACACCGTTTCTCGTGCAGCTTTTCGTGCTGTATTACGGTGGGCCTTCACTGGGGCTTTCGCTTGAACCACTAACAGCCGGCATTGTTGGATTGGGGCTTTATGGCAGCGCGTATTTCGCGGAAGCATTCCGCTCCGGCTTTACATCGGTGCCACGCGGTCACATAGAAGCAGCCGAGTGCCTCGGCTTCACGCGGCTGCAAGTCATCATGCGCGTTCAGTTGCCTCAGATGCTCGTCATCATCGTGCCGGCGCTGACCAACCTGATCATTGTGTTGAGCAAGGAAACCGCGGTGCTGTCGGTCGTCACGGTGCCGGAGCTGACGTTCGTGCTGACCGGTATCGGGTCGGAGCGGTTTGCGTTCGTCGAGACCCTGCTCGCGCTGTGCGTGTGTTATCTCGTGCTTGTCGAAGTGGCGTCGCGAGCCGGACAGTGGGTCGAGATCCGCGTAGGCCGTTTCCTCACGCGGTGACGCGCGTTGCGTCCCATCAAACTGAGCTGATCATGAAGAAACCCAATTCTGGCAACACGCTGACGCCCGCCGAATATCTTGTCGATGCACGGCATGTCGGCAAGCATTTCGGCGCGCTGAAAGTGCTCGATGATGTCTCGCTCGCTGTGAGAAAGTCGGAGGTGACTTGCATCATCGGGCCGTCGGGTTCGGGGAAAAGCACCCTCCTGCGTTCGCTCGCGTTCCTCGAGGAATACAGCGAAGGCGAGATCTATATCGAGGGCGAATTGATCGGCTATGTCACCGATCGCAGCGGCCGCCGTGTGCGGGCGCCGCAAGCCGAAATCAACCGCGTGCGGCGCAACGTGGGCATGGTGTTCCAACAGTTCAACTTGTGGCCCCATATGACGGCCGCGGAAAACGTGGCCGAAGCGCTGGTGCGGGTGCGCAAGCTCCCCAAGGCCGAGGCTCGCAAGCGGGCGCTGGCCATGCTCGACAAGGTCGGTCTCGCCGACCGTGCGGACAATCATCCGGCGCGGCTCTCCGGCGGGCAGCAGCAACGTGTGGCCATTGCCCGCGCACTGGCGATGGAACCGCACATCATGCTGTTCGACGAACCCACGTCCGCGCTCGACCCCGAGCTGGTCGGCGAAGTGCTGCAAGTGATGAAGAACCTTGCAAACGATGGCATGACGATGGTGATCGTCACGCACGAAATGGGCTTTGCGGCGCAAGTCGCGGACACGGTCGTCTTCATCGATCATGGCAAAATCGAGGCACACGGGTCCCCCGAGGACGTGTTCCACAACGCGCGGCAGTCGAGGCTTAAACAGTTTCTGCAAAACTATCTCGACCGGAACGCGTTCTGGGCACGACGTGAGGAACCGTCGGCGAGTACGGTCCAACCGAGCACCGAATCAGCGGGACATAACGAAGCTGAGAACCAAACCTGAGCTATAAGTAAGCTATAGATAAGCCAGACCTGAGCGAGACATGAATACAACCAGCCTTTCGAATCCGACATCCGCCACCGCGCCGCTCGCGCGCTACGAGCGTGTGAAGGAACATATCCGCACGCGCATCCTCTCCGGCGAATGGCGGCCCGGCGACCGGATTCCATCGGAGATGACCCTGGTCGGTGAGTTGGGCGTGTCGCGCATGACGATCAATCGCGCGTTGCGTGAACTGACGGAGCAAGGCGTGCTGACGCGCTTCTCAGGCGTGGGGACGTTTATCGCGGAAGAAAAACCGCAGTCCACGTTGCTGATGATCGCGCACATAGGCGATGAAATTCGCGCGCGCGGCCACGAGTACAGCTATGCGATCGTGCATGCCGCGCGAGAGGCAGCGGCCAGTGATGTATCGGCAGCACTCGGACTCGTGCCGGGCGCATCGGTCTTTCATGTGGTGTGCGTGCATCGCGAGAACGGCGTGCCGGTTCAGCTTGAAGACCGTTATGTGAACCCCGATGTCGCGCCGCATTTCCTCGAGCAGGACTTCGCCGCGGTGCGGCCCTCGGAGTATCTGTTCAATACCGTGCCGGCACACGAGGTCGAGCACGTGGTTGACGCGGTGTTGCCCTCGCGAGCGGATGCGAAACTGCTTGAGATCGGTCCGGACCAGCCGTGCCTCACGCTCGTGCGGCGGACCTGGGCGAATAATGTTGCCGTGACGTTTGCGCGCTTCGTGCACCCGGGAACGCGGTATCGGCTGGGATGCAGGTTCAGCGCCGACAACATGCAGCGGCAGAGTTGATCGCCGCTGCTGTCACCTGCGTTCAAGCGGTGAAGTTGAAGCCTCCCCTTCGGATGCGAAATGCTGCGGGCAGAATGCGGCAATCACTCCGCTTGTTACCTGCTTCGCCACGGCCACTATGTCTGTCACAACGCAGTGATCGAGCGCATAATGTTCGACATCCGAACGAATCGATTGCATGACGGGTTGAAGACGCGGGCTAGTTTGATGCGGTGCGCGCAGATCGACGCCTTGCGCGCAATGTCGATTTTTACGGCTCCGAACAGGAGCAAGCCAGTAATAAACCACAGCCCCTGTGACTGTCTATACCACGCCATCAACTCAGCGCCCTCCGCTCAACGCCGTAGCCGCTGCCGCAGTTCTTGTCTCCACGCCCAGTTTCTCGAAGATGTGCTCAAGGTGTTTGTTGACAGTCCGCGGTTTCATCCCAAGAATCTCGCTGATGTCGCGATTCGTCTTGCCTCGCGACAACCACAGCAACACCTCCGCCTCGCGCTGCGTCAGCCCAAAACGCAGCGCCAGATCTGCCGTATCGCGCCCATCGGCATGCTCCTCGAAAACCACGATCCAGGTGCCGCGATTCGCCGCACCGGCAATGCGTGCGACCAGCCGTTCACCGCCGGGCAGGATCTCGACGGTTTGCGCCCGGTCCTCGTCCGGGGCAGCGGAATAATCCAGCAGCCAGCTCGTCAACGCTCCCGGCAGCCTCGTCAACGGACTAGCCGCAACCCCCACGTCGCCGTCGTCGCCATAGAAATGCGCGAGCCGTTGCGGCGCAAGCGCGCTATGCCAGTGGACTTCACCCTGAGCCGTCGCAATCACAGCCGCCCGCGAGTTCAGTTCAAGCACGATATCCGCATGGCGCTGACTCGCTGCCCGGCGCACATGGGCCGCAATCCGCGCGACCACTTCGTCGGGACGAATCGGCTTCGTCACATAGTCGATACCGCCGACCCTGAAGCCCTGCACCACATGCTGCGTGTCGGCCAGCGCGGTCATGAAGATCACCGGAATGTGCTTGTAGAGATCATTACGCTTGATCTGCTCGCAAGTCTCGAAGCCATCCATCCCGGGCATGATGGCATCGAGCAGGATCACGTCGGGCGTAAGACGCGCGATACGTTCAAGCGCCGAAGCACCATCCAGCGCCACCAGCACCGCATAACCCGCCGCCACGAGCGCGCTGGACAGCATGGCGAGATTGTCCGGTGTGTCATCGACAATCAGTACTACGGGGCGTCCCAGCGGAATATCAGGCTGCATCGGGTGTCGCTGCATCAGGTAGGGCTCCGTCGACCGCGCGTAATTGCCGGTCAAGGTCGTCAAGCATGAAACGGCGTGCCGATTCGCGCAGCGGCGCGAGGGTATCGGCGAGGTCAGGATGGTTCTGCCCGGCTTCATCAAGCTGCGCGACGAAACCCTCCATGTACCCGAGTTCGAGGAAGCGGCGAAGCTCGAGCGCAAGCGCCGCAGGCAGCGGCAATGCGGTTTGCGACGACGCGGCGATATCGTCAACCGGCCCGGTCGCCTCGGTCAGCCATTCGATATCGAGCAAGGCGGCGACCTTGTCGAGCAGAAGCGGCAAGTGCAGCGGTTTGGCAAGGTAACCATCACAACCGGCCGCCGCGCCCTTTTCCAGATCACCCGCGAATGCATTGGCCGACAGGATCAGAATGGGCGCTTCGCTCAGCCGATGCTCACGAATCAGCTTGCTGACTTCGAAGCCGTCCATCGACGGCATGGCAACGTCCATCACGATCAGGTCGACGTTATGGGTTGCAAGAAGTTGCAGCGCCTGCGGTCCGCTATTCGCCTCGATCATGGTGAAGCCGAGCGGTTCGAGCACGCTGGTGACAATGCGGCGCTGGTCTGTGAGGTCGTCGGCGACCAGGATGGAGCGGCGTGACCCCGGATATCCCAGCACGTCGCGAGGCCGCGTGACGAGCACACGCGGGTCACGCACTTCGGGCAGGAACAGTTGCAAGACGAAGCGCGTGCCGGACCCGACCCGGCTCTGCACGTCCAGCCGTCCGCCCATCATTTCTGTGAGCAAGCGGCAAATGGTCAGTCCAAGGCCAGTGCCATGATCGTTGTGGCGCGCCGCCTCGCCGCGCTCGAAGGGCAGGAAGATCGCTTCGAGTTGCTCGTCAGGAATACCCGATCCGGTGTCTTCAATCTCGAAGGTCGCCAGGCCCCACGCATGACTTGTCCGCAACCTGACCGAACCATGCGACGTGAAGCGGACCGCGTTGCCCAGCAAGTTGATCAGGATCTGACGCACGCGTTTTTCATCGGCACGAACGACCTCCGGGATGCGGCCGCTGGTCTCCAGATGGAACGCCAGGCCCTTCTCCGCCGCCTGCGGTTCCATCATTGCGCCGAGTTGGGTCAACAGGTCGGGCAGCGCCACTTCGGAGACATCAAGCTGTAGCTTGCCGGCTTCTATCCGCGCGACGTCGAGCAGGCCGTCGACGAGCGCAAGCAGATGTTCCCCGCTGCGATAGATGGTCGCGAGCGCATCGCGTTGGGGTGCATCGACAGCACCGGAGCCGCGCAGCAGCAACTGCGCATAACCCAGGATACTGTTGAGTGGCGTGCGCAACTCGTGGCTCAGGCCAGTCACGTAGCGGCTCTTGGCGCGATTGGCGGCATCCGCGGCGGCGCTGGCTTGTTGCAGGCGGGCATCGGTCAGCCGGTGCGCCTCGATCTCCTGCATCAGCAGCAAGGTCTGCCGTTTCGATTCCTCCTGCGTCACCGCGCGGCTCTCTTTCGCGAGCACGAGCCACCAGACGCCGATGCAACCCACCAGCGCCAGCGCGAAGAACGCCTTGAGATACCCGCGCAGCAGCGTGTCCAGCGCGCTCTCGTTGCTGGTGGCAAGCGTCAGCGCGGTCTGGCTGTACGAGAGGTAAAGCATCGCGCCAAGCAACGACAGCGTGACGGACAGGTAGATCAGGTAACGTCCGACCCGCAACGTCTGCGACGTGGGTTCCAGGGTCGGAAACGCGCGTTTGAGAGCGACCGTCAATTGCGAAGAGAAGCGCGCGTGAGGCTTGCAGGTGTCGCCGCAACGTGAATCGAGCGAGCAGCACAACGAACAGATAGCGCCCGCATAGGCCGGGCATGACGCCATGTCTTCGCGCTCGAACTGGTTCTCGCAGATCACGCAACGCAACACCGACCCCGCTTCGAGATCCGCGCTGCCACGGGCGAGATAAAAGCGGCCACGGGTAGCGATCGCGATCAACGGCGCGCAGACAAATGCAACCGCCAACGCGATGAACGGCGCCAGCGCTTGCGTAACTTCGCCTAAATAACCTGCTTGGGACAGCGCCGCTGCAACCGATGCCACCAGCATCGCGCCGATGCCGACCGGGTTGACGTCGTAGAGATGCGCGCGCTTGAACTCGACGTCCTTCGGGCTGTAACCCAGCGGCTTGTTGATCACGAGATCGCCGACGAGCGCGCCAATCCACGCGATCGCCACGTTCGAATACAACGCCAGCACCTTGCCGATTGCACCGAACACGCCAAGCTCGACCAGCATCAAGGCGATCAGCACGTTGAACACCAGCCAGACCACGCGGCCCGGATGACTGTGCGTGAGACGCGCGAAAAAATTCGACCATGCAAGCGAACCGGCATACGCGTTGGTCACGTTGATCTTGACCTGCGAGACGATCACGAAAAGCGTGGTGGCGGCCAGCGCAAAACCGGGGGAATCGAAGACATAGCGGAACGCGACCAGATACATTTGCGTGGGCTCGGTGGCCCGCGACGGATCGATCTGGTTCTGCAGCGCGAGGAACATCAGGAACGCGCCACCGAGCATTTTCAGCGCGCCCGGCACGATCCATCCGGGACCGGCGGCGAGCATCGCACACCACCAGCGCACCCGGTTCTTCGCTGTGCGCGGCGGCAGGAAACGCAGGAAGTCGACCTGCTCGCCGATCTGCACCACCAGCGCAAAAATCACCGTGCAGGCCGCGCCGAACGGCATCAGGCCGAATTGCCGGCCGCCTTGCGCGTAGCCCGCGAAGGTCGCCCAGTCGGAGAACAGATGGGGCTCGCGGATCAGGATGGCGATATACGGGGCGACCAGCAGCACGATCCACACGGGCTGCGTCCAGCTCTGCAAACGGTTGATCAGCGTAATGCCGAACGTCACGAACGGCACGATCGCGAACGCGCTGATGAGATACGCGACCGCGATCGGCATATGGAAATACATTTCCAGCGCGAGCGACATGATGGCCGCTTCGAGCGCGAAGAAAATAAAGGTAAAGCCCGCATAAATCAACGACGTGACCGTCGAGCCGAGATAACCAAACCCCGCGCCACGCGTCAGCAGGTCCATGTCGACACCGCAATTCGCTGCGTAGTAGCTGATGGGCAAGCCGGTCAGGAAGATCAGCACGGACGTCACCACGATCGCCCACACCGTATTGGCGAAGCCGTAATTCAGCGCAAGCGAGCCGCCGATCGCTTCCAGCGCGAGGAACGAGATCGCGCCCAACGCCGTGTTCGCGACCCGGAATTCGCTCCACTTTCGAAATGACCGGGGCGTAAAGCGCAGCGCGTAGTCCTCGAGTGTTTCGTCGGCGACCCAGGCGTTGTAGTCGCGCCGGATCTTGACGATGCGCTGGGTGCCGAGCGCGGGCGCGGCGGCAGGGGAATCGGACGGATGCATGACTCTCGCGGGTACCGGTCGGGCGGAATGGGCATGAAAGCGGCACTGGGCCACGCGGCGGTGAGGCGTTGAACCCCACATTGCACGCGTCGTGTCGTGAGGTCTCGTCATGAGTCTAGCGAGCCATAAATACGCGCGCTGTACGTCAAAAGACGTATTTCGGTGCGCGTATCGGCCACTTAACTTCTGCCCCATGCCAGCGCAACGTCAGCGCGCCGGAACAAGCCCACGCCGCCTACCACGAGCCTCCAAGGAGAATGTCCCATGCCTTTTGACGACCAGCACGACGCACCCGATGCAGCCAGTCCATCCGACAGCCGGGAGATGATCTCCCAGCGCCGCCGCAAACTGCTGCTCGGGCTTGCCGCCGCGCCTGCGCTTGCCGCGCCCGCTTTCGCCTTCGGCCAGTCGATGTCGACTGCCCAGGTGAACACGACCAAGCTCGCCGTCACCGATACCGAAGTCACCGTCGGCCAGCTCCATTCCGCCACGGGCACCATGGCGATCTCCGAGACCGGCTCGATACAGGCCGAGCGTCTCGCGATCGACCAGATCAACGCAGCGGGCGGCGTGCTGGGCCGCAAGATCAAGATCATCCAGGAAGACGGCGCGTCCGACTGGCCGACCTTTGCAGAGAAGTCGAAGAAGCTGCTGGAGAACGATCACGTTGCGTGCGTGTTCGGCTGCTGGACCTCGGCGTCGCGAAAGGCTGTACTGCCGATCTTCGAGCGCGACAACGGACTGCTGTATTACCCGACCTTCTACGAAGGGCTTGAACAGTCGAAGAACGTTTTCTATACCGGCCAGGAAGCGACCCAGCAAATTCTGTGGGGACTTAACTGGGCATCGGAGACGAAAAAAGCTAAATCGTTTTTCCTGATCGGATCGGATTACATCTGGCCGCGTACGTCGAACAAGATCGCCCGCAAACATATTGAGGACCACCTGCACCTCAAGGTGGTCGGTGAAGAGTATTACCCGCTCGGACAGACGAATTTCAACTCGCTCATCAACAAGATCAAGATCGCCAAGCCCGATTGTATCTACGCAATCATCGTCGGCGGATCGAACGTCGCGTTCTACAAACAATTGAAAGCGGCCGGCATTACCGCCGACAAACAATTCCTGCTGACCATCTCGGTGACCGAGGACGAAGTGCTCGGCATCGGCGGGGAAAACTTCGCCGGTTTCTATTCGGCAATGAAGTATTTCGAGTCGCTCGACAACGCGAACAACAAGGCGTTCGTGGCCGCGTTCAAGGCGAAGTACGGACCCAAGTCCGTGATCGGCGACGTCACGCAGGCTGCCTATCTCGGGCCGTGGTTATGGAAAGCGGGGTGTGAAAAAGCCGGCAGTTTCGATGTCGACAAGGTCGTGGCTGCGTCCCCCGGCATCGAGTTGAAAACAGCGCCCGAAGGCTACGTGAAGATCCACCCGAACCATCACTTGTGGAGCCGCACGCGCATTGGCATGGCGCAAGCCGATGGGCAGTTCAAGGTGGTCGCGGAGTCGCCCGATCTGATCGAGCCGAATCCGTTCCCGAAGGGTTATCAGTAAGTAATCCTTCAGTCGTTAGTCGTCTATGTGGCGCACGAACGTGTGCGCCACATAGACCAGGTTGATACCAAGGAATCCGCCATGTCGCCCACCGATATTCTGAACATTACACTGATGCAGGGCTTCGCCGGCCTGAGCCTCTTTAGCGTGTTGCTGTTGATGGGGCTCGGCCTCGCGGTGATTTTCGGTCAGATGGGCGTCATCAACATGGCGCACGGCGAGTTCATGACGATCGGTGCGTACACGGTCTACGTGTTCTCGAAGTGGGCCGAGTCGATGGGCGTCGTCGCCACCAATACGTTCCTGCCACTTGCCATTGTGGCTGCGTTCGCGATTGCATTCGTGTTTGGGTGGATCGTGGAATGGTTGCTGATCCGCCACTTGTACCGGAGGCAGTTGGACACCCTGCTCGCGACCTGGGGCCTGAGCCTCGCGATGCAGCAGATGTTCCGCTCGACCTTCGGCCCGAAGGAAGTCAGTCCAACGCTGCCCGACTGGCTGATGGGATCGTGGTCGCCCGCGCCGGGTCTCGACATCCCGATCAACGGCCTGTTCGTGATGTGCCTCGCCATCGTGCTCACGGCTGGCGTGCTGGCAGCCATGTATCGCTCGCGCTGGGGCCTGCGAGTGCGTGCCACCGTCAATAACCGGACGATGGCCAACGCCGCCGGCATCGATACCAGGCGTACTGACCGGCTCACGTTCGCGATCGGCTGCGGCATGGCCGGTGTTGCCGGCGCGGCGTTCACGACCATCGGCTCGACGGGTCCCACTAGCGGGTCGCTGTATATCGTCGACTCGTTCCTCGTTGTCACGTTTGGCGGTGCAGCCAGCTTGCTCGGCACAGTCGCCTCAGCCTTCGGCATTGCACAGACCCAATCCATCAGCGAGTTCTTTCTCTCTGGATCGTCGGCTCGTGTGGTTACGTTGCTCACCGTCGTGCTGATCCTGATGGCACGCCCGCAGGGACTCTTCGCTTCAAAGGTGCGGCGCGTCTGAGCGTACCGAACCTCCCCCTCTTACCGGAGTTCGCCATGAACCGCGTTACCGATTCGCCACCCGCTTCCGCTCCGTCGCGACTCGCTGCGCTGCGCGACTGGCTAGCCTATAGGGGCTTCGGCAGCTTCGTGCTGCTAGCACTTGTTTTGCTGGTGGTCATGCCGCTGATGCTTGACGTGTTCCGCCTCAACCTCGTCGGCAAGTACCTGACCTACGCGTTCGTGGCTATCGGTCTTGTCATGGCCTGGGGGTACGCCGGTGTGCTGAGTCTCGGCCAGGGCGTATTTTTCGGGCTTGGCGGCTACTGCATGGCGATGTTCCTCAAGCTCGAAGCTTCAGACCCCGTCAGCACGAAAATCCAGTCGACGCCCGGCATTCCCGACTTCATGGACTGGAACCAGCTCAAGGCGCTGCCGTGGTTCTGGAAGCCGTTCGAGCATTTGCCTTTCGCGATTGCAGCCGTGCTGATCATTCCCACCGCGCTCGCTTTCGTCATCGGCTTCGCAATGTTCAAGCGGCGCGTCGGCGGCGTGTATTTCGCGATCATCACGCAGGCCATCGCGTTGATTCTCTCGGTGCTAATCATCGGCCAGCAGGGGTACACCGGCGGCGTGAACGGCATCACCGACCTCAAGACCATGCTCGGCTGGGACATCCGTCCCGACTCCGCCAAGATCATCCTGTACTTCGTCAATGCAGTGCTTCTGCTGGTCGCCATCCTGTTCTGCCGGCTGGTGCAGACGAGCAAGCTCGGCACCCTGCTGCTCGCGATGCGCGACAAGGAAGACCGCGTGCGGTTCTCCGGCTACGACGTCGCCATGTTCAAGGTCTTCGCGTTCTGCCTTGCCGCGCTGCTCTCCGCCATCGGCGGGGCGATGTTCACGCTGCAGGTCGGGTTCATGTCGCCGTCGTTTGTTGGCATCGTGCCGTCGGTCGAGATGGTGATCTACGCGGCCGTCGGCGGGCGCATGTCGCTGGTCGGCGCGGTGTACGGCACGCTGCTCGTGAACTTCGGGCGGACCTACTTTTCCGAAAGCTTCCCGAACCTCTGGCTGCTGCTGATGGCTGCGCTTTACATAGGTGTGGTGATGGCTTTCCCCGATGGCCTAGCGGGTCTGTACGAGTCGCATGTGAAACCACGCCTGGGCAGCTTGTTGCGCCGGCTCGGTAGAAGCAGCCGCAGTCGTTCCACTCTCGGGAGCCCGTGATGAGCAACACCGACTTCCTCCTGGCAGTCGAAGACCTGAGCGTCTCCTTCGACGGATTCAAGGCTATCGACGCCCTCAATCTTTATGTGGATCGCGGCGAACTGCGGGTCGTGATCGGACCGAACGGGGCAGGCAAGACGACCTTGCTCGACCTGATCTGCGGGCGCACGGCGGCAAGCAGCGGATCGGTCAAATTCAAGAACGTCGAGATGACATCGATGGCCGAGTTCCGCATTGTGCGGGCAGGTATCGGGCGCAAGTTTCAGACGCCGTCCATCTATGAAAATCTGAGCGTTTTCCAGAACCTGGAGGTGTCGTTTCCGCGCGGACGGGGCGTGTTCGGCGCGCTGACTTTCCGCTGTACGGAGGACGTTCGCGAGCGGGTGCAGGAAGTGGCCGAGGAGATCGGACTGGCTGCGTTGCTGCCGACCGAAGCCGGGCTGCTCTCGCATGGCCAGAAGCAGTGGCTCGAGATCGGCATGTTGCTGATGCAGGACCCCGAGCTGCTGATGCTTGACGAACCCATCGCGGGAATGAGCGTGCGTGAGCGGGAAATCACCGCCGAGCTGCTGACGAAAATTTGCCAGAACCGGTCGATGATCGTCATAGAACACGACATGGAATTCGTCGCACGGATTGCGCACAAGGTCACCGTGATGCACCAGGGAAAGATCCTCGCCGAAGGTCCGATGGATCAAGTGCAGAACGACCCTCGAGTGATCGACGTGTATCTGGGGCATTGAGGATTGAGGAGGCTACGGCCATGTTGCACGTAAAAGACGTATTCGTGAGCTATGGACAAAGCGAGGCGTTGCACGGCGTCTCGTTCGAGGCGGCCCGTAACGAGATCGTAGCGATCATGGGCCGCAACGGCATGGGCAAGACGACGCTCTTCAAGGCGTTGATGGGCGTGCTGCCCGTGAAAGGCGGCGCGATCGAACTGGACGGAGCCGATGTATCGAAAGATGAAAGCTTCCGGCGCGTGGCCAAGGGATTGGCTTATGTGCCACAAGGGCGGCAGATATTTTCTTCGTTGAGCGTGGAGGAGAACATCCGGACCGGGATGGAGCAGATCAAAACGCGAAGGATTCCCGATGAAATCTATACCCTCTTTCCCGTACTTTATGAAATGCGAAATCGCAAGGGGGGTAATTTGTCGGGCGGCCAACAGCAGCAGCTCGCCATAGCCCGTGCGCTTGTCAGCGAACCCAAGGTGCTGCTACTCGACGAGCCCACCGAAGGCATCCAGCCGTCGGTCATCAAGGACATCGCGCGGGCACTGCACGAGATCCGAAAGCTGCGCGAGATCACCATTGTGGTGTCCGAGCAGGTGCTGAGCTTCGCGATGGATGTGGCGGACAGGCTCTTCGTGATCGAAGGCGGCCGGCTGGTGCATGAAAGCCCACGCGATGCTATCGATACGGCCCGCATCCGGCAGTTCCTGTCCGTTTGAAACCGGCTCAACGCAGTGTGCAAGATTGAATGAAAAGCCATTTGTTCGCCGGTGCAGCCGGTACTTATAAAAGGAGAGTTACATGCCCGATACGCTCATCAAGGTCGACCTGAAACAGTCCGCGTTCGACAACGAGCAGGTTCACAACCGCTGGCATCCGGACATTCCGATGGCGTGCTGGGTCAAGCCCGGCGACGACTTCGTTCTGGAAACGTACGACTGGACCGGCGGGTTCATCAAGAACGATGACTCCGCTGATGACGTGCGCGATATCGACTTGTCGATCGTCCATTTTCTCTCCGGCCCGGTCGGTGTACACGGTGCCGAGGCAGGCGATCTGCTGGTGGTCGACCTGCTCGATATAGGCACCAAAGCAGAAAGCCAATGGGGTTTCAACGGCTTTTTTTCGAAGCAGAATGGCGGTGGTTTCCTGACCGAGCATTTCCCGTATGCGCAGAAAAGTATCTGGGATTTTCACGGACTCTTTACCGACTCGCGCCATATTCCCGGCGTCAGTTTCGCGGGGCTGATCCATCCGGGCCTGATCGGTTGCCTGCCGGACCCGAAGCTGCTTGGAACGTGGAATGACCGCGAGATCGGTTTTATCGCGACGCAACCTGACCGGGTGCCGCCGCTGGCGAATGCGCCGTTCGCGCCGACCGCTCACATGGGCAAGCTTCAGGGGGCCGCGCGTGATAGCGCGGCGGCGACCGGAGCACGTACGGTCCCCCCGCGCGAACACGGCGGCAACTGCGACATCAAGGATCTCTCGCGCGGTTCGAAGATCTATTTCCCGGTGTATGTGGACGGCGCGGGCTTGTCTGTCGGCGACCTGCATTTCAGCCAGGGCGATGGCGAAATCACGTTCTGCGGCGCGATTGAAATGGCGGGCTGGGTGCACATGAAAGTGGACCTGATCAAAGGCGGCATGGCGAAATACGGCATCAAGAACCCGATCTTCAAACCGAGCCCGATCACGCCGCACTACAACGACTACCTGATCTTCGAAGGCATTTCCGTCGATGAAGCCGGACAGCAGCATTACCTTGATGTGCATGTGGCGTATCGGCAGGCCTGTCTGAACGCGATCGAATACATGACCAAGTTTGGTTACTCGCGCGCGCAGGCTTATTCGATACTTGGCACGGCCCCGGTGCAGGGGCATATCAGCGGTGTAGTTGATATTCCGAATGCGTGTGCAACGCTATGGCTACCCACACAGATCTTTGACTTCGACATCAGCCCGAATTCGGCTGGCCCGATCAAGCATATCAAGGGAGGGATTGACTTGCCGCTGTCTTTGGATCTTTAGTCTAAATTTTCGCCCGATTCCCGGCGAGCAACGGTATGCCGGGAATCACACTCACGAGGACCTCACATGCCAACGTATGAATTCGAATGTGCTTATTGCGGTCCCTTCGACGCAAGGCGCGCCATAGCCGAACGCGACGCGCCCGCACGCTGTCCCACGTGCGACACCTCGGCGGCCCGGGTCATACGAAGTGCGCCGCAACTGTCCTCGCTTTGCGGTGTCAAGCGATCGGCACATGCAGTGAATGAACGTTCAGCGCACGATCCAGTTCGTTCGTCCGCGCACGGTGCGGGTTGCGGTTGCTGTTCTGGCAAGATCAAACTGCCGCGTTCCGCCGAGGCGCAAGCGGCGCCGCGTACAGCCGCCGGCCGGCCGTGGATGATCAGCCACTAGACTCGGTCCGCTTGAAGCAGACTCGCCAGTGGCTGTTGTTGCATAGCCGTCAGATACCCGCTTTATGCGCGGTGAAAATCAATCGAAGGCCAAGCGCGGCAATGGCGCCTGCGGCGAAGCGATCGATCCATTTCTTGGCGCGCAGGTAAAGCTCACGCGGACGGCGGCTGGAGAAACTCAAGGCGACAACCGTGTACCACCCTGCTTCAATCGCGAAGATCATGGGCGGCAGGATGAGGTAACACCAGAGCGGCGGATGTTGCGGCAATAAGGCGGCAAAGATACTGCCGTACCAGATCGCAGTCTTCGGATTGCTGAGTTGCGTCGTTAGACCGATCCAGAATGATTTACGCAGGTCATGGTTTTGCGCGTCGCGTCCGTCGTCCACGACCAGCGGACTAGACGCTCCACGCCAGATCTTCGAGGCGATGTAGATCAGATAAAGCCCGCCGGCCACTCTCAAAGCGACATAGAGCCATTCAACCGCGGATAGCAGCGTATAAAGGCCCGCAAGCGCGACACCGCTGAAGAAAACGCCGCCTACCCCCATGCCGAGTGCGGTCGCCAATCCGTCCGCCCGCGACAAAGCGATCGCATTGCGTGCGACCAGTACAAAGCTCGGGCCCGGACTCATCGCCCCCATTAATAACGCGGCAAGTATGGCGGCAACGGCGGCTAAGGCGGTCATCGGCGTTCTCCTGGAAGTAGGTTATGGGATGCGTTTTCCTGAAAAATAACACGAGCGGATCAGCGCCGCATTTGTAAATTAAGCGGATTGCTAAACACCGGTCATAATTCGAGTTGGGTCCGCGCAGTGTCAAGGGCCAGGCACACTGCTGCTGGAGATACACATAGCCGTGACCGGGCGCTGAAACCCGCCTCCCTACTGCGCGTATGAAGACCTCTCGTCATCAAGTACCGCCTTCATCTCGCTGAAGTGCTGGTCCGCGAAACCATCGTAGTCCTCCACCCATTGACGCATGGTCTTGTGCGCCACGCGGGCCGATGCAATTCGCAGCGGTTTCCCGGTCATCAACGCCGTGATGTAGGTCTCGCATGAACGCTCGAAGTAATAGAGAGATCATCGAATGCCTGGGCCACCGTCGGTCCAACCACCAGCACGCCATGCTGCCCCATCAGCAGCACCGGCTTGCCCTCCAGGGCACGGCTTACGCGCTCGGCTTCATCGCCCAGACCCATGCCGTCAAAACCGGTATCGACTGCCACACGCTCAAAGAAGCGCATGCAGTTCTGGTCGAGCGGCGGCAGCACCGGATTTTGCAGACCCGACAACACGGTCGCGTATTTAGAGTGAACGTGCAGGATGCAACGCGCTTCCCGATGCCGCCTGTGGATCGCCGAATGAAGCGCCCATGCGGTGATATCGAGCGCATCGGGGCGGTCGATGGTCTGAGGATCGTGTGTATCGACCAGCAGCAAGTCGCTCCCCTTGATGCGGGAAAAGTGCCTGCCTCGCGGATTGATCAGGAATTGTGCGCCGTCATCCGACACCGCGACGCTAAAGTGATTGGCAACGGATTCGTGCATGCCAAGACGCACTGCCCAGCGGAAGACACACGCCAGGTCCACGCGTTGTTGACGATGTTCCAACATGGAGGCATCTCCGTTTAGGTGATCAAAACCAGCCAATGGCCTTGGGTTCGAAGTTGACGTACGCATGCTTCAGTTCGGTGTATTCATCGAGTCCGGCACGCGATAGTTCACGGCCAATTCCACTCGCCTTATAACCGCCCCACGGCGCGTGAGGCAGCGTGACATTAAAGTCGTTGACCCACACAGTGGCCGCGCGCAAGCGGCGCAACACGCGATTCGCCTTGGCAAAGTCCTGCGTCCATAGCGCACTGGCAAGGCCAAATTCGGTGTCGTTGGCAAGAGCTACGGCTTCGTCTTCTCCGTCGAAACATTCCACTGTTATCACCGGGCCGAAGATCTCTTCGCGGACGATGTGCATGGATGCGTGCACATCGACAAGAAGGGTGGGTTCTATCCAGAAGCCTTTATTGAAAGGCGCGCCGCCAGGAGACTTGCCACCGCACAACAGACGCGCGCCCTCCTCGACCGCACCTTCGACCAGCGCGAGCACGCGGTCGCGTTGCGGAGCCGATATCACCGGACCCATCTGTGTGCGTTCCGAAGACCCATGTCACAGCCGGATTGCCCTGATGCGTGCGCTCAAGGCTTCGACGAATACGTCGTATATCGGCCGCTCCAGCAACAGGCGTGAACCCGCCAAGCACATTTGCCCCGCGTTGAAAAATGCCGCGTTCAGCGCCTGATCCACGGTTGCCTCAAGATTTGCATCGGCGAAAACGATGTTCGGATTCTTGCCGCCCAGCTCCAGCGATATCCGCTTGAAGTTCGATGTAGCCGCCTTCATCTCGCTAGCGCCCGCTGCATTGCTGCCCGTCAGGGAAATCAGATCGACGCTTGTACTCGATGCCAACGCTCCACCGACCTCCGCGCCCCCGGTCACCAGGTTGAAAACACCTTTGGGGAAGCCACAGGCATGGATCAATTCGGCCAAGCGGTGTGTGGAAAGCGGTGTGAGGCTCGCAGGTTTGATCACAACCGTATTGCCGGCCGCAAGCGCCGGCCCAAGCTTCCACGCGGCCTGCAGGATGGGATAGTTCCATGGCGTGATAAGTCCGCATACACCCACGGGCTCGCGCAAGGTCATGCTGATCACATTCGGCGCGGCGCCGTTCAGCACACCGGAATCCGTGCCAATCAGGCGCGCGAAGTAGTCGAACGCGGCGATCGCGTCGCCCACATCAGACTGACCCTCCGTGATCGTCTTACCCGTGTTCAACGCTTCTATTTTCGCGGTCTCGTCAGCGTGATTCCTCAACGCGCTAATTAATGACCGCAGGTACGCCGCACGTTCGCTGTTGCTTAAAGCAGGCCACGGACCGTGATCGAACGCTTGGCGCGCGGCGCTTATCGCCTGCTGCGCATCCGCGGCTGATCCCTGCGCGACGCTTGCTATGGCGTCGCCCGTCGCAGGGTCGATGACATCCCGGTAACGGCCGCCAATAGCCTCGGTCCACTCCAGCACCGCCCCCTGACCCCGTCCCGTCCCGTCCCGTCCAATCCCGAGTGCGAACGAAACTACCTCGCTAAATGCGTCCTGTACCTGCTTAATAGCACCGCCCTCGCCCCTGGATACCGCTCGCCCGTTTCATCGGCTGACGCGATCCTGTCGGTGCGAAAACTACGAAAATTCTGGCGTTTTTCGCACCATGCGCCAAGAATGCGGACGTTGTCGAGGAAGCCGAGTACGACCGGCCAGACGACTCGATCTGACGCCTCGCCTTGCGCGTCCAGATACCCTATCCGCAGTTTGCACTGGCCACGAATGGCCGCGCGCAGGCTCGCAAGCGGCACGGCATTGATGGGAAAATCCGGGACCGGTGGGCCGGAATGGACGGTCGGGGCACGCATGGCATCCTTGCCCGACGCGTTCAATACAGCATCAATCTTGGCTAGCGCTTGAGCCGCGGCCTTACGCAATACGTCATCGCCGCGCTGGTCCACATACCGCAGGCCCAGCGCCACGGCGTCGATCTCGTCTTCGCTCAACATCAGCGGCGGCAGGAATAATCCCGGCCTTAGCACGTACCCTATCCCCGCTTCGCCGTGTATCGGCGCGCCCTGTTCAATCAGCGTCGCGATGTCGCGATACAGCGTGCGCTCGGACACGCCCAGGTCCGACGCGAGTTCGGACGCAGTCACCGGCACACGCTTCGCGCGAAGCCTCTCCAGCAAGGTCAATAAACGAGCGGTTCGGGACACCCTGACTCCTGACAGTATCTGACAGGAGCTAAACGTACCATGAACTTCACCGGGTCAATCCGGCGCCCTCAACGAATCCCCTGGAACCTCATGCCCGCCTATGTCATTTTCGTCCGCGAGAAAACGCGCGACGCCGATCAGTTGGACCGTTACAAGGAAAAAGCGCAGGCCGTCTTCGCGAATCATCCCGTGACGTTTCGCGCTTACAACGGCCGTCATGAAGTGCTCGAAGGTCCGAACGCGGAGGGCGTCTTGATCCTCGAATTCCCCTCATTCGATGCCGCCCGCGCGTGGTACCACGACCCGGTGTATCAGGATGCATCGATGCACCGGTTCGTGGGTTCAGACTATCGATGCATCCTGGTCGAAGGGATGTGATTGCTTGACTAATGGGCCGGCGCAGCGTTCAGCGTCACCTGCCTGTCTTCATTGCATAGGGCAGCGTCTCGCCACAACGTCCCCGCCCTTGTTCAGCCCGCATAGTGCAGGCTCCAGCAGATCGCTGGAGACTGTCCTAGGCGACGGCTTCTCAAACCACGCTCCTTCTGATTTACAGCACAGCGTCGACATTGCGAACTGGATAGCCGAGCACAAACTTCAACCGGTTGGCCGCGATAAACTGCTCGACTGCCGTGAGCGGACCGCCAATGATTTCCGTCCCGATGCTGTCAGTCCCCGCCAGCAGACCTTCCTGCTGATCGATGGTGACCGCCTCGAAGTGCTTGCGCATGACGGTGGCGTTTTGCAGGCCGAAGTTTCGAGAAACGTCGACACCGTGACGTGTTCGTATTGCATCGGCGTACCGAGTGCGCGGCTCACTTCCGCAGCCAACTCTTCACGGCTGTACTCCACTGGACCATGCAGCGATTAGATCTTGCCGGCATGAGCACCTGCGTTCGCGATAATGCCAGCCACGATCCTGGTGATATCGCCGCTCGACGACAGATGGCAAGACATGGTGCGCGAGGCAGTCGATGTCGGCCTGCGTGTCGGCATGCATCGGGCACGTCCAAATTCATTACGACGATGCCACGCGTAATCGTTGGATATCCTACCTACTTTGATCGCGCCGGCATGCCGCTGGTGCCGGCTGATTTGACGGAACATCGGATTGTTGGAGGCCCGGCTGCAACGCGGGCCGCCTCATGGCAATTCGAGCGGGACGGCGAAGAAGTCAACGTCGAACTTCATCCGAACATCTCGACTAACTCGATCGCAGGCGCCATCGCGTGCGCGACGGGCAATCTGGGAATCACATCGGCTCCGCTGTGGGGTTGCCAGGATGAACTGCAGCGCGGAAAGTCGCGCGAGCGTTCGTGGAATTTATAACGGAAGAACTTCGAAAACAGTAGCCGTGGCGACGCAGCAGGCGCGCCCGGCACATGCCTAGCGCTCTTCAAATCCACTGATCATTCTCGACGGTACGCTCGCCCTTCGCGCCATCGCCAGTGTTCACCACGCCTCTCGGCTCGATCAGCATCATCTTCACTTCCCCGTTTGCGCTGGGCCTATGTTCGACGCCCTTCGGCACCACGGCCATTTGACCTGCTCGCAGCACAATTGATCCATCGCCCGAAGGCCCGCCACGTACGTCGATACGCAACTCGCCTTCCAGCACGACAAACGTTTCGTCAGTATCGGCATGCCGGTGCCACGGGAACTCGCCTTCGACCTTCACGACCTTGAACTGGTAGTCGTTCATTTCGGCGACGACGCGCGGTTGCCAGTGACCGTCGATCTGCGCGATCTTGCCGATCAGGTCGATGGTCTGGCATTGGCCGCGCTCGGCCGGCGCGTCAATGTGCTCCGGGTTGGGGTTGGGGTTCGGGTATTGGGACATCGTTCTCTCCGCTAAGGTGTTTGTGCGTCGAGGATACGCAGGCTCCTTGCGGCTGTATTGAACGATCGTGGGTGTTTTTCAAACGCGCTGGATACCGCCCGCGACCCGGAGCCAATGCCCCGGCGTCAGCCCGAAAGTCTTCGTGAAATGTCGCGTCATGTGGCTCTGGTCAGCAAAACCCGCGGCGGCCGCCGCATCAGCGAGCGAGGTATTGGCGAGCAGCATGCGCCGCACCGCATCGAGGCGCCGCATTGTCAGATAACGGTAGGGGCTCGTGCCATAGAACGTGCGGAAATCGTGCGACAGGCTCCAGCGATCGCGGCCGGTCGCCGCTTCGAGTTCGTCGAGCATGACAACACGAGCGCAGTTCGCGTGCAGATAGTCGCGTGCGCGCCGCGCCGCAAGGAAATCGCCTGCCGAGCGCCGTGCAGGCGTGCCGGCAACAGCCGCCAACGCGTGCGCCAGTTCGGCGAGCGCATCGCTCTGCTCGAGTGGCTCGAGCGTATGACCCACGTGCTGAAGCAAGGTCGTGGTTGCCGCTGCAAGACGCAGATCGGTCGTCACGCCGCCATCGAGGAATGGCAACGCGCGCCCGCCGAGCACGTCCTGAAAGAGCGCCGGTTCGACATAGATCATCCGGTACTGGAATCCCTCGTCGGTGCCCGCCTGACCGTCGTGAGCCTCATCGGGATGAAGGACGATCGTGTTGCCGGGAAGGCTGTTTCGCTGACTGCGCCGATAGTTGAAACTCTGGACGCCCGCGAGCGTACGGCCAATCGCATAGGTGTCGTGGCGGTGCATGGCATACGCCTTGCCGTGAAACCACGCTTCAATGCGCTCGACGCCTTCTATAGGCTCGGCACGTCTTACCCAGTCGGGATTCAAGCGCGGTGCTGGTCGGTTCACGATGATTAGCCCTGGACGTTTCGAGGTGTCGTGCTGCAGCGCGGGCGCTGTACGGCCCGCAACCTCTGCCCAAATTGTCGCACGGGACAGATTATTTCGATGTTCGCCGGCTCGTTTTCATGTCCAAACTTGAAAGTGCGTTTCGACCCTAAGGATCAGTTCTCGCCTGCGGCTCACGGCCAACGCTCGCCGGGCTTTCAGTGCAGCCCATTTTCCTCGGGGCGCAACGTCAAGACTTGCACGCCGTTTCGGGTCACGGCTACGGTGTGCTCGAATTGCGCGGACAGTTGCCCATCGCACGTGACGACGGTCCAGCCATCTTCTTCGGTCCGAACGGCATTTCGCCCCTGGTTGATCATCGGTTCAATGGTGAACACCATTCCTTCTTGTAGCACCAGACCCGTTTTCGGCTTTCCCCAATGCAGTACCTGGGGATCTTCATGCATTTCACGCCCAATGCCATGCCCGCAATATTCTCTCACCACGGAATAGCCGTTTTTTCTCGCGTGCCGCTCAATGGCATGGCCTACATCGCCAAGCCTTGCCCCTGGACGAACAGCCTTGATCCCCTTCCACATCGCTTCGTAGGTTACTTGCACGAGACGCTTGGCCAATGGATTCACCTCGCCTACCAGATAGGTTTTGCTGGAGTCAGCGATATAGTCATTTTTCTCTAACGTGATGTCGAAATTAACGATGTCGCCGCTTTGCAAGATGTCGCTAGTGGACGGAACACCGTGGCACACCACCTTATTGCGGGAGGAATTGAGTGCGTAGGCATAACCGTACTGCCCCTTGCTTGCCGGGCGTGCGCGGAGTTCATTCACTATGAGGCTGTCGACCAGATTGTTGATCTGCATGGTCGACATGCCAATCAGGTTCAGCCGATCCAGATAGCCGAATACATCGGCTAGCAACTTGCCGGACTCAGCCATCAACGCGATTTCTTCGGGTCGCTTGGTCATGTCAACGCCACTTTCACGGCTTGCGTCACAACGCCCGCGGCACGCATTTCACGCGCAACGATTTCATTGAAACTCTGCGTCGGATTCATTTCGCATAACATACCAATCTTGATCCAGAACGCCGCTTGCGCATTGATCGACCGGCACGAGACGCCGCTCGCCTTGCGTATTTGATCGTGCAAATCATCGTCGATATTAACAATACCCATGTCACTCTCTCTATATGAAACGTATACGAATCATATAGCCCTTCGTGATGGGAGCGCAAGCGTGGTCTTTACGAAATTCATCGGCGAAGCAAATTCCCGGCGCGGGTTAACGCTCGAGTAAGGTAACGTGAGCGTACTCAACTTCCCGTACCTTTCTAAACGATGACAGACCTGTATTCAATTCGTCGCGCCCGCGCTACTGACCTTCCGGCGATATATGCCGGCGAACTCGACTATATTCGGCAGATCGAGCCGGAGCAGGAGGTACGCTGGAGCGGTGGAATGTATTGGCACATCAAGCAATGGGCCAGCAATCTCGAGCGCATGTTCGTTGCGCAACATGATGGGGAGGCTAGCGGTTACTGCTTCTGGGAGGCACACGACAACACCGCTGTCCTCGCGTCCATTTATGTCCAGGGTGAAAGGCGCGGCGCCGGACTCGGCCGGCGACTCCTTGACGAGTTCATAGCCGACGCACGCGCGCAAGGTTTCGCTGCGCTCACGCTGGGTGTGAAGGCTGACAATCCGGCGCGGTCTCTTTACGAAGGAGCGGGGTTCGTCTATACGCACGACCACGGCGGCTATCGCCACTATGCGTATCCGGCGGAGCGGATCGTTTAGTGGCTGTTAAGTCTCAAGCAAAAGCGAGAGAGACGGGCGATTTCTATCGTAGCTCTGCTTCGAAAAAACGCACCACGTCAGCGTTGAGTTGCTCGTGAAATGCCGCTCGATCAAAACCCGGCTCGCTGTTGCAAACGGCCGGCATTTTCCGCGAGAGGCGCGCATCGCAAGGCGGCAGGAAATCGTAATGTCCGGCGTTGGCGACCACGTGATATTCAGGGGTTTGAGGCAAGTCCGCGCGTATCGCTTCCTCATAGTAAGGGTGCGGCTGATGATGATCGTCGGCTGCTCGCCAAAGCTGGATGGGAGCATGCACGCTGCTTAACCCCCCGCGACCGAAGCTGAAGCCGAATGCCGGCGCGGCGATAACCGCGGCCTTGATACGCGGATCGTGGATCCATACGTCAGCAGGAATGTCTGCGCCCAAATGGGGATCGACGCCGGCATGCTTCAGCACCGCGCACAAGTCATGATCCGGGTGAGCCTCGCAATACGGTGCGATCGTCGAAAGATCCGGGGTCCCGCCTGCGGCCACCAGCACGGTAAACGCGCCGTTTGAAAAACCAAACGCTCCAACTCGGGCCGCATCCAGTTGGGCATGCGAAGGCCATTCGTCAAGCATGTAATCCACTAGCCGATGAAGCTGGGCGGGACGGCGCCACAATTGCAAGACGCGGCTCTGGTCATTGAAAGTGTCACCGGCGTGACTGACGGCCGCGACCACCAAGCCGGCGTGAGCGAGGGCAAGCGCCGTATCGTAGTGACCGTCATACCGCCCGCCGCCGCCATGTGACATCACGATAAGCGACAGGCCACGGCCGGCAAGCGGCCCGTCGAGTGCCACGGTCTGAGTGGCATCTCCCAACGAATGCGGTGTCGCGGGTGCGTCAGTCGGATACCAGATCCCGGCGGTCAGCGGCGGCTCCGCGCCATTCGATATCTTCACTTCCTGAAAGCCGACATCGGCAGCGCGAGCCGGCGCAGCAAGCAGGGTAAGCATTGAAAACAGGGCGGCGATCACGGCGACGAGTCTCACGGCAGTCTCCATTATTGTCGTCGCCCAGATCGTACGATATTGAGTGAGCGCGGCAAAGCGGACTCTACCCCAACGCTCCTCAACTATTCAACGCCCCGCTATTGCATCAACCGCCTTCAACACCAGCCCGAAAAATTCATCGGCGTGAGCGGAATTCAGCCAGCGGACCACCACCGCCATCTTCCGTTCGGGTTCGATCCATGTGAACGCACTCCCTGCGCCAATCCCAAAGTAGCTCGACGCGGGTACGCTCGGAAACACGCGGCGTTCATGATTGAGCCACACCAGGTAACCGTAATATGGCGCGAGTGCACAAGGCGTTTTCATGCGCGCGAGCCATTCACTCGAGATGATGCGGCGACCATCCACTTTCCCGTCATCGATAAAAAGACGCGCGACCTTGAGCTGATCGTTCGCGCTGATCGACAGTCCCCCACCCCAGTGTGTTCCGCCCGGCACCGACTGCATGCGCTGCCCATTGAGCTCAATCCACGCGTTGTCATACCCCACCCATTGCCAGTCTTCACTGGCACCAAGCGGCTGCATGATCGCCTCGCGAAACACCTCGGGCAACGGCCGGCCAAACACCTTCAGCAGTGCCAACGAAAACTGGTTGATGCGGACGTCGTTGTATTCCCAGTAGGTTCCCGGTGCCTGCACCCGCCGCAGGTCGCCCTTCTTGCCATCGGGCCCACGGCCAAACGTTACGGCACGAAAATGGTCCGCCTGATCCGACAGCCCGAAACACTCGCCTCGCCATTCACTGGTTTGTTGAAGCAGATGCGCCCACGTAATCCGGCTATTGTGCTCATCGTCGAAACCGATACCCGGAACGCGACTGTGCACCGGCTCGCTCACGTTCGGCAGCAAACCGCGATCAAACGCCACGCCCGCCAGCAGCGCGAGGTAGGTCTTGGCAATGCTGAACGTCAGGTCGGCGCGATCCGGTTCGCCCCATGTTGTCAGCACGCGGCCATCGATGGAAATCGCCCCGGAAACCGGACCGCGATCATGCACGGGACCCAGTAGCCGGTTCCACGGCGGCGGATCATTGACATGCACGCCCCAGGCGCCATCCACATTGCGGTCCCAGAGCGATTCATGATCTATCGAGAACTGTATGGCTTGCTGAAAATCCTTCATATCGGTCATGTCGAGAAATTCCATCCAGCGGTTTAATGCACTTTCAGGCGCGATCGCGCCCACAGAAGCGTGAAGAGACTGACGACGGCCGCGAGCATCAGATAGAGACCGGGCGCCAGGTTATTGCCGGTGAACGCGATCAGCGAGGCGACCGCGAGCGGCGTAAAACCGCCGAAGACCGTCGTACCCACGTTGTAGCCCACCGCCATGCCAGTGGTCCGCGTACGCACCGGAAACAGGTCCGACATCAACGCGGGAATAGGCGCGAAATAGATGGCCTTGAGGACCGCCACCCAGATGACCGCGGCCAGCAGGGTGAGTAGCGAGGGATGCGCGTTCATGTACACGAACGCGGGATAAATGGTCAGGAAGAACACCGATCCCGCGCCGAGCATGATGCGCGTGCGGCCCACTTTGTCGGACCAATGGCCGACCATCGGCGTCAGCACCATCACGATAAAACCCGCTGCCAGCGTCGCGATAAATCCATAAGACGGCGCGAGTCCAAGCTGCCTGGTTGCATACGTCGGCATGTAGAGCAGCATGTAGTTGGCGGTCGTCGTCAGCACCAGCGAACCGATGCACACCAAGAGCCGTTCCTTCTGCGTAGCCATCACTTCGCGAATAGGCGATGCGGAGCGTTCCGTGCGTTCGAACTCCGGCGTTTCATCGACATGCCGGCGGATATACCAACCCACCGGACCGATCAGCATGCCGAACAAAAACGGAATGCGCCAGCCCCAGCCTTCGAGTTGCGCAGGCGTCAGCGTACTTGTCAGCACTGCGCCGAATGCCGATGCAACCAGCACGCTCGCGCCCTGGCTCGCGAACTGCCAGCTCGCCATGAAACCGCTGCGCGCGGGCGCATGCTCGGTGAGAAAAGCCGTCGAACTGCCGAACTCGCCACCCGCCGAAAACCCTTGCAACAGCCGCGACGCGAAGATGCCGATAGGTGCAAGCACGCCAATGGCCGCGTAGCCGGGCATCAGCGCGACCATGCCGGTGCCGAGCGTCATCATGGCGATGGAAAGTGTCAGCGACGCCTTGCGGCCCTTGCGGTCGCTGTACGAGCCCAGCACGAATGCACCCACGGGCCGGGCGAGATACGACAGAGCAAACGTGCCGAGTGTCAGCAGCAACGACACGGTTTTATCGGTGGTCGGAAAGAACAGTTTCGATAACGTCGACGCGAAGTAGCCATAGACCACGAGGTCGTAGAACTCGAGCGCATTGCCGATGGACGTCGCGACAATCAGCCTGTAGATGCTGACATGTCGTCGTGCCGCGGGCAAAACAGTGGCGACGGAATCGGTGCTCATCGGGCACTCCTTCGCTCGAATGCAGGGCGCTCGGGCTGGCCGAGATCCCAGAACAATCCCGCCATGATGCACAGCCCCTCGCGCACGACCGTTCCAAGCAGATGTTCGTCGGGTGCATGCTGCGAGCACCCGGGATACGAATGCGGCACCCATAACGTGGGCATGCCGAGTATCTCCGCGAAGACGTCGTTGGGCAGCGTGCCACCCAGGTTCGGCAGGAGCACGGGCGCGCGGCCGGTGGTCTGCTTGAGCGAATGCACGGCCCATTGCACCCACGCGTTTTCGGGGTCCACGCGCGTGGCAGGTGTGCCCCGGTCCACCTCGACGGTGACCATCCCGAAGCCGCGTTCATCCAGATGACGACGCACGATCTGCTCGAGATTTTTCCAGTCAGTTCCCACTACGAAGCGGATCTGCATGTAGGCAAATGCACGCGGCGGGATGGCATTGACCGGCTTCTCGGGATTGCCGGTGCGGAACGCGAGCACCTCGATGTTATTCCAGCCGAACACGCGTTCAGCCGGCGTGAGGCCTGGTTCACCATAGTCCGTGTCGACGTCCGGCTCGCCCGGATTACCGCCGACGCTAATCCCCTCCAGCGCGCGCCGCACCGCTTGCGGCACTTCGGGCGGTCTGAGGCCTTCAACGAGGATGCGCCCGCTGGCATCGACCATCGACGCGATCGCGCTCGCCAGCACCACGCCGGGATTGCGCAACAAGCCGCCCCAGTTGCCCGAATGATGGCCGCCTTCGCGCAGGTTCACATCGAGCTTGAAGTTAAGCACGCCGCGTGAACCGAGGAAGATGGTCGGGTGCGCCGCGCCCAAACGCGGGCCGTCGGAGGCGATCAATACGTCGGCGCTCAGTTCGTCGCGAAGCATCTCGCACACGGCATGCAAGCCGGGCGAGCCCACCTCTTCGCCGGTTTCAACGAGCATCTTCAGGTTGAAGCCAAGCCGTCCGCCCCGTGCGTCGAGCACGGCTTTCAGCGCGGCCAGGTTGATGCTGTGCTGGCCTTTGTTATCAGCGGTGCCGCGTCCGTACCAGTGGTCGCCCGCAACGGTGACTTGCCACGGCGACATGCCGTCGCGCCACTGCGCGTCGTAGCCGCGTACAACGTCGCCGTGCCCGTAGGTCAGGACCGTCGGCAGGTGATCGCCTTCGTGCCGATGAGCGACCAGTAACGGCCCTCCGCCCTTCGCGGGATTGTCGACCAGCCTGGAGGTAAAGCCGAGTTCAGCGAGCGCGGGCGCCATCTCCTGGTTGAGATACGCGCTTAGCAACGGACCGCTTTCAGGCTCCTGACTTTCAGTTCGCATGGCCACGCGGCGACGCAGGTCTTCGAGGAAAATGCCGGAATCGTACAGATCGGCCGCAGCTTGAATAGCAGACTCGCGTGTCACGTATTTATCTCCGATGAAGCACGTCAAAGGCGTGGGTTCTTCCAAGTGTTCGGGTCAGGGAAACCGATGACGCGATCTTGATACCGCCGATATTTATGGACAATGACAATATTTGGCAGTTTCCGTTGCCGAAACGGCAAAGCTTCTACAAGGCATGCGTCATGCAAACTACCGCGCTGCGTTATTTCCTGGAAGTCGCCCGAAGCGGATCGCTAAGCAAAGCGTCTGAGCGGCTGTTTGTCGCCGTCTCGGCACTGAGCCGGCAGATCGCCAAGCTGGAGGACGAAATGGGCGTGCCGCTATTCGAGCGGCGGCCGCGAGGCATGGTGCTAAGCGAGGCGGGCCGCCTCCTGGCCGCGCACGCGCATCGCAGCCTGATGGAGCAGGATCGGGTGACCGAGGAGATAAGAGGCTTGACGACGGATCGCCGTGCCACGATCCGTGTATCGAGTTCCGAGGGCGTTGCCCGGGATTTCCTGCCGCAGGTGTTCGTGCATTTCCTGAAGACCTGGCCGGCGGCGCACTTTCAACTCGATGTGAACACGCCGACAGAAGCCACGCAGCGGGTACGCGACGGTACCGCCGACGTTGCCGTATGTTTCAGCGTCGCGCCCGAGAAGGACGTCAACGTGCATTACGCGCAGCGTGCGCCAATATTTGCACTGGTCGCGCAAGACCATCCGCTGGCGCAGCACAAGTCCGTCTCGCTCGCGGACCTGAAACCCTGGCCGCTTGCGATTTATGACGAGGGCGTAACCGTCAGACAATTATTCGATATTGCCTGCAGCCTGGAAGGCCTGACCTTCGAGCCGGTGTTCGTCAGCAATTACGGCAGCGCATTGCAAACCTTTGTACAGCTAACGAAAGCGGTCACGCTCGTTGGCCTCCTGACAGTGCGCAGCCGCCTCAAGCCGGACAACCTGGCGGCTGTGCCCATCAGCAATCCGGAATTGCATCAGCGGACACTTCAGGTTCAGACCATGGCCGGGCGTACGTTGCCCAAGGCCGTGGCCGCGTTTCTTGAACTGCTGATAACGGCGATTCAAGATCCCTCATGCCTCGACTGATTTCTTGCTCAACTCAAACCCGGAATCCACGAAGTACCGGCCAACGGCACCCGCGCCATGGCAGCTGCTTCGACCGTCAACGCCACCAGATCTTCAGGCTCCAGGTGATGGACATTTTGCTTGCCGCAAGCACGAGCGATTGTCGTCAGTTCCATGTTCAAGGTCTTGAGATAATTGCGGACTCGCCGTGAGCCTTCCTCCGGCTGCACGCGCTGTTCAAGCAAGGTGTCCTGGGTCGTGACGCCAACCGGGCATTTGCCCGTATGGCAATGATGGCAAAAACCCGGCGACGTCCCTAGCGCGGCATAGTCGGCCGCCGCCGAATGCAAGCCGCCGTGCTGGAAATACGTATCGCTGTTGCAGCCCAGCGCCATCAACATGCCTTGCCCGATCGCCACCGCATCCGCGCCCATCGCCAACGCCTTTGCAATGTCGGCGCCCGTGCGAATTCCGCCTGACACGATCAACTGCACTTGCCCCTTCATGTTCAGGTCCTCAAGCGCGTCCACCGCCTGACGGACAGCGGCCAATGTAGGAATGCCGACGTTCTCAATGAAGCATGTCTGAGTCGCTGCAGTGCCGCCCTGCATGCCATCGATCACGACTACATCGGCGCCTGCATGGGCGGCGAGCTTCACGTCGTTAAAGGTACGTGTTGCGCCGACCTTCACATAGATCGGCTTTTCCCAATCCGTGATCTCGCGCAGTTCCTGGATCTTGATCGCGAGGTCGTCGGGGCCGGTCCAGTCTGGATGACGGCTCGCCGACCGCTGGTCGATACCCGCCGGAAGCGTACGCATGGCCGCCACGCGCGGGTTGACCTTCTGCCCGAGCAGCATGCCCCCGCCGCCCGGCTTCGCGCCCTGCCCGATCACCACTTCGATTGCATCGGCACGGCGCACGTCGTCAGGATTCCAGCCATAGCGCGACGGCAGGCATTGATAAATCAGCGTCTTGGACGAACTGCGTTCTTCCTGCGTCATGCCTCCATCGCCGGTCGTGGTGGACGTGCCCATCGCGGTAGCGGCCTGCCCCAGCGCTTCTTTGACATTGGCCGAGAGTGCACCGAAACTCATTCCGGCAATCGTGATCGGGATATCCAGCACGATGGGCTTCTTTGCAAAGCGCGTACCAAGCACGGTCTTCGTCACGCATTTCTCGCGATAGCCCTCAAGCGGATAACGCGAAAGCGATGCGCCGAGAAATAACAAGTCGTCGAAATGCGGGACTTTGCGCTTCGCACCCAGGCCGCGAATTTCGTACAGGCCCCGCTGCGCCGCGGTGTGGATATAGTCGATTGTGCTGCGGTCATAACCTGCTGACTCTTCTTGCTGCAGCCGGGCGAAATGAACCGGTTTGGCTTCCATGGGGACCTTCTCTGAAGAACGGACTGTCAATATTCCTGGTTCGCGTCGGCGTTCCAGTGGTAGAGGGTGCGCGCCGAGGCGATACGTTTGAACGACATCGGATCGTGATTCAGCCCTGCCGCTTTCAGCAGGTCGCGAACAGCGGAGACATCGGCGTCGGTCATCTCTTCGTACTGCGCGTCCGCACCCAGTGACTTCACCGAACCGCGTACGTAAAGCACGGCTTCGTAGAGAGAGTCGCCGAGGGCGTCGCCTGCGTCGCCGCAGATCACCATGCGGCCCGCTTGCGCCATGAACGCCGAGAAGCTGCCGACCGACCCGCCGACCACGATGTCACCGCCTTTAAGCGATATTCCGCATCGCAGGCCGGCGTCGCCGTCGATCACGAGCAAGCCGCCATGCGCCGATGCACCCGCGCCGTTCGACGCGAAACCCTTCACGTGGACCTTGCCGCTCATCATGTTTTCCGCGACGCCTGTACCCGCGCTGCCGTCCACGATGATCGTCGCGTGTTTGTTCATTCCGCCCGCGTAGTAACCGGCGTGTCCATCGATCAGGACTTGAACCGGGGCATCCACGCCGACCGCCAGGTTGTGCGCGCCGTTCGGCGAAACAACCGTCACCTGCCGCCCTTCGAGCGTCTCGGGTGCACCATGAAGAAACTGGTTGACCTCGCGGACCGTCGCTTTCTCCAGGTCAAAGATCACGCTTTCCATACATACATCTCCTCGGGTGCAGGTTCAAACACTTTGGCATGCTTGATATCGGGCAAGTGCGCCAGCGACCGGAATTCCGATGCAATCGCGACGTAGTCATCGGTCTCGGCGACGACTGCGGGCTTGCAGGCAAACGGGTCGCGAATCAAGGCCAGTTCCGTCGATGTTCCCATCAGGAAGGTGTAGAAACCGTCGAGTTCCTCGAAGCCCTTTTGCAGCGCTTCCGGCAACTCGTCGCCTTCGCGCAGCCGCCATTCGAGAAAGCGGCATGCGGCTTCGGTGTCGTTGTCGGTATCGAAGTGAATGCCTTGCGGTTCGAGCATCCGGCGCACGCCATAGGGATTCGACAGCGAGCCGTTATGCACCAGGCAAAAATCTTCTCCGGCGGTGAACGGATGCGCGCGATCGGGCGTGACCGCCGACTCGGTGGCCATACGTGTATGGCCCACGAGATGCGAGCCCTTCAGGTTCGCGAAGTCATAGCGCGCAGCAACCTGAGCCGGCGTGCCGATGTCCTTGTATAGATCGATGGAACGTCCCGTGGAGAGCAGATACACTTTCGGAAACGTGGCGCGAAGCCAGGTCTTTACCACTTCCGGATCGCCCTGCAAGGTCAGGATCGCGTGATTGCCCTGCACGTCAATCCGCGCGTCCGCCTTCACCGCGCCGTTCAATGCAGCCGTCAGTCCGTTCCAGTCGAACCGATTCCCTTCAGGGGTAAATCCCGAATACAGGCTGAGCTTTCGCTTGCCGCCATCCAGCGGCTGGCCGAATACGGCCAAGCCCGCGGAGTCCGGGCCGCGTTCTGTCATACCGATCAGCATGGGCACCATCAATGCCCCAAGCTGTTCACGCAGTGCCGGTGTTTTCACCAGCAAACCTACGATTCCGCACATCGTGCTTCTCCTCAGAAAAATTCCAGATAACTCTTCATTTCCCAATCCGACACATGCCGCATGTATTCGAGCCATTCCATCCGCTTGAGCTTGAGGAATTCATCGGCGACAGGGCCCAGCGCGTCGCAAATCAGGCGGTCGCCCTCAAGTGCGTCCAGCGCGTGCTCAAGGTTCTGCGGCAGCACGCCTATGCCATGTTCCCGAAGTTTGGCCGGCGACCACTCGTAGAGGTTTTCATTCGCCGGCGCGCCCGGCGACAACTCGCGTTCCACGCCGTCGAGACCCGCTGCAATCACCGCGGCCGTCGCGAGATACGGATTGCATGCGCCGTCGGGCAGGCGCAGTTCAATGCGTTCGCCCGGCACGCGCACCATGGTCGAGCGGTTGTTGTCGCCGTAGCTGATATACGCGGGCGCCCAGGTCGCGCCGGTCAGCGAACGACCGACCACGAGCCGCTTGTATGAGTTCACGGTCGGATTGCATAGCGCCGTGAGCGCCGGTGCGTGGGCCAGCAAGCCTGCTGTGAAGTGATAGGCGAGCTTAGACAAGCCCATGCCCGACGGATCGCTTTTGTCTGAGAAAAGATTGCTCACGCCGTCGCCAATCGACATGTGCATGTGCATGCCGTTGCCTGGGCGGTTCGCGAACGGCTTGGGCATGAACGAGCAGATCAGGCCCATCTCGTTGGCAATCTCGGAGGCCGCCATCTTGAAGAACACATAGTGATCGCAGGAGGTCAGGCAATCCGTATAGGTATAGTTGATTTCGAACTGGCCGTTCGCGTCTTCGTGATCGATTTGATAGACATCGATCCCGGCCGCACGCATAGACTCCGTGAGTTTTTCCAGGAACGCGCGAGTACGCGATAAACCCTTGTAGTCGTAGCAAGGTTTAGCGAGCGTGTCGCTGGCGTCGCACGGTTCGATCGCACCCGACACCGAACGCTTGAGCAGCGAGAACTCCGGTTCGAGTCCCGTAAACAAGGTCCATTTGCGCTCCGTCAGCCGCGCTATCTGCTTTTTAAGCGTGACGCGTGCATCGTAAGCCCAGGGTTCACCCTTGACATGGCCCTCGCAAACAATGCGCGCCGTCCCGCTTTGCCATGGCACGGTGCTGAGCGTGGAGAGGTCGCCGACCGCCATGAAGTCCGGTCCGTTCGGCTCGATTCCCACGCCCCAGATCGCAAAACCGGCGAACCCGGCGCCCGCGGTGAGGATGCTGTTGAGGTGCGCCACCGGCACGGACTTGGCCTTGGCCACGCCATGAATATCGACGAACTGCGCCAGCACGTATTTCACGCCTTGTTGCACGAGCCAGCTTTGCGCATCCTGCGCGGATTCAAAGCGCGGGACCTTCCCAAGCGCGGTGCCAAGCTCCGCGACTGGTGCGTTGCCGCCATCGTTCAGGTTCATCGTGACTCCTTGCATCGTCTATCGTTGGTTGAAAAAGCCGTGCCCTTTTTTGCACGGCCCGATTACGACCCACTCGAAAGTCACCCGTCCCGGCGTCCCGCAAGCAAGTTCGAAGTATGTGCATGAATTTATTGATATGCAACAATAATTCATGACATGAAACATCAGACCCGTACCGATCCCACCTGATCTGCTAACCTGCCGTTTTCTCATGAGGCGTGCAATGCAAACCGAGGATGACCGCAAGAATCCGCTTGAGCATTACCTTGGCGCGACCATCCGCGAACTTCGCCAGCGTCATGGCTTGACCATTGCCCAGGTTTGCGAACAAGCCGGCATCAGTCGAGGCATGTTGTCGAAGATCGAAAACGCCCAGACCTCGACCGGGCTCGATGTTCTCAACCGCATTGCCCAGGCCCTCGGCGTCTCAATGTCGGCCCTGTTTCGCAACTACGACACGCCGGGCGGCGGCGCCCAGTTCGTCAAGAAAGGGGCCGGCATGGAAGTGGTCCGCAAGGGCACCAAGCGCGGACATACCTACCATCTGCTCGCCTATGACCAAGGGCCCAGGAAAATTTTCGAACCATTCCTCATCACCATGGATGACGAAGCGGAACGATTCCCGATCTTCGAACATCCGGGCACCGAATTCATTCACATGCTGAAAGGCGTGATTGAATACCGGCACGGCCAGGAAACCTACATCCTGCATCCGGGCGACACGCTCACGTTCCAGGGTGATGTGCCGCACGGTCCGGAGAGGCTCATCAAGATGCCGATCCAGTTTCTGTCGATCATCCTGTATCCGCCGACCGCTGCCGAATGAGGTCGCGATCTTCGTCGACATAGCAATGCAACGATCGTGCCACGTTTCCCTTTGAGAATTAAAAGTTCATGACAGGAAACCTTCTCGCGAACGCTGAAGGTCATGTGAATAGCGCTGCCGGGAAACGCGACCGCCTTACTGCGGTGCGCTGTTTTGCTTGCTTGGTGCGCGGACGCACGCTGCCGGGTGCCCTGCTTATAAAGTGCATCACCTGTGCTTATGCAAAGCGCGTAACTAAATTGTCGGGACGCGGCTTAAGCCAGAAGTCTGCAGCAATCCGCTCGCTCTGCATAAGTTTGCTTAATACAAAGCGGCTTAGTATTTCCTCTCCTTAGAATCTGCTCATCGATCTTCTTTCAGGAAGTAGCATGAGCCATTACGACGTCATCGTGATCGGCGCCGGGGTTATCGGCGCGTCAGTTGCCCATCATGTCGCTACGCTAGGCGCCAAAAGCGTGCTGGTGCTGGATCGCGGCACGATTGGTGCGGGCACGACGTCGCAATCGTCGGGGCTGTTGCGCACGCATTATTCCGTGCGGCAGAACGTGGAGCTCGCGCGTTCGTCCTGGCACGCCTTCAACAACTTCGCGGCTTACGTGGACGACGACGAAGCCTCGTGCGGTCTCGTGAAATGCGGCTACATGATCTGCGCGCCCGAAGGCGACAAGCTCGCGCCGCTGCAAGCTTCGCTCGATGCGCAGCAAGGCATGGGCATCGAAGTGCAGTTGCTCTCAAGAGCCGAGGCCCGCGAGCGTTTGCCGATCGCTCAATTCGACGATGCCGCGCTGATCGGCTACGAACCCGAAGCGGGTTTCGCCGATGCTTATCTGGTCGCAACCGGTTTCGCGCGCTCGGCTCGAAGGCGCGGTGTGAAGTTCATGGAAAACACGAACGTGACCGGTCTCGTGCGTGATGGCCGCCGGGTGACCGGTGTTCAAACGTCCGCCGGAACATTCAGTTGCGGCATGCTGATCAGCACGCAGAATATCTGGACGCCGGAACTCGCCGGGTGGATCGGCGTGCCGTTGCCCGTCAAGCCGGAACGCCATACGGTGCTTGCTCTGGAGTGCGATGTAGCGCCCTACACATTCAAAATGCCGGCCTACAAGGATCTCGGCTCGCCGGGCATGCTGTATTTCCGCAGCTACGGCGGCAGCCAGATGCTGGTGTCGGAAGGCGTGGTCGGCGAAACGCTGAACGCACCGGAGACCGAGCAGGGCGATATCTCGCTCGACTATGTCGGCGAAGTCGGCGAGCAGGTTGCAGAACGATTTCCCGCCTACGAAACGGCTGGGCTCGCTTCATCGTGGACCGGCGTGTACGACGTCACGCCGGACTGGAACCCGGTGCTCGGGTCGGTGGGTGACATAGAAGGACTGACCGTCGGATTCGGTTTCTCCGGGCACGGTTTCAAGTTATCGCCGGGGATCGGCAAGATTCTCGCGCAGCACGCGTTGGGCCAAACCACCGACGTCTCACTCTCGCCGTACGCACTCGATCGTTTCGCAAGCGGTGCGCTGCTGGTCGGCAAATACGGCTCAGGCGCGGTGTCCTGATTACTTCAACCGCAACTCTTAGATGACCATGAAAATTCTCGTCCCCGTGAAACGGGTCGTCGATGCCAACGTGCGCGTTCGTATCGGCTCTGCAGGTGGTGTTGATACAGCCGGCCTCAAAATGTCGCTTAACCCGTTCGATGAATGCGCGGTCGAACAAGCGTTGCGTTTGCGTGAAGCCGGCGTGGCGTCAAGCGTGACCGTGCTCACGTGCGGCCTGCCTGTTTGTCAGGATGTGCTGCGCACCGCGCTGGCCATGGGCGCGGACAACGCCGTGCTGATCGATACGGCAGGCGCTTCACCAGACTCACTCGGCATCGCGCGTCTGCTGCATGCGTTCATCGGCGCCGATACCGATACCGATACCGATGCCTACGGTTTAGTGCTGTGCGGCAAGCAGGCGATCGATGACGACATTGGCGGCGTGGCAGCAATGCTCGCTGCGTTGCTCGGCTGGCCGCAGGCGCTCAACGCCTCCGCGATAGAAGCTACCGGCAGCAGTTGGCTCGTCACCTGCGGCGACGACGCTGGCACCGCCACCTGGCGCCTTGACGGGCCTGCCGTGGTCAGTGCAGACCTGCGCCTGGCCGACCCGCGTCGTGTCACGTTGCCGAGTATCGTGAAGGCGAAACAAAAGCCGCTGCGCACGCTGGACGCGGCGACGTTCAACGTCGCACTCGACACACCAATACGAACCATGGAGATAGCCGAGCCAGCGGTCCGTCAGCCCGGCATCAAGGTCGCCGATACCGCCGCGCTGCTTGGCGCCATCGGCAGCGCGCGGTTACTTCAAAACGTGGGAGCATGACCATGAGAAGTCTTGTCGTAGGAGAATGGGAAGACGGTGCTACGGCCGATGCAACCCTGCGAGTCATCAGCGCGGCAGGTGGGCGCGGCGTACCGGTGGACGTGCTTACGTTTTCACCTGCCATGGCGAATGCCGCTGCGTGCATTGAGGGCATCGGGCGCGTGCTGCTGGCATCGGGTGATATAGCCAATCCTGAAACGCTCGCCAATCTTCTTCAGCATATTGCTTCGGATTACTCGTTAATTGCGACGAGTCACCGTACAACCGGACGCGCAGCTCTTCCGCGAGCCGCCGCGCTGACCGGCAATGCGTTTCTCGCTGACATCACGCGTGTTGTGACGGCACAGCGTTTCGTGCGCGGCCTTTACGCGGGCAGCGTGGTCGCGACAGTCGAAAGCACCAGCGCCACGCTGTTCGCAACTTTCCGGACGTCGTCTTTTGCGCCTGCGAGCGCCAACGGCGGTGCGGCGCCAATCGTTTCGCTCGATCCCATTGCGCCGTTCGCCGCGACCGTGTTGATCGATCGACAGGCCGCGTCGCAAGGCGGACATGATCTGTCGAGCGCGCGGATTGTGGTCGCAGGAGGCCGGGGACTGGCATCGAAGGAAAACATGGACAAGCTGGGCACGTTGGCCCGCAACATGGGCGCGGCGCTCGGTGCATCACGCGCGGCCGTGGATGCGGGTTATGCGCCCAACGCCGCGCAAGTCGGGCAAACAGGCAAGACAGTGGCGCCCGAGATCTATCTCGCGTTCGGCATTTCCGGAGCGATCCAGCATCTGGCCGGCATGAAGGATTCGCGGATTATCGTGGCCGTGAACAAGGACCCAGACGCGCCGATTTTTTCGGTGGCGGATTACGGCATCGTGGGCGATCTCTTCGATGTCATGGGCGAACTCAATGCCCACGCAACGGGGAATGCTCCATGAACTCCATGTCTGATGCCTTTCAAAATGAAAGTTTAATCTAAGCTGGATCGTTCCACCCTGCCCGCGAGGCGGTCGCCGAGATTGTCGTCGCTCTCGTTATGCGGATAGAATTGAGCATCATCCCGAGCAACAAAATTCGGGCTGAATCGAGGTGACTCAATGCTTGGCGGACCGTCCCTACCATCGGCACCTGACAGCACTCGCCGCGACACGTCGGTGGTCTATATCGTTGACGACGACGCAGCCATTCGCCGGGCGCTGGCCACGCTCATGCGTTCGGTCGACCTGCGCGTTGAGACATTCGCTTCATCCGAGGAGTTTCTCCGTCATCCGCGTACCGAAGGCCCAAGCTGCCTGATTCTCGATGTGCGGCTACGCGGGAAAAACGGACTCACGGTTCATCAGGAATTAATCAACTCGGGCATGCGTATTCCGGTCGTTTTCATGACGGGTCATGGGGACATTGAAATGAGCGTGAAGGCGATGAAAGCCGGTGCAACGGACTTCTTCGCCAAACCCTTTCGCGACCAGGACATGCTCGATGCAATAGGAAAGGCGCTGGCAAGCGACGCAATGCGCCTCGAGGCGGACGCGGCCATCGCCAAGTTGCGTTCCATGCATGATTCGCTCTCGCCGCGAGAAAAGGAAGTACTGGTATTTGTACTCTCAGGGTTGCTCAATAAACAGATCGCCGCAGAAATAAACCTGAGCGAAATTACCGTCAAGGTTCACCGGGGTCACGTCATGCGCAAGCTTAATGCGAGTTCCATGCCCGACCTGGTGCGCAAAGCCGAGTCCCTCGGTATTCAACCGTTCATTCCGCGTACCGCTCACTAAGCGGCAAACGAGGACGCTGACCTAGGGTGCGCCTACCGCCACGGACAGCCAGTAAGTCATGACCGACGCCTGATAGGGCTTCTGCAGCAGCACTAAAGCACCGTTGCCCGTCGCCCTGGCCTGCAACAAAGGGGTCGGATACGCACTGATGAAAATGGTCGCCGGCGCCTGTCCTTGCGCCACCAGACGTTCATGCATTTCCACGCCTGACATCCCCGCCATGCGGACGTCGGAGATCAGGCAAGTCGTGTTCACGACCTCTCCCGAGGCCAGAAAACCTTCCGCGGACTCGAACAGGCGTGACTCCCAACCCATCGAGCGCACGAGGCTTCCCAGGGCGCGGCGAACAGCGAGGTCGTCGTCAACAATCGATATAACGGGCGTTTTCAGCAAAGTTGCGGCCCTCGGCCTTATCCGACGGGAAACGCGAACTTGAAAAGAACGCTTATCCGCCTTAAAGACTAAAGCCTACCTTACAGCGACCGCTACGGCGATGATACGAATGTATAACCGCTGACCCTGCGAATTTCCCTTGCCGACGCGTCGGGCCGTCGTTCACTTGACCGCGACAGGGATGTTTGCGGGAGGAAGCGAGAAGCTAAAGGTCGCTCCGCTGTCAGGATTATTTGCTGCCCAAATCCGGCCGCCGTGGGCCTCGATAATGGAGCTGCAAATGGCGAGCCCCATTCCCATGCCGGTGCTGCGAGTGGTGAAGAAGGCGTCGAACAGGCGCGGCAGATTCTGGTCGCTGATACCGGGGCCGTTATCGCGCACGGAAACCACAATGTTGCCGTCCATGGCGGTTGCCGAGGCGACGAGAATCTCGCACTTGCGTGCAACGGTTCCCGTCGACTGCATGCCGTTGTTGATGAAGTTGATCAGCACCTGCTGGAGTTGCACGCGGTCGGCAAAAACGGGAGGAAGCTCCGGCGCCAACGAGAGTACTAACGTGCCTTCGTGACTTTCTACCTCAGAGCGAATTAACGCTGCGGCTTCTGCGACGACCCCGTTCAGCTCGACTGCCATACGCTCCGGCGGGGCACCTTTCATCAGCATTCTCACACGATGAACAATGTCGGCAGCGCGGTTTCCCTCATCCGTTATCTGGGTCACACACTCTTCGATCTCTTTCACATTGAGTGGCTGTCGACGCAGCCAGCGGAGGCAGGCTTCTCCATTCGTAACGATCGCCGCGAGCGGCTGACCGACTTCATGGGCGATGGACGCGCTCAACTCGCCAAGTGCCGAAACCCGGCTGGCTCGCGCCAGCTCGGTCTGCGCCTGAAGCAGTTGCGCTTCGGTCTGTCTGGACGCGGTGATATCCATGACGGCACCGATAAACTGCCGCCGGTCGGACTGGCCATGCGCTCCGTGCGCGACGACGTGCAGGTATTTGACTCGGCCATCGGGAAAGAGAAGCCGGTGCTGGATGTCGAAATGGTCTGTTGTATCACTGCCCTGGCTTAGCATTTCGTCGAAGAGAATCCTGTCTTCAGGATGGACTCGCTGCCGCGCCATTTCAATGGTTGGAGGGATTGCCGGATCGTACTCGAAGATATCGAAGGCCTGCTCGGACCAGAAGATTTCCCCTGTTGTCACGTTCCATCCAAAACTTCCTGTCCGGCTAAGTTTCTGGGCTTCGGCCAAGTACTGCGCCTGGCTCCTCCTGAGCAATTCCTCGGCGTGCTTGCGTTGCGTGACGTCATTGTCCGTCTCCAGTGTTGCAACTGGCACGCCCTTGTCATCAAGTTGCAAGGTCCAACGACTCGCCACCACGACTTCTGCACCATCGCGCTTCGTGTGGACGAGTTCTCCCTCCCAACGCCCGTCTCGTTCAAGCGTCCGCTGAATCTCTTCGCGCGGCGCTGGAAACCTTGTCTTAAGCAACTCGTCGACAATCTTCCCGGTCGCTTCTGTTCTGCTCCAGCCGTACAGAAGTTCCGCGGCGTGGTTCCAGTACGTGATGGCGTTATTCGCGTCACGCACGAATACTGTGTCGTGGGTGAGATCCAATAGACGGGCCTGTCCCCGCTGAGCCTGTTCCATTCGACGAATATGACGCACAAGTGACGTGACGGCGAGCGACGTAATGAAGAACGTAGCGAGCGGAAAATAGTCCTGGCGCTTGTCAATCTGGAAACTGTATATGGGCGGCGTAAAGAAGACATTCAGCAGCGATGCGCCTGCCAGCGCGAAGATAGCTGACGAGACAAAGCTATCGAGCAGCGACAAAAGCACGATGGCAATCAGCAAGCAGAAACCTGCAGTAGCAAGGCGCAGTTCGAAATAAAAGCAGATGCCGGCGATGACGCCCAATGCAACGCAACCTCCGAGCCACAGACCGATGAGATAGCCGGGCTTGCTGCTCTTGTATGACGAACCTAATGCTCCCACCGCGCACCTCCGCGTTTTCGTCAGCGGCGCATCCTTTAACGCTTGCCGTCGGCTAGCCGAAACTCTTGAAAGGCTCCGCAGCTTTCGATTCATTTACACATTGAAAGCGAACCGGATAGTCCGATGCATTGGCAATCCTATCCATAATATACGTCCGTATCTAAAGCCTGACGCCTGTATTAAGCGTTAGTCCTCATCAACCGGCCCTCAGTCCTGCCTGTCGAAACGATGCGTTATACCGGGGTATATCTTTGTTACTCCATTGAGGAAGCACGGTATCCGACCGTAGCATGGATTTCGTCTTCCGCGCTTTCTAAGCTTCAGTCATCGCGATTGGCACTTGCCGGTTGACAGTGAAGCACTCCCCTTCGTCGCCATGACGGCCCCTGTGTTGAACTGCGATTCGGCAAGCCCGCATGACGCAAACGCGTCCCGCGCCTGACCGCTTTCCTTTTACTGCATCGCCTGTCCCAAAGGAATTTACCGTGTCAAATAGTCTGCATACCTGGATTTTTCTTGGTGCCAACGCCTATGTCGAATACACCTTCGTTTCATGGCTGAGCCGTAATGTATACCGGCGCACGGTGGACTACGCTCAGGTTTGTCTTCAGTAGACGTCCGTCCTTTCCTTCGTTGTTCGATAGTCGCTCCGACCTTTCACTCATGAGAGAACGATGATGTTGAACGCCGCCTGCCGCAATGAGCCCTCCGAAGTTGTATCTGAGACGAATACGACCCAGAACGACAATAGCTATCCTCATATATCATCAGCAAACCTAAGCAATATCAGTTGTCACGGAGTGCTCGACAGAGCATCATCTCTTGCTGCCGACCCCTGGTCCCGAACGCTCACGGCACTGTTGCAATTCTCCACGCCGCCCATAGAGTCACCCGAGGAGTCGACCTGCTTGCAGTTGCGAGAATCCTGGAGCAAGTCCCCGCCGGCCGACTCGGAGCTTCGCACTTTCACCGTGACGGTCCTTGAAAGATTGGCCGGTTCTCTTGTGGCGCTCTCCTGGCGTGACCCAACACTATGCAACTATGAGGAGCAAGTCTGGTCCTCTGCACTCGCCCGCCGCTCTGGACGCTGCGCCCTGTCCGGATTACACATCAGCAGGGGCGACACCGTATACAAACCGCGTACCCGCGGCGGGATAACACCGCTGAATGGTGACGCAATGATCCTTGCGTCCGCCCTCCAGAAGGTTCGCGACGATTAAGGTAGTCCACGGCAACCCGTAGTAACCAAAGGTTCCAACGCATCCGAAAGCACGTTCGACATTGTCGCCTGTCAAGCGTCAAAGCGTCTCCTGTACGAGTCTTTATCCGGTAGAGCACCGCGGTCATACTGTCACCGAGCCTGGGGACTCCGGTGCGCGGGGCTTCTGACCGCCGTCGCACGGCGCCCTGGCATTTCGAACCAGACCGGCCGTTGACAATGCTGACACGACAAACCATTCACTCGGGCGCGTACCTCGACAACTTTGCGTCTTTACCTAACTTATGGACCGAGCAGCAAATTGCACGTTCCCTTGTCGACACCCTGAAACTGCGTCCTGCGGATGCGCACGACATATGGATATTTGGTTACGGTTCCCTGATATGGAATCCGACAATGCACTTCGATCGGAGGCAAGTAGCCACACTATGCAACTGGCATCGTAGCTTCTGCCTTCGCATGGTAGCGGGCCGCGGCAGTCCGGAAATGCCCGGTCGAATGCCGGCGCTCGAGGCTGGGGGACATACACATGGCGTAGCGTTCCGGCTTCCGCGTGCGACGACGGATGAGGAACTGGCCTTGGTCTGGATTCGGGAGATGGTACTCGGCTCCTACAGGCCAACGTGGGCGCCGATCACACTGGATGACGGCACCCAGACCCATGCGATTGCATTTGTCGCGGACACCGCCCGTGAACAATATGAGGCGGACTCGAGTGTGTCGACGGTGGCACCGCTCGTGGCGTCGGCCGTGGGCAAGTTTGGAAGCAATGCGGATTATGTACTCAAGCTCCACGCTGCGCTGACTGAGGGCAACGCGCAGGACTCGTACATTGATGCGCTCGTGAGCGAAATTCAGCGCCTCTCTCGGCAGGCTCCATGCCAACTGCCAGGCGCCCTTGAATGACCTGCGTCTGGCGCAAGCCGGCGATTCTTGGAGAGCCTCTTTTTGGAGAGTCTCCTTAAAGCACGGACAAAAAGACATGGACAAAATTCAAGCGATGCAGGTTTTCACCCGAGTGGTCGACATCAACAGCTTCTCTGGTGCTGCTGATTCGCTACGTATGACACGCTCTTCGGTGACCACCATTATCCAGAATCTCGAGGCTCACCTTAAGGTACGACTATTAAACCGCACGACACGCCGCATCAGCCTGACTCCCGACGGGGCGGCCTATTATGAGCGATGCTCCCGCATCCTTGCCGAGGTCGAAGACTCGGAGACTTCGTTCTCCACTACATCCGCCCCTCGCGGCAAGCTCAAGGTCGACATGCCAGGCTCGATCGGGAGAATGGTCATTGTGCCGGCGCTAGATGAGTTCCACGCCCGTTATCCGGACATCGACCTGATGCTGGGGGTCGGAGACAAGGCCGTGGACCTCGTTCAAGAAAGTGTTGACTGTGCCATCCGCATGGGCCCGATGGAAGATTCGACGCTCGTTGCCCGTCGTATTGGCGTCTCCGAGTTCGTTACCGTCGCGAGTCCGGAATACCTGCGGCGCAATGGGAGACCGGTGACACTATCGGACCTGGACCGCCACACGGCAGTGAACTACTTTTCCAGCCGCAACGGACGCGTTGTCGAGATGGATTTCGTTAAAGATGGAAATCCGGTTGAGGTGCGAATGCGCTCCCGACTCGCGGCCAATGATGGCGATGCCTACCTGCAATGTGGCCTCCAGGGCCTAGGCATTATTCAGGTGCCCCATTTTCTTGCATGGCCACACCTGAAAACCGGCGCACTGGTTGAAGTATTGGAAAAATGGCGCCCCATGCCATTCTCGATTTCCGCTGTCTATCCACAGAACCGGCATCTTTCGGCGCAGGTCCGGGTTTTCGTCGAATGGGCTGCGGAGCTTTTTGAGCAGTGCAATCTGCTTAGAACAAAAACGGTATTGCCCGGTGAGATTGGGCGGCCTGTTAATCCCGCGCAATCGTCATCGATCGCATCGCGCGAAATTGATTCGGCTCGAAGCAGTGACTCACGTAGCCGCGATGTAGCAGCCGTTTAGCTGACATTTCTTCATGGCCGTGCAAATGCGTTAACCGCGCGCTCCGAGCGCTCGCCGAGCGTTTTCCTATACCGAGACCCGTCTTGACTCGTTGCGAAGGCAACGGTCAGTCTCGTCGCGTCTGAATAATTAGCTTAGCTTATGACAATACAATTCGCTGTGACCGAATTGTATTGTCGAAAGAGAGATGTTTATCTTGAAAGGCGTTGTGTGGAAAATCCGGCCTGCAAAACGAGCTTGCATACACCCTCTTGCACGAGAACGATTCGTCACCACACATGAAACCTACGCTGGAAATCTCCGACGTCGCGATTGACGGATATGCACAGAAAATCACGCTGCGCAGCTTCCGCCCACTCACGCGCAACAGCCTGCCAATCGTGCTGTATTTCCACGGCGGCTGTTTTGTAAAAGGCACGCTGGACGACGCCGATATCCCAGCCTCGTTCATCGCTTCAAAGACACCCGCCTGGGTTGTTGCCGTGGGTTATTCGCTAGCGCCAGCATTCCCGTTTCCGGCTGCAATAGAGGATGCGTATCTCGCGCTGGAGTGGGCGACACTGCGTGCGCGAGAGAGCCGTGCCGATGTGCTAAGTCTGGCCGCAGTGGGGTTTGATGCTGGCGGAAACATTGCGGCGGGACTCGCGGCCATCGCGCGGGACCGCGCAAGACACAAGCTGTCAGCGCAGGCCTTGCTCGCGCCGTTACTTGACCCGAGCATGACCCGGCTCATTGAAAGAACATCCGGGTCGAAGGACGAATTTGGCATGGAAGACTGTTCGCGTTCCTATCGTGCCTATCTGCCGAGCGCTTCGCAGCGCGTTCACCCTTATGCGGCGCCGCTCGAATCGCGGCGCCTGGGCACGTTGCCGCCGACGCTGATAGCGAGCGCAGAAGAAGATCAGCTGCTGACGTTCATCGCAACGGAGATCGCACAAAAGCATATCCCCCTGATGCGCAAGCTGATGACCGCGGAAGGAATCGAGTTCACCACCAACAAGCTGCTCACGGCCTACGGTGTCCTGGACGCACGTCTGGCCGACGGCCGCGCCTATTTGACAGGCAAACAGTTCACGGTAGCCGACGCATACGTATGGGCAACACTCTGGCACGAGCGCTCGGGAGTCAAGCTCGATCACTTGAAAAACCTGATGGCCTATACCGCGCGTATCGAAGCGCGTCCCGCGGTGCAGAAAGCGCTGACAGACGAAGCCGAAGTTGTCAGCCGCCATCAGCAACTACTTGTTGCGTAAGTCCAACTATTGCCAATAGTCGCGCATATCGCGGCGGCGCGTATGTATCTGACGTAAGCGATAACTCAATTAGAACCGACACCCTGTGTGCCCGAGCCCTTAAAGCAAGGCACATTTCAACCAGAAGGTGATTTCCGATGCAACAGACGCAAACAAAACCTGCTTCGTCGCACGCACCACTGTCAGCCCTCGCGGCGAAGAGCACCGCCAAGCTCTTCCAGCCGGTTCGGATTGGCGCGCTATCGCTCAAGAACCGCGTCGTCATGTCGCCGATGACGCGTACCATGGCACCGTCTGGCGTTCCGGGTGAAGACAATGCTGACTACTATCGCAAACGGGCAGCGGGGGGCGCCGGACTTATCATCACCGAGGGAACATGGGTACCGCACGACGCCGCTGCCAATGAGGTCGACGTGCCGCGCATGTACGGCGTAGAGGCTCTTGCCGGCTGGAAGAAAGTCGTCGACCCAGTCCACGCAGAAGGCACGCCTCTGTTCGCGCAACTCTGGCACGTCGGTCAGATGAAGCAGCATGCCGTCGATGGTCTTTACGCAGCCAAAGGGGCCGACTATCGTCCGCCTCGCCGGGTGGGCCCCTCAGGTTTGTTCGGTGGAATCGGCAAGCCGACAACGCTCGATGGCGAGCCGGCTCTTCCAGCTGACCTCGATGCAATTGTCGAAGCGTAAGGCAAGGCTGCTATCAATGCGAAGATGATCGGCTTCGACGGCGTCGAGTTGCACGCGGCCCATGGCTACCTGCTGGACCAGTTTTTCTGGCCGGGAACAAACAAGCGCGAAGACCAGTGGGGCGGCTCACTGCGTAACCGCGCCCGCCTGGCAGCAGGTGTCATTGCTGAAATCCGGCGCATGGCAGGGATGGACTTTGTCATCTCGCTGCGCATCTCGCAGTGGAAGGTCCAGGACTTCAAAGCGAAGAACTTCAACACCCCGGCTGAGTTGGAAGAGTTCTCCCGCATCATGGTCGACGCCGGCGTGGACGTGTTTCATTGCTCGACGCGCCGCTTCTGGGATAACGAGTTCGAGTCCGACCGGAACCTGGCCGCATGGACAAAGAAACTCTCCGGTAAGCCGACCATCGCCGTTGGCTCCATAGGAATGACTGGCGAGCATATCGACACGCTCATGGCGAAGGCAGCAACGTCGCCTCGCTCGATCATCTGCTTGAGTTGGTTGACCGCGGTGACTTCGACCTCATCGCCGTTGGTCGGGGGATGCTGGTCAACCCGGATTGGGCCAACAAGGTCCGTGAAGGACGCGTCGACCAGTTAAACAACTGGAACCCGGATGTGCTGAAAGCATTGGTGTAGGTCTCAGCTTACGTTGACGCGTTGACAAAGAAAAGCGCACGAAAAAGACGCCGCGGAGGCATCTTTTTCGTGCGGATAAATCTTTCGATATTAAGAGAAAAACTTCGCTCTAGAAGTTGAAGTTGTCGATATTCGAAGAATCAAACGTGGTCGGCGGTCCAAGCACGACTTCGCCGCTCTTGCCCACTGTGCGCTTGCCCAGCTTGCCTGCGTCGAAACTATCGCCTTCCTTGCCCGTGATCGTGCCTGAAGCAAGGTTAGCCGCCGCGTAGGCCGCGAGGTAACCCAGTTGACCCGGATCCCACAACTGGAATGCCTTCACGGTGCCGTTCTTGATGAACGCGCGCATCTGGTTCGGCGTACCCAGTCCGGTCACCATGACCTTGCCCTTGGCCGGCGATGTCGAGATATAACGCGCTGCCGCTGCAATACCCACCGTCGTCGGGGAAATGATGCCCTTCAGGTTCGGATACGCCTGCAACAGACCCTGCGTTTCGACAAACGACTTCTGGTCGTCGTCGTTACCGTAGGCAATCTTCACCAGCTTCATCTTCGAATATTCCGGCTTCTTCAGTTCCTCCTCCATCCACTTGATCCAGGTGTTCTGGTTCGTGGCGTTCGGCGTGGCGGAGAGAATGGCGAACTCACCTTCGCCTCCAATCAGCTTCGACATCAACTGCACCTGTCCCCGTCCGATCCCTTCCGAGTTCGCCTGATTGACGAAAATCTGGCGGCCATCGGGTGCGGTATCGGAGTCGAACGTGACGACCTTCACGCCTTGTGCCATCGCTTTCTTCAGGTACGGAACAACCGCGTTCGCATCATTCGCAGCAATCACGATGGCGTCCTGGCGCTGCGTGATCAGCGTATTGATGTACTGAACCTGCGAGGAAGCGCCTGCATCCGATGGCCCGACTACCTTGCCCTGCCCGCCCATTTCCTTGATCGCCGCCAAACCGCCGTCATCGGCAATCACTTCGTACGGGTTGTTGATCTGCTTGGGAAGGAACGCTATTTTCAGGTCTTTCTTCAGATCCGCGGCGTTCGCGCTGACCGGAATCATCGCCGCCGCGGACACCGCGATCAGCGCGGCGCATAGCGCCGGACCGCGAATGGACTTAAAGGGTTTGAACATGCTTGTGTCTCCTGATGTCGCGCGCTGCTCCGGTTCAATCGATGACCGGAGTCTTCACGCTGGTTTTAAAAAGCCAAGCTTCAGATAAGCGTCTGCGTCATCATGCGTTTTTCGCGCATGACACGCCAACGTGCAACAAGGTTCGGAATCAACACCGACGACAACAACAAACCGCCCGTCACAATGGTCAGCGTCTCGCTCGATACATCCGAGAGCGTCAACGCATTGCGCAACACGCCAATGATCAGCAACGACAGAAGCACGCCGATCATGGACCCGCGTCCACCGAAAATGCTCACACCGCCGAACAGCACGGCCGCGATCACCGACAGTTCGAAGCCCTCGCCGTTGTCCCCGCGAGCGCTCGTGAAGCGCAATGTGTAGACCACGCCCGCGAGCGCGCTCATCGCGCCGGACAGCATGAAAAGCTTGAGCTTCGTACGCGCCACGTCGATACCGGAAAATTGCGCGGCAACAGGATTCGCGCCGATCGCATAGAGGCCGCGGCCGAATGGTGTCGCTTGCAATAGCACAGTGAAAACAACGGCGCCAATGATGACGAGCACAAACGGCATGGGCAGAAAGGCCGCAACCGTATCCATCCCGAACGCTGTATAGGACGCCGGGAAATCTGCCACAGCCTGATCCCCGAGCAGCACGTACGCCAGGCCGCGAAACAACGCCAAGGTGCCGATGGTGACGGCAAGCGAGGGCAGATTGAAGCGTACGATCACGAGCCCGTTGAACAGGCCGGCAAGCGTTCCCGCGACGAGCACAATCGCAATCACGAGCGGCATGGGCAGGCCCATGTGCCAGAGCACGCCCATCAGCGCGCTCGATGCGCCAAGCACGGACGCCACCGACAAATCGATTTCAGCCGCGACAATGATCAAGGTCATCGGCAACGCGATCAGCGCGATCTCGGTAAAGTCGGCGAGCATGTTCGAGAGGTTGGCGCTCGAGAGGAACACAGGTGATAACACGCGGCCGAGGATCACTCCCAGCACGAGTACGACCACCAGCATGGTTTCCCATGAGAGGTGCCGGCGCTTGGTCAATGCCAGCGCGGAATCGGGTTTAGCCATGATCGCGTTTCCTCATCATGCGGCGCGCGACCGAGCGCGCGAGCAAAGTGTCCAGCGTGATCGCCGCGACGATCAGCGCTCCCTGAATAGCCTGCTGCCAGAATGGCGATACGCGCAACACCACCAGCGCAATGTTGATCACGCCAAGCACGAGCGCACCGAGCGTCGCGCCGAGGATGGTGCCCACGCCACCCGTGATCGCCACGCTGCCCACCACGGCTGCCGCGACCACCTGCAATTCGATGCCCTTTGCCGTGCTCGCTTCCACGGTACCGAAACGCGCCAGCCACAACACGCCGGCCAGGCCCGCAATAGCGCCGGACAAGAGGAAGCCGATCATCACGCGGCGCTCCACGCGAATACCGGCTAGTCGCGCCGCTTCCGGGTTCGACCCGATCGCATAATGCTCACGGCCGCCGCGATATTGCTTGAGATAGACGCCGATCGCGAAGAGCACGACCACCGCTATCAGCACCAGGTTCGGCAGGCCGAGCAGCGAACCCGTCGCAATGCGTGAAAACGCATCGGGAAGACTTGTCGCGTTGATCTGCCCGCCGTGGACCCAGGCGTAGTCGGCACCGCGCACTATGTATAGCGTCGACAACGTTGCCACTAGAGAAGGCACGCGCCCGAAGGTGATCAGCGTGCCGTTCACTGCGCCGATCGCCAGGCCTATAACGATGCCCGCGAGCATCGCGACCGCGATCGGCATTTGCGGGAACATCACGAAGAGACTGCCGACCGAATACGCGCTGACGCCAACAACGGAGGCCACCGACAGATCGATATGCCGCATCAGCATCACGACCGTCATGCCCGCAGTGAGCAAGCCGATGATCGATACGTTGAGCAGCACGTCGCGCAGATTCTGCAGGTTCAGGAACTCGGGTTTCACCGCAGCGGTCGCGGCGACCAGCGCAATCAGCACGACAAACAAGGTCGCCTCGCGGCTGCGTACGAGTTCCGCCAACAGGTTGCGTCGTTTCGGCTTGGGCGCTTGCACGGCAGGCATGGCAGGAGAATGTCGCGTCATCATGCCGCCTTCCCCAACATGGATGGCGAGGCGCCCAGTGCGGCGCTCATCACACGTTCTTCGTTTGCATCGGCACGTGCAATCTCGGCGCTGATACGCCCTTCGTGCATGACGAGAATGCGATCGGCCATGCCAAGCACTTCGGGCAGCTCACTTGAAATCATCAGGACTGCCATGCCTTCGCGCACCAGCTCAGCGAGCGTTCGATACACTTCAGCCTTGGCCCCGACATCAATCCCGCGAGTCGGTTCGTCGATGATCAGCACTTTAGGCCCTGTAGCCAACCACTTTCCAAGCACGACCTTCTGCTGGTTGCCACCCGACAACGTCCCCACCGGTGCTTCCAGATCGCTCGCCTTAAGCCGCAGGCGCTTGCCCCAGTCGGCGGCGAGTGAATTTTCACTGCGCGATGAAATCAACCCATGTTTGACAAGACGTCCGAGCACCGTCAACGACGCGTTGCGCGCAATGCTGAGTTCCAGCGCGAGACCTTGTGCACGTCGGTCCTCCGGCACCAGCGCGAGCCCTGCGCGGACTGCCGCTTGCGGCCGGCCAAGTTGCAACGGCTTGCCTGCGATATGAACCTCGCCCGCATCCACCGGATCGATGCCGAAGATCGCGCGCGCCACCTCGCTGCGCCCCGCGCCAACGAGCCCAGCCAGCGCCACGATCTCGCCTGCGCGGACCTCGAAGGAGACGTTCTTGAACACGCCGTCGCGCGTCAGGTTACGCACTGAAAGACGCACGTCACCGGGCGCAACATCCGCTTTCGGATAGAAGGTGTCGAGATCGCGACCGACCATCTTGCTGACGATCGAATCGATGGTCATGTCGGCGGTCATGCCGTCGAAGACCTTCAGGCCGTCGCGCATGATCGTCAGGCGCTGCGTCAGCGCGAATACCTCGTCCAGCCGGTGCGTGATGAAAAGGATGGCGGCATCGCGTTCACGCAACGCGCGCACGATCGAGAACAGGCGCTCGACTTCAGTCAGCGACAACGCCGCTGTCGGCTCGTCCATGATCAGCACATTCGCGTTGAGCGAAAGCGCCTTGGCAATTTCGACCACTTGCTGATCGGCAATGGACAGCCCGCGAACCAGGCGCTCCGCACGCAAATTGACACCAAGCGATTGCAGCAGCGTATCCACTTCGCGATTCATTTCGTCGTAGCGAATCCGGCCGAGCCGGTCGCGTGGCTGACGTCCCATGTAGATGTTTTCCGCGATGGACAGATCCGCGAACAATGTAGGTTCCTGATAGATCACAGCAAGACCTGCATCGCGCGCTTCTGCGGGATTTGCAAACGTGCGAGCCTGTCCATCCACCAGCAATTCGCCCGAGTCCGGCTGATACACGCCGGCAAGCAGCTTGACCAAAGTCGACTTGCCTGCGCCGTTTTCACCGAGCAACGCGTGCACTTCACCCGGCCACAACGCGAGGCTGCCGTCACCGAGCGCGCGCACGCGGCCGAACGACTTGCTCGCGTGCCTTAGCTCTAGCCGAGGCGGATTGTTATTGCCCATACTGTCTCCTTCAGATGCGATATATACGTTCTGCGGTGCTTTTAACGAGGGCATCTATTTCTATATCGCTTAGGTCTTTTACGATCGACACATACGCGTTCCACAGCCCTTCATACGTAGCGAACAAACGGTCGACCGGAAAGTTCGACGCAAACATCGCGCGCTCGCAACCGAACGCATCGATTGTCTCCAGCACATACGGCCGAAAACTTTCGACACTCCATTCATGATCGAACATGGCCAGGCCGCTGATCTTCACCGCCACATTCGGACAGGCCGCCAGTGCGCGAAGTCCGTCACGCCATGCACGAAACCCCTCCACCGACGAACGATCCACAAACATGCCGGCATGATTCACGATGAACTGCGTGTCGGCATGTTCCTGTGCAAGCCCGGCCGCTTCTTTCATTTGCGACGGGTAGAGTTGCAGGTCGAATGACAATGAATACTTCTTCAGTAACGCGAAATTCTTGCGCCATGCCGGCTCGCGCATGTAGTGCCGGCCCACATAGTCATAAAGTGGATTAGCGTGCACGTTGAGTATCTGCCGTATGCCCCGGACGTTGGCGAATCCAGCATGTCCTTCGAGCACTTCCTGCACGTTATCGGCCGATAAATCCGCACCGGCGACAATCGCATTCGGCAACCCGTGACCTTCGTTATCGGCAACGTGCTGCAGCCAGCGCGTTTCTTCCACTGGATCGGCGGGATCGTGATTGGCATCCACATGCACAAGCTTGAGCACCTGGACCGGCGCGGCGTCGCGCAGAAAATCACCGATCAGGTAGTCATGTTTCAGGTCTTGCGCATCGCCGACAAACGACTTGCCTGGGTTCGCCAGCCAGGGATAGTGATGGGTCTTTAAATCCCAAAGATGAATGTGCGGGTCGACAACTTGCATGAATATGTCCTCGTGCCGCAAAGGCTATAACCAACGCGTCAGGGTAGATGGAAGACCGGCACGAGCGCAGTTTGCGCTGGCGAGCGATCCGGGTTTGTTTCCATCAGGTCGGCCATGCTGTCCCACCATTTGCGCATGATGGGCAGGTCGGGCAGCGCGGCCATGGTGTGGTCGCGCTCGCGCTTGAGCGTGGCGAACAAGTCCCCGGTGGTGTCGTCGAGAAAAATCCAGTAGTCACGGACCCCGGCGTCGCGTAACGTCTCGGCCAGCTCGGGCCATATGTCGCGATGACGCCGCTCGTATTCATCGCGCTGGCCCGGTTTGAGGGTCATCCTGAACGCAATTGTCTCCATTGCGGCTTGCCTTTTATAGGTGTTGAACCGGTTAAGTCGTGCTCCGACTTACGGCTTATGCGTTACGACTATAATTCGCCGACTGATAACATGACAATCCGAAGTAAGGATCAGCCGATCGCAAAACCGAATCGCACAATGGTCGCACGGATGGTCCATGACCGCCGCAAAATTGACGCACGAGAACGCCCGATGACCCAGAACGTCTCCCAGATTGCCCTCGTCAACCGCCTGAAATTCAAGCATCTCGCGTTGCTTGTCGCCCTCGACGACGCCCGCAACCTGCACCAGGCCGCCGAGGCCATCAACGTTGCCCAACCGAGCGCGAGCCGCATGCTAAGCGACATAGAAGAAGCGTTCGGCTTTCTCCTGTTCGAGCGCAACGCCCGCGGCATGCAACCCACTCCGCTCGGTGTCGCCACGCTCGCCTATGCGCGCCGGTCGCTTGCCGACCTCACCCGCTTCGCGGCCGACCTTGAAAGCAAGCGGCGCGGCGGTCATGGTCAACTCACTGTTGGCGCGATCATGGGCGCGGCGCCCGACGTGCTCGCCATGGCTATCGCCGAACTTAAAAGCGAACGGCCGCTGCTCAACGTACGCATACTTGGCGAGACCAGCGACCAGGTCGTGCAATTGCTGCACCGCCGCGAAGTGGATCTCGCGCTCGGCCGTCTCACCACGCCGCTCCAGCACAACGACTTCCACTTTGAACCCCTCTCGCGCGAAGCCATGCGTCTGGTCGTGCGCGCCGCGCATCCGCTCGCTCATGAAACCACGCTCTCGCTCGATGCGCTGATTTCCTGGCCCTGGATCCTGCAACCCATCACCAGCCCCGCACGTGGGTTGTTCGAAGAAGAGCTCGCGCGAGCCGGGCTTGCCTCACCTTCTAATGTAGTCGAGTGCGCATCGATCTTCGCCACGCTTCAGCTTCTGCAAAACAGCGACGCCGTCGCCATGCTGCCGGAGTCAGTGGTGCGCGATTACCTGCGCGCGCATTTGCTGATCGAACTGCCTATCGAGATCGGCAAAAGCCTCTCGGGATTCGGCTTGCTACGGCGCAAACATGAAACGCTGAGCGAACCCGCCGAATACTGCATCGCGCTGCTGCGCAAGTACTCGGCCGGCTCGTTCACTGAAGGTTAACGAACAAGCCGCCGTCCACCAGCAGCGATGCGCCCGTCACATAACGCGCGCGATCCGATGCAAGGAAGGTCACGCACTGCGCAACGTCATCGGGTTCACCCAGGCGTCCGAGCGGAACCCGTTTTTCGAAGTACGCGCGCTTCTCGGTATCGGCGAGATCTTCCGCGTTCAGGTCCGTCGCGATGGTTCCAGGCATCACCGAATTGCAACGGATGCCGTAAGGCCCAAGGGCAATCGCGCATGACTGCATCAACGAATGAACGCCTGCCTTGGTCGGCGTGTAATGCGTTTGCATGCCGCCGCCAACGAGCGCGCTGATCGAACTCGTCGCGACAATCGAACCGCCGGTACCCTGCAGTTTCATCTGGTTGGCGACAGCCTGAGTCACGTAGAACGCGCCGTTCAGATTGACGCCGATGGTCGCTTCATACACCGACGCCGGCATGTCGAGGAACGAGTGGAACGGGCAAATGCCGGCGTTGCTCGCGAGGACGTCGACATGACCGAATGCATCGACTGCCTGCTTCACGAGTTCGAGCCCCGTCTCGCGCTGCGCGACATTTCCTTCGACCGCAACCACTCGCCGGCCAAGTGCCTCTATCTCGCCGACTACTTCCTGCACGGCCGAGAGGCGTCCATACGAGCGGTCGTTATCGCCCCAATAATTCAGCACGACGTCCGCGCCTTCCTTCGCGCACGCCACGGCGATCGCGCGGCCAATGCCTCGCGATCCGCCAGTGACAATCACTACTTTGTTCTCAAGCAGCACGATTGAACCTCAATGTTTCAGTGTCAGTGTGTATAAGGACGCACAAGGGTGCATTCAGGATTGAGCCGCACACCAAAACCCGGCGTCTCCGGCACCTTCATCCGGCCGTTCACGGGCACAGGTTCATCGAGCAGCAACGGATTGAACATGGGCACGACTTCGTCGGCTTTCGGCGCCATCATCAGGAACTCCGCGAACGGCGAATTGTGCCGCGTCACCACGAAGTGATAGCTATAGACGGATGAACCATGCGGTACGACCAGCACGTTGTGGGCATCGGCGAGTGCGGAGATCTTGATCAGCTCCGTGATGCCGCCACACCATCCCACGTCCGGCTGAACCAGATCGGCGCAGCCCATTTCAAACAGCATGCGGAAACCCCAGCGCGTGGCCTCGTGTTCGCCAGTTGTCACCATCATGCCGCGCGGCACCGAGCGCCGCAGTTCGGCGTAACCCCAATAGTCGTCGGGCGGCAATGCTTCTTCGAGCCACTTCAGGCCGTATTCCTTCGCCGCGTGCGCGAGGCGCGTTGCGTAGTTCAGGTCGAGGCTCATCCAGCAATCGAACATCAGCCAGAAGTCGTCGCCTACTTTCGCGCGCATATCGGCGAGCTTCGCAATGTTCTTCGCCAGCCCTTCCTCACCTTCTGCCGGTCCGTGTTGCAATGGCATCTTGCCGCCAATAAAACCCATCTCCTTCGCGAGGTCCGGACGCGCGCCAGTTGCATAGAATTGCAGTTCGTCGCGTACAGGTCCGCCCAAAAGATGAAACACCGGCTCCTTGCGTACCTTCGCCAGCAAATCCCACAGTGCAAGGTCGACGCCCGAGATCGCATTCAGCACAATGCCTTTGCGCCCGTAATAAAGCGTGGCGAAATACATCTGGTCCCACATCTTTTCGATGTCAGTCACTCGCTGACCTTCGAGAAACCGCGCCAGATGTTTCTCCACGATAAACGCGCCGATCTCACCGCCGGTCGTGACCGCGAAGCCGACCGTGCCATCGCTTGCTTCAATTTCAACCACGAGCGAACCGAGGACGTTGATGCCAAACGACTGGCGGCTTTGGCGGTACTCGGGGTAACGCGCCATTGGCGTGGAGATATGGTCGTCGATCCAGTGGTCGGCGCCCTGGTCGTGATAATCAGCGCCGCCGCCGCGAACAGTGAACGCGCGAACGTGGCGGATGGTAGGCATGGACATGATCGGACTCCGTAAGGTTCTATTATTCAGGACGCTTTGGTTCTGGACGATTTGGTTCTGGACGCTTCGGCACGCTTGTCGTGCGTATACGTGAGTGCCTGCGCGGGACGCACAAACACGATGATCGCGATGGCCGCGAGCACTGCAACAAGTCCCAGCAGGACGAGACCCGCGCTAGTCGATGCATAGGACCGCTCCGCGGCCGTGCGCACCATCGGCGCGACGAAACCGCCAAGGCTGCCGAGCGAATTGATGAGGGCGATGGCACCAGCCGCGGCGGCGCCCGTCAGGTAATGCGTGGGAAAGGTCCAGAACAGCGGTTGCGCTGCAATGAGGCCGCTCGCCGCGAAGCACAATGCAATCAGCGAGATCACAGGTTGACCCGCAAGTCCCGATATCGCGATACCCGCACCGGCAACGACCAGCATCAACACGGCGAGCCATCGATGCTGCCCATGACGATCCGCATACCGAGGTACGACCCACGTAACCAGCACTGCGCACAACCAGGGGATGGCCGTGACGAAACCGACCTTCGCACCCACGTTCGCACCCAGCAACGCGGCCACTTGTTGCGGCAGATAAAAGATGACGCCGTACACGGACATCTGAATCAGGAAATACACGGCCGACAGGATCAGCACGCGTGGATCAATCAATGCGGCAAGCACGCCGCGCGGACCATGTGCCGACGCAGTGTGTGCATCCTGAGTCAGGCGTGAGAGCAGGAGTTCGCGTTGACCGGCATCTAGCCAGCGGGCCTTCGATGGATCGTTGTCCAGATACCAGAATGCCCAGATGCCAACGATGGACGCAAGAACGCCTTCCACCAAAAAGAGCCACTGCCAGCCCGCAAAACCAAACGCGCCATGCAGATCCAGCAATGCGCCGGACAACGGGCTGCCGAAGATGAAGGCGAGCGGCGCGCCGAAATAGAACACGCCTAATGCTCTTGCTCGCGCCGATTGCGGAAACCAGCGCGTGAGGTAATACACAATGCCCGGGAAAAAACCTGCCTCGGCCACACCCAGCGCGAAGCGCAAGACATAGAACATGGTGGCCGTATGCGCGAACGCCATGGCTGCGGAAACAAGCCCCCATGTCACCATGATCCGGCACATCCAGAGCTTTGCCCCGACCCGATGCAGCAGCAAATTGCTTGGCACTTCAAAGAGCGCATAGCCGACGAAAAACACCCCCGCTCCGAACGCAAAGGCCGCGTTCGACAGACCCGTATCGTGCTGCAGCGCTTTCTGCGCAAAGCCGATATTGGCCCGATCAAGAAACGCCAGCATGTACATCAGCAGCAGGAACGGCAGCAGACGACGCATCACCCGCGCGACGACGGCGTCCTCCGCAGTAGCGGTTTCGCTCATGCGTGTCTCCAGTTATTTTTATGTCGCGGGCATACTTATAACCTCGCCCGCAGCGGCTTCAATACGTCGCGCGGCCACCGGACAGATCGAAGACCGACGCCGTGCTGAACGCGCAGTCTTCCGAACTGAGCCACAAGATGAGCGAAGCCGCTTCTTCCGGCAGCAGGAAGCGGTTCATCGGGATCTTGGAAAGCATGTAATCGATGTGCTGCTGCGACATGGAATCGAAAATCTCGGTTTTGGCAGCGGCCGGCGTCACCGCGTTCACCAGGATGCCGCGCGTGGCAAGCTCTTTGCCAAGCGACTTAGTGAGACCGATCAGGCCGGCTTTAGAGGCACTATAGTGCGACGCATTCGGATTGCCTTCCTTACCCGCCACCGAGGCAATGTTCACGATCCGGCCGTAGCCTTCCTTCAGCATGTGCGGCACAACGGCGCGGCAGGTGAGATACGGTCCAATCAGGTTCACGTCAATCACGCGGCGCCATACGTCCGGCGCCAGTTCCCAGGTCGTACCGTTGCCGCCGGTGATGCCGGCGCAGTTGATCAGCACGTCAATCTTTCGATGCGCTTCCAGCGTCTGCTGCGTTGCCTGCTCAACCGATGTCTCCTCCGTCAGTTCGACCACGGCAACGCTGACCTTACCGGCCTTCGCCAGTTCTCCACGCGCTCGCTCGAGGCGTTCCGCATCGATGTCCCACAGCGCAACCTCAGCGCCCGAGGCGAGCGCACGTTGCGCCACTGCATAGCCGATACCGCGCGCGCCACCGGTGATTACAACGGTGCGTCCAGCCAGATCGATCTGGTTCATCGTGTCTCCTTTTGTCTTTAGGATGATTGTTTGTTTCGGCACTCTGTTTCGGCGCCTGCTTAAAGCCGCTGATGAATGAACTATAGAGGCGCTCTCATAGCAAAACAATCCGACTATTCGATGGTCCGATAGCAAAAGTGAATCACAACCTCTTAGAGGGATTGTTCGGGTTCGGGTTTAACCGGGTGACGCCTGCTTGTCTTAAGCGCCAAGCTTGGTCAATCGGTCGTTCTTGCCGCATTGGCCTCTCCGGGCACGCTGCTTGCACAAGCCGATAGGTCCATTGATTCAGGGGGTACATGGAAATCACCTAAGCCGGAGATGCCTCCGGTCATTATCGATATCACCATGCTGGTAGCCCGCTACGCGCATTTCACCTGACGGAGAACACTATGGAACCTGTATCACACGGAATTATTTTTTGGCTGATCATTGGCGGCATTGCCGGCGCACTCGCCGGCCGGATCGTTGATGGCGGCGGCTTTGGAATTATCGTGGACATCATCGTCGGCATTGTCGGCGCGTTCATTGGCGGATGGCTGGGCGGCGTGCTCGGCCTGCACATGGGCGGCGGGATTATCGGGTCGTTGATCACCGCGCTGATTGGTGCGGTAGTCCTGCTCTTGATCCTGAGGCTCTTTAGCCGAGGGCGAACCGTTTAGCCTCGGTCAAGCTGGGGAACCGCATAGCTGGAACAGGCGGCAACACCGGCAGTTCGTTTGATTGAAAAAATCCCGCTCAGGCGCTAAGCCAGAGCGGGATTTTTCTTTTGTCCGCGGCACGTTTTTCGTACATTCCCTTAGCACCGTCAGGTGAGTACAATCAGATGATTAAGATCAGGCATCCTGATCAGTTAACTCAAAGCTGATTTAAAACAATGCTTCATCCGGTTGATTTCATTGCTGCAAATTTCATCTGACATGCTCATTTTCCTTGCTCATTTTCCATGAATAAGCACAAAAGTACTGGAGCACTTAGGAGGCCAGTGCTTGCCGCACTGGCCGCATTGCTGGCGAGCGCCGCGTTCTGCGCGCCAGCCTTTGCCGACGTGCCGTCGCTCAAAGGTAAACGCATTGGCATTTCTGTCGCAGGAACAGAGCATTACTGGGACTTGAAAGCCTATAAAGGACAAATAGATGAAGTGAAGCGTCTGGGCGGGACACCCATCGCACTTGACGGAGGCCGCAAGGATAGCCAGCAGATCGCGCAACTCCAGGCGCTGATCGCGGAGAAGCCCGACGCCATCATTGAACAGCTTGGGACCGAGGCCGTGCTCGAACCGTGGCTCAGGAAAATTCGTGAAGCGGGCATCCCGCTCTTCACCGTCGATACCGTCAGCCCGTCGAGCATCAACGTGACGACATCGGATAATTTCTATATTGGCGAACAGCTTGCATTGAAGCTCGTCAGCGACCTGCATGGGGAAGGCAACGTTCTTGTCTTCAACGGCTTTTACGGCGTGCCGGTCATGGCAATGCGCTACGACCAGTTGCGCGAGGTCCTGAAGTGGTATCCAAAGATCAGGATCATCCAGCCCGAACTGGTCGACGTGATTCCGAACACCGTGCAAGACGCTTATTCGCAGGTCAGCCAGTTACTCGCCAAGTACCCGAAGGGCACCGTGCAAGCTATATGGGCCGGCTGGGACATACCGCAGATCGGTGCAACGCAGGCGGTTGACGGGGCGCACCGCACGGAGATCAGGACCTATGCGGTTGACGGGAGTCCCAACTTCGTTGCGTTGGTCAAGAACCCTCGGTCCAGCGCTGCGGCCGTGGTAGCACAACAGCCTTACCTGATCGGCAAGACCGCCGTGGACAACGCAGCGCGCTATCTGGCGGGCGATCGCACGTTGCCTCTGGTCACCTATGTGCCGTCGATCCTCGTGAGCAAGGACAATGCCGCAGAAGCGCAAAAGTCGCTGGGGCAATCCGATGCCAAGTGAGACTTCCTCCTAGCCCGCACCGGATATTTTCATGCCATCAGGATAGCGAATCAATTTGCCTCAGTCGCGAACCTCGGGAATCCAGCCCGCCTTGGCCACATCTGCCCGCCTGAAATCCACAAACCGGGACTCGAGATCCGCGATGGTGTGAATATCGTTCTTGACGAGATCGTCGCGCGTGATCAAAGCGGGCTTTATTTCAATCCTGTGGCCTGGGTCCTGGCCCGCCACCAGCAATGCCGCGGCGCGCACCGAAACCGCACCCACGACGGCCGGATTGGTCGCGGCAGTGGCAACCCACGAACTCCCCGGCGCCCGGATTGCCTCGATGTCAGCCGTCGAAATATCGGCGCTATAGATCCGGACCTTCGAAGCAATGCCCGCTTCGTCCGCAGCCAGTTTCGCGCCGCGAGCGAACTCATCGTAGGGCGCAAAGACCACGCGTACGTCAGGATGCGCCCTGTACGCCGCCGCAGCCTGGTTCGCCACCGACTGCGCAATCGGGTTGTCCACCGTGCCGAAACGCGCCGCCTCTGTGACCTTCGGATGCGCAGTCTTGAAAGCCTTCCACACCGCGTCACGCCGGTCTAGCGGAGCGAAGCCCGGCACATAGACGTATGCGGCGGCAAACGCATCGCCGTTATCTTTGACGGCCTGATCGAGCAGCAATGTCGCGAGATCATGGTCGCTCTGCTCGATTTGCGGAACCTTCGGGTTGCCGAGATCGACGTCAAAGGCGACGACCTTGATGCCTTTATCAAGCGCCACCTGCACCACGTCCTTCAGGGACTCCGGCAGACCATGATTCACGATAATCGCGGCAACGCCCAGATTGATCGCTTGCTGGATCTGGTCGCGTTGCTGCGCTGCGTCCTGACGGCCCTCGTAAATGCGCAAGTCGACGCCCAGTGCCTTAGCCTGCTTTTGCGCGCCGGCCTCATAAGCCTGAAAGAAATCGCCGGTCGACAGATAGTTGACCAACGCGATCCTGACACCGCCCTTATTGAACGGTGCGGGCGCATTGGGTAAGCCGCCAACTGCATGGGCGGAGATGCTGCCCGCAAGCAGCGCGGTGGCGATCAAGCGGCCGATAGGTTTAAGCATTTAAGGAAGGTTTCCGTTTTTGTGGAGTAAGCGTGGGGACCACGTTTGATTGAAGAGGCACGACCCTTTTATCGACGACCCGCTTCTAGTTCCACGGGTGGCGCGCCGGCTTGATGCCGTTCAAGTAATAGTTGCCCACAAGGTGATATTTCCAGCGTACGGGATCATGCAGCGTATGCGTGCGCGCATTGCGCCAGTGACGGTCAAGGTTGTGCGCGGCAAGCGTCGACTGCGTACCCGCCAGTTCGAATAACTTTTCACTTGCCAGCAATGCGATCTCAGTCGTCAGAACCTTTGCTTCGCCGACCGCTACCGATGCCCGGGCGATATCGTCTTCGCTCGGCGGATGCGCTTGCGTTGCAATGGCGTCCAGCGTGCGCGCCGCGCGTTCGAGCAACGCCTCCGCCGCGTGCAACTGGATGTGAAGATGACCTACTTCGCGTACGACAAGCGGATCGTCGCTTGCGCGCTCCACGCCGCTATCGATCCATGGCCGCGAGCGCTCACGTACAAATTCAAGCGTGTCGTCCACGGCCGCCCGCCCGATACCCGCATCGATTGCTGCCTGGATGATCTGCGAAATAGGGCCATTGAGCGTCGGCAGATCCGATACGCGAAACGCTGGGAATACGTGGGATGCGGCAACCCGTACCTGGTCCGCGATAACGGTGCCGCTTGCAGTCGTCCGTTGGCCGAAGCCCGACCAGTCGTCGATCACCTGCAAGCCCGCGGTACCCGCCGGAATGTAGGCAAGCCAACCACGGCGTTCGTCGTCGAGACCCAGGATGGGCACGTAGTGCGCAAACAGCGCGCCGGTTGAATAAAACTTCGTGCCATGGACGACATATTCGTCACCCTCGGCCGTGACGCGCGTCTTCAGGTCAAGGACGTGCTTCGTTCCCTTCTCGGAGAAGCCGTTGCCGAAACGCTTGCCCTTCAATATCTCACCGAAGAAGAAGCGTTTTTGCTCAGGGGTCCCGGTGAGCGCAATGACATCGACGAGACCCAGATGATTCTGTGGCAACTGCGCCAGCGACGGATCGGCCACAGCAATGATCTTGATGACTTCGGTCAATGTCACATACGACACGCCCGCACCGCCATACTCTTTGGGTACGGTGATCGCCCATAAGCCCGCTTGCGAAAACCAGTCGATTTCCTCGTGGGGCAAGCGCCGTTCGCGGTCGCGCTCGCTGGCGTGTTCTGCCAGGCGAGCGGCTACTTCGTGGGCACGCGCAATGGCTTCGGCATCGTCACGGATGATATGTGCGGGCCTTTGTTCTGAACGTTCGTTTGCATGAATAGATGCGGGACGCGCCGCTGCATCTTGCGGAATGGCTGACATGCTTACCCTTTTATGTGTCGGTTCGACATCAATCTAGCAGCGCCATGACCGGGCGCAAACCGAACGATAACGCTAAGCACATCAACAGAATGCTTCTACGCTTAGCTCGTTTACTGCTGAAACGCCAAGCCAGATTGAATTCATCGCGCCTCTTGTTTTCCGATGCTGAACGTGAAGGCCAGCGCGCCAACAAGCAACGCGCCCTTGATGAAATCCTGCATGTAATAAGGGGCATTGAGCATCGTCAGTCCGTTGAGCAACACGCCAACAAACACGGCGCCGACGGCCGAGCCAAGAACGTTGGGACGCTTCGCACCCCAGACCGCATAACCAATCAGCGCGGCGGCAACCGCATCCAGCAGCAGCGAATTGCCGGCGCCCACATCGCCACGCCCGACTCGCGCGGCAATCAACGCACCACCGAGCGAAGCAATCACGCCCGACGCAACATACGCCGCCACCCGGTAACGCGCCGTTGGCGCACCCGCGAGCCGCGCGGCTGTTTCGTTGCCGCCGGTCGCATAGAGCACGCGTCCCCATCGAGTAAATTCCATGACGAGCACCGCGACCAGCGTGACCACCGCGAGCACGATGACCGGCACCGGGACGACATCCAGCCAGCGAGCCCGGCCCAACGCCAGGAAGGCCGCTGGAAACGCGCCGGTGGCCTCGGTGCCGTCCGGCAGGATCGTGCCGGTTGCGAGCGATCGCCCTCCTGTTGGAATCAGTTGCAGTCCCGCTAGCAGGAACAAGGTGCCGAGCGTGGCGAGCTGGTCCGGGACGCGAAGACGCGTGATCAGCAAACCATTAAAAAGCCCCGCACTGACCCCTAACGCAAGGCACGCAGCAACAGCGGCGAACGCGTTGCCATGCCACACAACGAGCACGTAGCTCGCGGCCATCTGCGCGGTTGCCGCCGTACTGCCGACCGATAAATCGAAGCCGCCGACCGCTAGCGTGATGCTGACGCCCACGGCCAGGAGCGCGACAATCGACGCAGCCTGCAAGATGCTGAACAGATTGTCCACGCTCAGGAACGCGGGCTCGCGCCATGTAAAAACCACACCCATTGCGACCAGGAGCAACAAGATGCCGCTGCGTTCCAGCTTCGTCCTGATGCTGGTGCGTCTGAACTCCGTTCGAACAGCGGAGCTCGCTGCGGTAGAAGCGCCAAGTTTCATGCGTCAGGCTCCGGCAAGATTTTCAATGTCTGATTCAATAATCGAACGATCAAAGTGCAGCACGCGGTCGGCAACTTCGAAGGCCTCCTCGATTGCGCTAACGAACACCACCGTCACGCGCCCCGCTGCATTCGCTCGCAACACATCGGCAATGTCCGCGCGAGCGCCGGCATCGACGCCCTGAAACGGCTCATCGAGCAACAGCACCCGTGCGGGTTCCGCATGCGAACGCGCGAGTACGACCTTTTGTTGATTACCGCCGGAAAGGTTGACCACGCGATCTGCCGGGCCGTTGCATCGAATGGAGAAGCGTTCGATGGCAGACGCAGCCTCTCGGCGTTCGCGGGGCCGGTTGATCCACCCGCTCTTGAACCAGTTCGATAAGAACGGAAAACTCAACGTGCCTTCAATCGATGCGAACGGCACGCTATCCGGAAAGAGCGACGAACTCCAGCGATCCTCGCCTACAAGGAAAACGCCACGGCGAATTGCGTCGGCAGCAGAACGCGGCTGCCATGGCTCGCCATCGAGTGTCATCGTGCCGGCAATAACCTTCTCGATACCAAATAGCGTTCGAGCTAGCCGCGATTTGCCGCCCCCTAAAGGTCCCGCAAACGCAACGATCTCGCCGCGAGCAGCATCGAAGTCGAGCGCGGGACCATCCGCACCCGGGAACAATTTAAGGCCTCTGACTCGAAGTCCCTCGTTCGCTGTCGAGCGCACCGCTTGTCGTTCGCGCGCCTTCGGTAATGCCCGGCCGATCATCGTTTCAGTCGCATCGTCGAAATCGATTGGCGTCTTTAGATTGGCTACGAGCCGTCCATCCCGGACGATGACCACCCTGTCCGCCATGCGCTTGAGATCGCCCAGCCGATGCGAGACCAGCAGCATGGCGACACCACGCTCGCGCAATGTGTCGAGTGCGGTAAAGAGACGTTCGGCTTCGGCAGCCGAGAGGCTTGCCGTGGGTTCATCGAGGATAAGAACCCTTGGCTTGACCGCGAGCGCCCGGGCTAGCGTAACGAGCTGTCTTGTCGCAAGCGGCAACGTGAATAGCGGCGCGCGCAGGTCCACATCGAGGCCAACCAGTTCCGCAATGGAACGTGCATCCTCGAGCCGCGCAGAGGGCCTGACAAACCATGGCGTCGCCGCATTGTTGAAGCGGTCGAGCAGGAGGTTGTCCGCGACCGACAGCGTGGGCACGACCGTGTCCGCAATCGACTGATGCATGGTCGCTATGCCGAGCGCCTTCGCTTCTTGCGGTGAGTCCGGTGCATACGGCTTGCCGTTCAGTTCAAGCGAACCGCCGTCACTTCCATAAACCCCGCTCAGTATCTTGACGATCGTGGACTTGCCCGCGCCGTTAGCGCCCATTAGCGCCACCACCTCGCCCGCAGCAACAGAGAGATCGAATCGATCGAGCGCGACAGTCGGGCCGAAGCGTTTCGATACCGACCGCGCGACTAGCATTCGCAAACCGGCCGGGACGACGTGGATGGAACGGGCGCGTCTTCGTCGTCGATATCATGCGCGGTCGGCTCATAGCGGATCAGCACCAGGAACCCGATCGGGATCACGGCGGCCAACGCAACGATCCAGAACATGTCGGTGCCGAACCGCGCCTTGAGGATCGGCAAGACGAACAAAGCGAGTGCACTGCCAATGCCCGCGAGCGACCGGCCGAAGCCCACACCCGTGCCGCGAATGGAGGTCGGATAAGACAAGGCCGGGTAGATCATCATCTGCGCGCCCGGGCCAAACCCCTCGGCGAACAACCATGTTCCCAGCATCAGCACGGCAAGGCCGATGCCAATCGCCGCCTGTGGATGTCCGATCAACGCCAGCGCAATCAGTGACACGAACTGCAACGCAAAGCCCGCTATTGCCACATGTCGCGATGGAAATTTATAGGCGAGCCGCATGCCGAGCAAACCACCCGTCAGCGCGAACAACACGTTCAGTCCAAGCGATGCCGCGATGGTTTCAAACACGCCGGCGCCCAGGAATTGCGACAGGATGGACGGCAGGAAAAACGCGATGGCGGTGTATTCGAACGGGATGCAAAGATTCATCACGCTGGCAACCAGCGTTCGCTGCAGATAAGGCCGCTGGAACAGCACGCGAAATTTCACGGGCGGCTGCGTGGACGCCTTCTGCTCTTTCGTATCGTGCACGGCATGTGCGTGAATACCGTAGGACTCCCTCAGGATTCGCACCGCTTCTTTCAGGTTGCCCTGATTTGCGGCCCACAGCGGCGACTCATTCATGAACTTGCTGCGCACCATGATGATGATCAGCGCCGGCACGGCCCCGAAGATCAGCGACGCGCGCCAGAGCCAGTCGGCGTGCTGCGCCGGCAAGAAAAAGTAGAGCGCGAACACGATCAGGAAACACACCGATGACGCCGCGTACCACATCGGGCACCACGCAGCGAGCCGCGACGCCTTGTTTCCTCGGCCGTTGAATTTCGAAAACTCGGAGAGGAATGCCATCGCGACCGGCAGGTCGATGCCTACACCGAGTCCCATCACGAATCTCGCCGCGATCAGAACCCAGACGTTCGGTGCGAGTCCCGCTGCAATGGCTGCGACCACGAAGAACAGCATGTCGGCCATGAAGACCTGATAACGACCGATCTTGTCGGTGAGCCATCCGCCGGCGATGCTGCCGAGAATCGTGCCGATCATGATCGACGAACTGACAAAGCCGCTTAGCGCAGGGGTCAGGTTGAATTCACGCGTGACGTCCTGAATGCCGTATGACAACGTGGTGAGATCGTAAGCGTCAAGGAACACGCCGCCTAGCGCGAGCAAGACAATCACGCGCGCATGAGTGTTCTTCGACAGGCTCGTGTTGATCAGGCGCGATACGTCGCTTGCCGATCCGATCGGCGATGACGCAGGCAAGACGGATTCAATGTCGACGGTGCTCAAGATACGGCTCCTTGGCTTGTGAGTTGCACGGGCAAAGAAGCTTTATACGGACAGCAATCGCGTCACGCAAAGAACGAGTTTTGCTTTCGATATGAATCGCCGGGTGGCAAGCCTTCACGGTCGCTTGCGTGCGCTGTATGAAAGTGCCGGCCTTTACAGCCTCGGGCATATGCAAAGCTGAAATCGTTAGAGCGCGCGTTCAGTTCGGCGACTAGATTGTCCGGTTGTCAAAGCGAAAATCGAGAATCGGCCGCCATGAGCAAAACCATCCATTTCAACGCTTTCGAGATGAACTGTGTCGGCCATCAGTCGCCCGGCTTGTGGTCTCATCCGCGCGACCGGTCATCGCAATACAAGGACCTCGAGTACTGGACCGATCTCGCAGAAATTCTGGAGAAGGGTTTCTTCGATGGCATCTTCATAGCCGATGTGATCGGATATTACGACGTCTATAAGGGCAGCAACTATCACGCGATCCATCAAGCGGCGCAAATACCGGTCAACGATCCGTTGCAGCTTGCAGCGCCCATTGCGATGGTGACCCAGCATCTCGGCATTGGCATTACGGCGTCGACGACCTTCGAGCATCCGTACACTTTCGCTCGCCGCCTGTCGACCGCGGACCATCACACTAAAGGCCGCGTGGGATGGAACATCGTGACGTCGTATCTGGAAAGCGGCGCAAAGAATATCAGCGAAGGCGGCTTGCGCAAGCACGCGAACCGCTATGAGGTGGCAGCGGAATATATCGAGGTGCTGTACAAGCTATTCGAGGGAAGCTGGGAAGAAGATGCCGTGGTCCGGGATCGTCACAACCGTGTCTTCACGCATCCCGAGAAGGTCCATGAGATAGGTCACCACGGCAAATACTTCGACGTGCCCGGCTACCATCTTTGCGAACCATCGCCTCAACGCACGCCCGTGCTGTATCAGGCTGGTGCATCGGGTGCCGGGAAGGCCTTTGCAGCCCAGCATGCCGAATGTGTATTCGTTGCGGCTCCGACGAAGGATGTGTTGAAGGCTTACGTTGCTGACGTACGAGAGCAGGCTGCGCAAGCTGGGCGGGATGCGAGCGGACTGCTGATCTATAACCTGGTCACGGTCATCGTGGATCAGACGGATGCCAAGGCGCAGGCAAAGTTTGAGGAGTATCGCCGCTATACGTCCTACGATGGCTCGCTCGTATTCATGTCGGGATGGACAGGTGTCGACTTCGGTCAGTACGCGCCGACCGATCTGGTGAAGAAAGTGGAAACCAACGCCATCGTCTCCGCTATTGAACATCTGGCGGGCGGTGCGAAATCCTGGACCATCGACGAACTCGCGGCATGGGGCGGTATTGGCGGCATGGGACCGGTGTTTGTGGGTTCCGCGGCTACCGTTGCCGATATTCTGCAAACATGGGTGGAGGAAACCGGCGTCGACGGCTTCAATCTCGCGTATGCAGTCGCGCACGAGACCTTCGAGGATATCGTTGAACACCTTGTGCCGGAGTTGCAGCGACGCGGCGTTTATCGGACGGAATATACGCCTGGTACGCTGCGCGAAAAGCTGTTCGGCAAGGGGCGCTTGTTGCCGGCCGGGCATCCCGGTGCGAGGTATAGGGATATCGAGGCGTTCAAACGAGGCGAAGCGGCTGGATCATTGGTTGCCTTGAGCGAATAGCGACGGCCAACAATTAGTCTTCTATTCCTCGGCCCACTTCGTGAGTTGTTAACCGGTCAACTCATGTAGCTTGCGCATACCGTCGCGCAACCAGTCCAGCAGCGAGTGTTCAGTGCCCACCGGCGCAGGTAGCTCGGTGTTCAGCTTGCGCAGGGTGTCTTGCTGTTGCGAAAGCACATGGCACATCTGCTGACCTATTTCCGGCCGGCTCTTTAACAATGGCGTCAGGTCCGCCTTGTCCAGCCGATAAATTAATGTCCGTGTCAAAGCCGTGACTTGCGCTTGAACCGGCAGTCCGGCGAGGACACCCGCTTCGCCGATCGAGTCGCCGGGTCCAAGGCGCGTGGATTCGATCGGGCCGGAGGGTCCTTTCACCACCACCGACAAAACGCCTGACTCCACAATCATCAGATAGTCCATCACCTCTTCTGCCTTGACCACCTCCTGATTCACTTCGTATTCGTGACGGGACAATCTCTTGGACAGCGCTTCAATTTCTTCACTCGGCAACGCGCGAAAAAGATCGACGTGTGACAGGAGCCGTTGCCGGCTGTCGGCAACGTCGTGGCGCGGCGGTCGCGGCGCGCTCAATGGCCAGAGCTCGATTCCCGCAGCGGCAAGATGGCGATGACACAGGTCGTAAAGCTGATTCGTCACGGTCACGGACTTGCTGATGTCATCGATATAAACCGTGACTTCGTATTCAATCGAGTTGATCGAAGCCTTCTTGATGAGCGCATAGGGTACCGGCGTTTGCAGCACCATGTTGCTTCCCGCGATGGCACGCTGCAACGCGCCAAGAACGCTGGCCGGGCGTTCTTCCGGGGAAATCTGGAGCGCGACGGACACGCCGTGAAGCGCAACCGGGCGACTGCTGTTGGTGATTTTCGCCTTGGCCGCCACGCTGTTCGGGACAATGACAACGTTGCCGTGTGAGGTAAGCAGGTGCGTTGCACGCCAGTTCATCTCCAGCACCTTGCCATCCACGCCGTCAACCGAGACCCAGTCCCCAATGTGATAGGGCTCGGTCGTATTCAGCACGATCCCGGCGAAGACATCGCTAAGCGTGCTTTGTATGGCGAGACCCAGCACGATTGCCAGTGCACCTGACGTGGCGACCAGTCCCGTCACCGGTAAGCCGAGCACGAATGCAAGCGAGGCGACCACTGCAGCTAGAAAAACCAGCGCGCCGAGTACGTCCTGGAAAAGGCGTTCGCGGTGCCATTGACGCGATTGGAAGGCTGCGTCCAGCGACATCGTCAGGAGACGCGCACCGATGAGCCACCACGAAACCTCGAGAATCTGGGCTGCAAGATGACGACCCGGAGACTCAGGCCACGGTGCCGGCGAGAAGGGACTCAGGGTCGAACCAAACAACAACGCGCTCAGCAGCGCGAAAATCACCAGTCTGAGCAGCAAGCGGATGGTGTCGTGGCGCGGAAACGCGGCGCGCCAGAGTACAACGTCCACCATGATCAACACGAAGCCAAGAACCAGTGGATCTTTCACAGGACTGCTCCTGACATAGAGGACCTTCAGTGTGACTGCGCAACAAACGGGTGGGAACAGTCACATGTTGTTTTATCTGAGTGCCTTCGCATTCTACGGTTTCCTGGCCTTATCCGTAGGACGTGTCGTGCGTCCGGCGATCACCACGAGCGCGATGAAACGCATGAATTTGAGTGCCGGACAGGAGGCGGCCTCGATTCGTCATACGCCTTACTCGCGCCTGAAATCCGGACCGTCAGGCCTTAGATAGAGCCTGCCGCTTTACAGCCTGCCAGTCCGCTCGCGCTTCCACCCACTCCGCGACCGCGAGCAGACGCTCGTCCTGTTGTGCCGCGCCGATCAGCTGAGCGCCGAGCGGAAGACCAGCGGGCCCGAGAGCAATCGGTAACGTAATGGCAGGGACGCCAAGGAAGGTCCATGGTGCACATAGCGCAGCGTCACCGGTGTAGTCAAGTCCAACCGGCGCTTCCCCTGTAGCCGGTGCAACGAGAAGCACGTCGAGGCGCAAATCCTCCTGCAGCCAGCGATCGAAGAGATGGGCCAGCCGCACCTGTGCAGTCCGCGCTCGCGCATAGTCGACACTCGATACGCCACGGCCCTCCTGGATCAGGGACGTCATGACCGAACTGATCAGGCCGGGTGACCGGTCAAGGAGCGCACCGTGCACCACGGCCGCTTCGACTGCCAATATTGCCGATATCAGCGCCCCCGTGTCCTCCAGTTCCGCCGGCAGATCGACCGTGACGACTTCCGCTCCATCGGCTTGCAGTCGTGCGGCCAGCCCGTTCAACGCGCTCTCCTGAGCCGGTTCCATCGCGCTGCCTATTTGCCTGCGCAAGATGCCGATACGGATGATCGCGCCGCCGTCGTTGCCTGGGTTTTTGTTCTTGCTGCGTACGTGTGAAAAGTGAAAGTCCTGGTCGTCGGAACCCGATACTACTTTGAAGGCGTATGCCGCGTCGCCGACATTGGCCGTGAACATTCCGATGTGATCCAGCGATGGCGCCAGCGGCAACACACCGCTTCTGGCAATGCTTCCATACGTTGGTTTGAACCCCACGACACCGCAGTACGCTGCGGGGCGAATGACGGAACCAAACGTCTGAGTTCCGAATGCAAGAGGAACAATCCCCGCTGACACAGCCGCAGCAGAGCCGCTGGACGAGCCGCCGGGTGTATGCTTTTTATTCCACGGATTGACCGTTGCTCCCGGATGGCGCCATGCGAACTCTGTTGTAACCGTCTTTCCTAAGATGGTCCCGCCTGCTTGCAGCAAGCGTGTCACTAGAACGGCATCGGCTTCCGGCGTGCGGCCCGCGTAGGCCGGCGAGTTGTATTCGGTCGGCATGTCGGCCGTGTCGATAAGATCTTTTATGCCGATGGGCACACCCGCTAGCGGCAAGCTGATTTCGGCTTGGTTGACCATGGGTGCGTCTGGCAGATAACTGAATGCGTGCAAACCCGGCTGGGTTCGTCGGGCGGTCTTATCGGCGGATTCAATGCTTTGCTGGATTGTTAGAACACCGCTCTCGACAGCACGGCGAATTTCGCGCAAGGTGGGGGCGTTTGTTGGTTCAGCCATCTCGTGAATAATCCCGGTATGTTCCGTGCTCTAAGCGACAGGGTGCACGCACCTTGATCTTAGCGCTAACGCCTTAGTATGCCAGCCGCTTGGGGCGAGGCAATAATGGGCTCATCGATGGCCAAAAATGGTTTTCGTTCGCACTTCAGGTTGGATGGGATGGTTCTGAGGGTAGTGGGCTGAGTCTATGCCGGGTTGATGCTTTTTAGGTTTTCGCGCGTTTGGTGTTAGCTGATTTCTTTATCACTATTAGCCACTGCGCGTGGCGGCGCGTCATTTCTTTGTCCAAAGCGACAAAGAAACGAAGCAAAGAAAACGCTTTCACCTCTCTAAAAATTAGGTCCGTCAGTAAAATCTATGGGCGAGTTCTGGCTCAGGAAGTTTGCCAAGTACGTGATATAGCGAGAGTTCCGTCATTTTGAAGGTGCGATATCCATAGGCTTTTCTCATAGTGACTTTGGCTTTGTTGTTCAGTCCCTCAACGATGCCACTGGAGAACGCCTTTCGCGCCCGGAAATAGTTGAGCAACAGCTCTCGATGGGTGCGTACTGTGCGAGCGAATTTCTTGAGCGGGTCGATGCGCGAGCGCATGACCTCGCTGCACCACTGATCCAGGAATTTGCCTGCCCATGCGGGTGACTCGTAGTCCCAGAATTGCTGGAAGTATTCTTTGAAGAGGTAGGCCCGTACGCTCTTGAGGTTATAGCGCAGCACCTCACGCAGCTTGATGCGCTGGGAGTCGGTCAGGTTCCCCGGGCGCTTGAGCAGACACCAGCGCGACTTCTTAAGCACCGGCTCGTAGCCGTCCTTGACCAGTTGGCGTGCTTCGCCCGCACGGACCTCGTCGATGGCAAGATTGAGTTTAGCGACGATGTGAAAGCGGTCCAGAATGTTCAGCGCCCCTGTGCAATGCAGTTTGATCATGTCCAGATAGGGTTTCCACATGTCCGAACACACAAACTCGATGCCCTGCGCCAGTTCCGTGCCGATCATATCGAAGAACTTCTGGAACGCTTCTTTGGTGCGCTTCTCGCCCACCCAGAGCAGGCGCGTGCAGCCCGCCTCGATCTGGTAGACCAGTGTCAGATACTCATGACCACGACCGTAGGCGATTTCGTCCACGCCGATGGCCCGGATATGCCCCAGCTCGCGATGCTCCAGACCCCATTGCACGACATAGGCCACGGCCTGTTGGACCTTCTCCCAACTGGTGTGGAAGGACTGTGCCGTGTCCTTCCATGAAAGCTTGCGCGCCCAGTGCGCCAAGTACAGCATGTACGCCCTGGTCAACTGGTGCTTGCCCATTGCCCAGGGCACCTCCTCTACCTTGACCCCACATCGCCTGCATTCCACGCGCCTCATGCTGTACAGTAAAAACACCGCAAAGCCCCAGATCGGGATGAACTCGAAGCGGCGTTGGGGCAGTTGGTCGTAGCCCCTGGCGGGTTGATGGCATCCTGAGCAGCACGCTCTGGAGCCTTTGCGCGGGCGCACATCGATCTCGATAGTATTGCTATGCATGCACAAGCGCGCGGTACCGTAGACGAAGCCAGGGAAATGGTGGCAGGCATTAAGCAGACGAGTCAAAAGCATGAGCAACAA
>NZ_JBLKRU010000028.1:0-102438 GCF_047608185.1 Caballeronia eucalypticola
TGGGTCGCAGCCCGTCGGCAGCTCGCTGCGCAGCCCACCCGTTGACCGCCTTCTGACAGGAGGCGTCCTCTTCCAGCGCCTGGCGCATGAACATCGACAGTGTCACCGTCGGCGGATACAGCCGTTCTCGATGTTCTGGCAAATGCGCTTCCGTTATCTCCAACAGCTCCGGGCTCGTCAGTATGTTGAAGTAGTCAACCGCCTGGGCCCTGCGTGCGCGGCTTTGAACGCCGCCTAGTGTTTGCCTGTGATGACTTCGTGCATTACGATCCATGGGGGCTGGTCCTTGGAATGAGACGGGTGTTTGCTTGGTAACAACCATCCTATCAATCCCTGGATCAGCCTACTCCGTTTCTCTTCAAGTACTTACCCGCGTCTTCTCCACCATGCTGGCTTAAGTAAGTGCCATTCGTTCTAAGTAAGGACTATTCAAAGTCCATTCAAGATGCAAACGTTTGGCTTGGCCTCGTGCACGTGGAAAGCAATGAGGACAGAGAAGAGCAACGCCATGTACTCGCGTAACTGCACGACATGGCGGCAAGCATCTGCACCTGATCCCGGCTAACCACTTTCGTAGCGATGCCGTTGGAAAAAGTCGCCGCGTAGCTCTTGTCACATCATAAGCAGAACATCGATCTTCCAGATCGATCTCCAAGCCGCTAGTGAGTGTCGGTTAGGGATATAAACGATCAGCGAAATTCCCAATGAACAACTCGGCATCGACTTTCTCAACAGCACGCGCCTGTACCTCTTTGCGATCATCAGTAGTCGACGCAGCTTCGCAATCGTTTGCCTCTACACCATAACGCCAGCTTCGCTGTTGAAGTGATGTCCCGAGCGACCAACCGCGAACCGTTCGAGATGCGCGACCAGCTATTTCGGAGGGCGAAAGAAGCGAATGTTCGTGCTGGGGAATCAGGTCATGTGTGCGAATTCGTACGGAAAACTACACAATTTTCCGTCAATGTCCTTACAGCGAGTATGAATTCTCATTTCGCATCGAAAGCCCGGTCAAGAGGACTGCGATGAACGCATTGAACGACGGATTGCCGCTTAGCGGATTCTTACCAGTGGGTGCAGAGAGCGCGAAGGCACTGGCCGAATCGATGGACGATACCGGCGTAGGGATACTGCGCGATATTGTGCCGGATGCGATTCTCACGCAGATGCGCAGTTTCGTCGCCCAACAGATCGAGGAGCATGACGGCCAATACTTCGGCCTTGAAGGCGAGGCATGGATCGCCGAAACCTGCCTCAATCCGCTATTTGAGGACCCGGGCTTTCACGCGTTATTGCGAAGTCTCTACGAACGGAAGATGCGCAAAGCGCCGCCCAGCGACCGGATCTTCCCCGTCCTGCGCGGACTGACCGGCACCCACGGACTGCGGCACGCGCTCAACTTCCACTACGACTCGTATGTCGTCACCGTACTGCTGCCGATCCTGATCCCAAACCGCCCGGATGAACCCCCAGGTCATCTGGTCATGTTTCCGAATCTGCGTGAAGCGAGGCGCTTCGCGATCGTCAACATCGTTGAAAAGCTACTGGTCGAGAGACTACTGAAGCGGATGTGGCGTTTGCCGCGCGTGCAACGATTGCTTTCGGCCAAGATCGTGCCGCTGACGCCGGGCAATCTCTACTTCTTCTGGGGCATGCGCTCATTCCACGCGAATCAGGCTTGCCTGCCGTCCAGCGTACGCTGCACTGCACTGCTTCATTTCGGCGATCCGCATGAGGGCAATGTGTTCAAGGGCATTTCCCACCATTTGCACTTAAGGAGACTGCAGCGCATGGCGCGAAACTAGGTGTTGGCGGAAGCTTGAGTTTGAGTTTGAGCGAGGCGGCCCAGTTGAGCGGGGCACGGGGACACCGCGACAGGCGCTCCAAAACTCTGGGCTTGAAGGAAGAGCGAGACGTGAGCATCACGGTTGCGGCAGGCCAACGGGGCAAACTCAGCCGTTTCGAACCGACTGGACGCTCGTCAACACAGTTGGCATTGACGTCTGATATTCCGGCACCCACCGGCGTAGGTCCCGCCTGACCTCGTCGTCAGCCAGCACGCGATGCTGCATCAGCCACGGCAGCAATTCATCGAGAAAATGATTCGGCACCTCGCGCGCCTGCGCGATCCGCAGTTTCGGATGCGGTGTGCGTGTAGTCGTTTCATCGTCGGCGAGCAACTCTTCATATAGCTTCTCGCCCGGCCGCAAGCCCGTGAACACGATCCGGATTTGCTCCTCCGAGAATCCGTACAAGCGAATTAGATCGCGCGCCAGCTCCACGATTCGTACCGGCTGGCCCATATCCAAAATGAAAATCTCTCCGCCACGACCCATGCTCGACGCCTGCAACACCAGTTGTGCCGCTTCGGGGATCGTCATGAAGAAGCGTGTGATCTCCGGATGCGTGACCGTGACCGGGCCGCCCTTCGCGATTTGCTGCTGGAACTTCGGGATCACGCTGCCCGCACTGCCCAGCACATTGCCAAATCTCACCGTCTCGAATTGAGTACCTGGAGCAGTCTGTTGCAACGCCTGGCAGGCCATCTCGGCCAGCCGCTTGCTTGCGCCCATCACGTTGGTCGGGTTGACAGCTTTATCGGTGGAAATCAGCACAAAGTGGCTGACCTGATAACGGATCGCCGCGCGCGCCACGCGCAACGTGCCCAGCACGTTGTTGCGCACCGCTGCCCATGCGTTCTGCTCTTCCATCAACGGCACATGCTTGTACGCGGCCGCATGAAACACGATATGTGGCGCGAAGCGCGACATGGTCTGGTCGAGCAGCAGCGAATCTTTCGCATCGCCTATTACCGGGATCACAGACAAATCCGGAAACCGCTCATGCAGTTCTTCTATGAGCAAGTACATCGCGTATTCGCTCAGGTCGTAGGCGACGAGCTGCGCTGGCGAGAAGCGCAAGATCTGCCGGCACAACTCCGAACCAATCGAGCCGCCTGCGCCCGTGACCATCACCACGCGTCCATGCAGCAATGCCTCGACGTGCGGCATGTCGATCTTCACCGGCTCGCGGCCGAGTAAGTCTTCAAGGTCGATCTGGCGCACCCGCGAGAGGAACGCCTGACCCTGCGTGAGCACGGTAAGCGCGGGGAGAACCATTGCCTTGACGCCGGCGCGAACGCACATGGTTGCCACACGTCGTTGTGCATCCACCGATGCCGACGGGATCGCGATGATCGCGGTATCGGCCTTGAGTTGTCCTGCCCAGAGCGGCAGTTCGCTGATCGAACCCAGTACCTTATGGCCCAGGATTTCACGACCGCGTTTTGCGGGGTCATCGTCTAGCAGGCCGACCAAGCGCCATTCACTCGAACGCGAAAGTTCGCGCACGAGATTCGCACCCGCGGTACCCGCGCCGAGCACGATCACCGGCTTGCCTTGACCGATCAAACCGCCGTATCGATAAAACTCCTTGATCGCACGGTAAAGCGCTCGCGATCCGCCTGTTCCCATGAACAGCAGCAGCGGCGACACAATCAGCACAGAGCGAGGAATGATGGGCGAAGGTTGCAGCATGGCTGCGCCTATCATTACGATGAGCCCGCCACTGGCGACCGCCTTGGAAATGCGCATGAGGTCAGGCAGGCTTGCAAACACCCACATGCCTCGATACAACCCGAAAATCCGAAACATCAACCCATAGATCACGACGACCCAAACCAGCGCGTTGATGCCGCCGTGCCAGAAATCGTCGGGGACCGAGCCATTGAAGCGCAGCGCATACGCAGCCAGCCACGCCACGGCGACCGCCACGAGGTCGAAACCGAATGCTGCAATCGAAAGCACCGAAGGCTTAATTCGCATCGTTATCGTTACCTTGAGTGAGGATGAATTGCCGCCAACGGCGGTCGATCTCCCAGCCAACCACGGCCAGAACAACGTACCAAGCCCCGAACAAGGTCCATTGGACTGTGGGCAGCACGCGAAGTGCTAAAAGCGCAACGCAACCGCTCCCCAACATGAGCAAGTAATACGCCATAGCCACGCGGACGTGGCTTTCAGTCAGTCTCACCAGACGCTGATAATAATGCTCGCGATGCGCGAGCCATACTTTCTCGCCCCGCGCAAGACGGCGCGCCAGGGTCGCGGTGGCATCGGCGACAAAAGGCGCAAACACCAGCGCGGGGAACCAGATCGGCCAGACGCCGTGCTGCCAACCCCAGAAACCCAGCACGCCAGCCAGGAAACCCAGCGGGATAGAACCAGCATCGCCAAGGAATATCTTGGCCGGATGACGGTTAAAAATCAAGAAACCAAATCCCGCGCCGGTTACCGCGGCAGCTGGCACGCTAAGCGTTGGCTGCAACACTGCCGCCGCAACAGCGTAAAAACCGAAACCAAACACGGTCATGCCTCCTGCAAGGCCGTCCGAACCGTCCATGAAATTGTAAAGATTGACCACCCAGACTAAAGCGAAAGCGGCAAGAACTGCCATCCACCACGCAATCCCGACAACGCTCAACGCAATGCCCGCTGCAACCACGACTACATGGGCTCCGAATCGAATGCGTGCAGGCAGGCCGCGCCGGTCATCGATCTGAGAAATCACGCCAAGCAACAAAGCGCCAAGAGCAATCAGGCGAAAATCGGGTGCGTAGAGAAAAATGGCCAGCGCCAGCGCCGGCAAAACACCCCATCCACCTACCCGTGGAGTGGGACGGGTGTGCAGCGAGCGGTCGTTCGGGATATCAGTGGCCAAACGCCACGCCAGCCCGGTCTTAAGTAACGTCCACAAAATTGCCGCGCTCACGCACACACCTATGAGTACGCAAATGAACGCGTCGCTCGCCGCACCGGCGTGTGACAAATCTGGCTGCATACGGTTGTCTCAATGTGTCGAGCGATACCAGTCTGCCGTCAGCGACAGACCTTCTTCAGTCGAATAAGGTGGGTGCCAGTTCAGTGCTTCGCAAACCAGGCTCGTATCGAGTTGCAGGCTGCTGATCAGCCGCTCCACTTGCTCTCTCTTGCCGGTAAGAGCGCCCGCGACTCGAAGCCACGATGCCGGAACGGGTAAGAGCCGCGCGGGCACGTTGAGCTTGGCCGCTAGCATGCGAGCCAGTTCGGTTACCGTGAGGTCGTGGGTGTCCGTGACGTTGAAAGTGCCGCCGGCAGCGCGCGGATCTGTTGCGCACTGGATCAGAACGTGGGCGAGATTCCCGACAAATATCATGCTACGCCGCGCAGGGATTGCGCCGAGGGGCAGTGGAACACCTGCGGCGAGCCCGCGCATCAACCGAAGGAAATTGGCCCGCACCCCGGGGCCGTAGACCAATGGCGGCCGCACGATCACGATCTCCAAACCGCTTTCACGACCATACGCAAGCAGCGCCTGCTCGGCTTCCAATTTGGACACGCCGTAAGGGTCGCTCGGAGCGGGTTGGTCGGACTCGCGCAGCGGTCGGCCATGATCGCTATCGCCCATCGCCTTGACACTGCTGACAAAAACGAAACGCCGGGCGCCAGCCGCACGGGATGCCTCGGCAAGTCGCAAAGTCCCTGTGACATTGGTCTCCCGGTAGGCGGCCAGCGGGTCGGTAGCGGTGTCCTGCATCATGTGCACGCGGGCGGCGAGATGGATGACCGAATTGCATTTATAGCTGGCGGGCCAGCTATCTTCGATACCGGCAAAGGCGTCTCCGTCAAGCAACCATTCACGCACGCCCGGCATGTCTAATTGCGCACGCCGAACCAAACCGATGACGTCATCGCCTCGTTCGATTAATGCCTTCACTACTTCACGCCCAACGAATCCGTTGGCGCCCGATACCAGGACTGCAGCGCTCATGGACGCCCTTCACGGCCGCCGCCAGTGCTACAGGACACGAACGGAGGCCGATAGGACTCGGCCGCATTGGTACCGATACATTGCATTGAAAGACCTCAGTTCTGCAGTATCCTGGAAGGCCGCTTTCGCGAATGGCCGTAAACAACCCTCCTCGCTGCGCGGATTTCTGCAAGAGTCTATCAAGCTGCATCGGTTAAAAGGTAACGAGTGCTCTCATTTCGTTACCTGCCGTTTCGGCGATGCTACGGCATCTTTGTAGAGCCGCAGCAAATCTCCGGCACTGCGCTGCCAGTCGAACTGAGCAGCCTGCTTCACGGATGCAGTGCTCAACGCGTCTCGCTCGTTGCGGTTGGCCGCAAGTCGGAGCATGGCTTGGGTCCAGCCGTTTGTGTCCTCGGGGTCCAGAAGGATTGCCGCATCGCCCGCTACCTCGGGCACCGAGCTCGATGTGGTAGTGATGGTCGGCGCGCCGAACTGCATCCCTTCGAGGACCGGCAATCCGAAGCCCTCGAAAAGTGACGGATAAAGATTTGCGTAGCAGTTCCTGTACAGCCAGATCAGCTCGTCGTCCGTCACATAGCCGGTCATCACGACCTGCGCCTCAATGCCAAGCTCGGCCAGATGCTTCTGGAAATCCTCCATGAGCCAGCCCTTGCCACCGGCAAGCACGAGAGGCATGGGGGCGCCACCAGCCTCGAGATAGTCAGCGTAGCTTTGCGCAAGACGCCGCTGGTTCTTCCTGGGCTCGACCGTGCCCACGTTCAACCAGAAACCATCGGCCGCGATATCGTCCAGCGGCTTCGGACGCTTTCCCACCACCGATGAATCTGCGAAGCGCGAACACGGATAGATCACGCGGATTCGATCTTCCGGGAAATGCGGAAAGACCTTCAAGTAGTGCGCACGGGATGCTTCGGAGATCGCCACTACCCAATCGGCCGTAACCGATGAACGAAAGACGCCCTCGAAGCATCCTAGCCGGTTGGCCTCTGTGGTCCACGTCGGGTCAATGAGGAAACCCATATCGTAGAATGTGTAAATCAACCGGCTGGAGGTCATGTGCAGCGGCGACCAGAAGTTGTTCGAATGGACGACATCGGGCGAGCCGATTAACCGCTCCGCCTCCGTGCTGGTCCAAAATGCGCGTGCGGTCTCTCGCGTGAGGTGGCGGGGACCATACTCAACACTCTTGCCCGAATACGGATTCATGACCGGCATCAGGGCATCGAAGTAGAAATCGCCGAAACTCGGATACAGCGAAAAATTATGCTCAGGCGCGATGTTGATCATGGCGTGGGCCAGCGCATGCGCAAAATAACCGCACCCTGCCTTCCCGGAACCGGTCTGCGAAATATCAAATCCAATGTGCATTCTCAAGTCCTATTGCACGGCTGATCCCAGGCACGGTCGGCCCGACGATCCTCTCGCGAAAGCTTTAAAAGCTTCATTCGTGCGCTTTCGTTTTTATATGTAAAACCGCGCAAAACACTAGGTCCGTACCAGGGACGCTCACGGACCACGGAAACGCGATGCGAAAACACGCAAGCGACGCAAAGCCGAAGCGCGAACGCATTGGCTGCCGACCAATACGGCGGACGCAGTTTACCGCAGGTAACTATTTTAGAAACATTTGAGCAATGGTGCGAGCGAGCGTTGCGCGGATTGCCTCAGGAGCAAGTTTTCAGCCCGAGTTGATCCGCCGTGAAGCAACCCAAATTTTTTCGTTACAAACTGAGACGTTTCTGATTGAAATGCAACGTCAACGGGACGCCCGAAATTGCCCGGCCCTGTTGGCTTTGTTATACTTGCAGCTTGGTCAGCAAAGGGTGTTGACGCGAAAAACCGATGCGGGAAGCTCTCCGGCACGTATCGTCCGGCCCGTTTATCGCGACACGCTCCGGACGTTTGGCCGCGCGAGGCTGGCAAGTTATCGACCCGTCAACCCGGTGCGCCGCATTGCCCCACTGGATCAAAATATGCTTCGTACCCTTCGCCAACGCCCACTGACCGCACCGCTGAATAACTATTCAGCACACAATTCCATGTTTTAGTAAAAGACGCGGGTTGCGTTGGTCGAGAAGGAACTTCCCATCATAATCCGCTCCTCGGTTATATCGCGCGTACGCGGTGTTTTAAGTGGTGACCTGCGGTGCTCAACAGTTAAAGTGCATCTGACTGCGTCGTTCGACCAATAAGCATATTTCCGGCGAAAAGCCAAGAGACCTACTAAGGGACGCCCATGCAGTTAATTACGACCATTCTTTGCGGCGGTGCTGGCTCTAGATTGTGGCCCGTTTCGCGTGAACTCCACCCAAAACCGTTTATCCGTCTGGCGGACGGGCAGAGTCTCTTGCAAAAGGCTTTCCTGCGAGGCGCACAGCTTTCAGGACTGACGGAAATTTTGACCGTCACCAACCGCGAACTCCTGTTTGCCACGCAAGATGAATTCCGTGAAGTCAATTCGACCGGAATTCCGGTGTCGTTCGTGCTGGAACCTTGCGGGCGCAATACTGCTGCTGCCATCGCAATTGCCGCACTACAAGTCGCAGAGAAGCACGGCCCGGACGCGCTTATGCTGGTGCTCGCGGCGGATCATGTGATAGCGGACCAACCCGCGTTTGAAGAAGCTGTGCGGAAGGCAAGCCAACTGGCCGCATCGGGCAAGCTGGTGACCTTCGGCATTCATCCTGACAGCCCTGAGACGGGTTATGGTTACATTGAGGCGGAAGGCAACACGGTGATTCGTTTTGTCGAAAAACCGTCGATCAAGGTGGCTCGGGAATACGTGGAGTCTGGGCGCTTCCTCTGGAATTCGGGCATGTTCTGCTTTGCAGCAGGCGCGATGCTCGCGCAGATGAAACTGCACTGCCCTGACATTTTGGACGCCACCGCAGCTTGCGCCCGACAGTCGCGTTCGGCCGAAGGCAAGGGATTCAACCAGTTGGAGCTGGACGCGGACACGTTCAAGCTGGTGCCGGACTTGTCGATCGACTACGCCGTCATGGAGAAATCGGATCAAATCGCTGTCGTCCCGTGCAATGTGGGCTGGAGTGACATCGGCTCCTGGACTGCGCTGGGCAATCTGGACGAGCCGGACGCAAACGGCAATCGGATCCAGGGCGACGTGCTCCTGCATAACACCCACAACTGCATCATCCGCAGTAATGAACGACTGATGGGCGCAGTCGGCGTGGACGATCTGATCCTCATCGATACCCCAGACGCCGTTCTTGTCGCACACAAGTCGAGTGCCCAGGACGTCAAGCAGATCTACTCGCAGTTGAAGAGCAATGGTCATGAGGCTTACCGACTGCATCGCACAGTGCACAGGCCATGGGGCACTTATACCGTTCTAGAGGAAGGCAACGGCTTCAAGATCAAACGCATTGAAGTGAAGCCGGGGGCGAGTCTGAGCCTGCAAATGCACCATCACCGCAGCGAGCACTGGATCGTCGTGCGCGGCATGGCGAAAGTGGTGAATGGCGACGCCGAACTGCTCATCAACACCAATGAATCGACCTATATTCCTGCAGGCCACAGACATCGGCTGGAAAATCCGGGCATCCTGAACCTCGTCATGATCGAGGTCCAAAGCGGGCCGTACCTGGGTGAAGACGATATCGTCCGGTTCCAGGATGTTTACGGGCGCGCTTGATAACCGCAGTACAGTCAAGAAACGGCAACTCGCCGGGGCTTGCGGATTCCATTGTTAAGGCCGATTAGTTTAATGATTGATAAATACGCTGCGTCACCAGCCGCGATGCTGAAAAGTCTCACACAGCACCGGCACTTGCTGCGTGATCTAGTGAAGCGGGACTTCATTGGCCGCTACAAAGGGTCAATGCTCGGTGTCGTCTGGTCGCTCTTTAATCCGCTTTTCATGCTGGCCATTTATACATTCGTTTTCAGCGTGGCATTCAAGGCACGCTGGGGTGGTCACAGCGATGAAAGCAAAGTAGCTTTCGCCATTGTCTTGTTTTCCGGAATCATCGTTCATACGTTTTTTGCGGAATGCCTGAATCGTTCGCCGGGGCTTATCACCGGCCACGCAAACTATGTTACGAAGGTAGTCTTCCCGCTTGAAATGCTGCCTTGGATGGCATTGCTCTCAGCTTTCTTACACTTTCTTGTGAGCTTCGCCGCATTGATCGGATTCTGCCTGATCTCCGGCGCCACACTACATATCGAAGGCTTGCTGATTCCGCTTGCGCTGTTTCCACTGGTCCTAATGATCCTTGGCTTGTCATGGATTCTCGCGTCGCTCGGAGTGTACTTGCGGGACCTGTCTCAGGTGATTGGCATGCTCGTCACGATCTCGATGTTCCTAGCGCCGGTGTTCTATCCCATCGAATCGTTGCCTAAAGCATATCAGGGGTTCCTGATATGGAATCCGATCACCCTGCCTGTAATCCAGGTACGCAATCTACTACTGTGGGGAAAGTCGTTCGAGTGGCAAGCATGGAGCATCAGCCTCCTAGCGGGACTCGTTGTTTTCCAGACAGGATATTGGTGGTTCCAGAAATCGCGTCGGGGTTTTGCTGATGTCGTCTAAAGAAATTGTCGTTGATATCCAGAATCTCAGCAAACGGTACGAAATCTACAAGACGCCACGTGACCGGCTCAAGCAACTTGTCCTTCCCCGCATCTTCCGAATGGTCAATCGAGCGATGAGTGCCTTGAGGCTCACAAAGCCCGAGGCGCCCCCGCATTATTTCCGTGAATTCTGGGCGCTGACCGACGTTTCGCTGCAAGTGCGCGCGGGCGAAACGCTGGGGATCATTGGTCGGAATGGCAGCGGCAAAAGCACGCTGCTGCAACTCCTCGCGGGAACGCTGACGCCCACGAACGGCAGCGTCACGATCAAGGGGCGCATCGCCGCCTTGCTCGAACTAGGCAGCGGCTTTAATCCCGAGTTCACCGGCCGCGAAAATGTGTTTCTAAACGGGCAGATTCTGGGACTAACGCAAAAGGAGATCGCGGAGCGGTACGATCAGATAGCCGCCTTTGCGGATATAGGCCCGTTCATCGATCAGCCGGTCAAGACGTATTCGAGCGGTATGTTCGTACGACTTGCGTTTGCAGTGCAGGCGCACATCGACGCATCGATCGTAATCATTGACGAGGCACTCGCCGTGGGTGATGTGTTCTTCACCCAGAAGTGCTTCGCGCGTCTTCGCGAACTGGTAGACGGTGGCGCCGCGGTGATTCTCGTGACGCACGACATGGCGACCGTCACGCAGTTCTGCACGCGCGTACTCGTGCTCAACAATGGCGGGGAGATGTTCAGTGGGGAGCCCGTACCCGCCATTCGTCGCTACATGGCGCTGCAACGCGATGCCGCGCCGGGCATCACGGCGCGCTCGCGTATTGCAGAGAAGCTGAAACTGCACGGCGACCAAAAACCGGCTTCCCTGCATTTCGACTGGCCGTCCGACGACGCGTTTTTCGAGACCGACAAAGTGGATATCGTTGGAACCGAGCAGGCCGAATTCGCCGGCGTAGCGCTCTGTGATGAAACCGGCGAAGCGGCGCGCGTTTTCCAAATGGGCGACACGGCCGATTTTTTTGTCGAATATCGTCTGCTCGAGGATATCGGTGTTCCGATTCTTGGGGTTACGATTGCGAACGAAAAAGGCTTGCTTGTGCATGGCAAGAACTCGATCCAGCATAAGCTGAATGCGCCGGACACCGCCCACGCCGGGCAGACGCTGCGTTATCGGCAGCGAATTGTGCTGGACCTTGCTCCGGGAGAATACAGCTTTGTGGTCGGGCTGGCGACAACCGATGCCGATACTTACCGACACAGCGAACATATGTCTCACGGCGACCTGTCTAACTCGATACACCGCGTACTCTCCGTAGGCAATGCGGGAACTTTCACCGTCGGCTTACGCCGCGACGGGATAGCATTGACCCATCACGGTCTCGCGAACCTGCCTGGCGCGTGCGACCTAGTTGTTACAAGCGTAGAGAAAGAAGGCAAAAATGATAGAACTCCAGACTGATCAAATTCGATTCGAATCCAGTTCCGTGGTCGATCCGGTAGGCAAACTCTTCCATTTCGACAACCGGATTTTCAGGGCTATATCCCCGACCTATGCGGGCTTTGTGAAAGACACCATCGAGCTAGCCCGAAGTGAAAACCTGTTCGATGCAGGTCTGGTCCCTACTTGGCTGACCGAATTCACTATTGAAGGCTCGCCGCTTGTGATTGAACATCAAAGGGTTCCGTTCGTCACTTTGCGCGGAGAGTGGAGTGGCGAAGCACTCCGCGAAGCCGCACTCTGCATACTGAAAGTAAGCGCTACGCTGCTTAAATCGAACCTTTGTCTGAAGGATGCGCATCCGTGGAACGTTTTGTTCGATGGAGCGCGACCTCACTTCGTGGATTGGGGATCCATTGCGCCAGTCAAGGAGCTGAATTGGTCGTTCTGGTACAAGCAGTTCAGGCAGTTCCTGCTCGCACCGTTGCATGCGTTTTGCACCGGGCACGCTCCGATCGCACGCGCGATGCTGCGGGAGCACAAGGTAGGCGTCGGTAATCAGATCATCGAACAGCCTTTTCTAGCTGACCAGCCCGCCGTACCGGGCGCGATCGCACGCGCGGCGCGCGAGGCGCCGACAGCCCAGACGTTCGAGGCGCTTGCAGACTATGTCGCGAATCTCGTGCTGCCACATGTTGAGGGTGAATGGTCGGCATACGCCCAGCCTCGTTTGTCGAGTCTCGTGGACATGTCATCGTTGCGCGAAAAAGACCGCATCGTTCATCGGATACTTGAGGAGGACAAGGGCAAAACCCTGATCGATATCGGCACGAACAATGGTTTGCATAGCGAACTTGCGGCGTCGCTCGGCAAACGCGTGCTTGCCTGCGATATCGAGGAAGCGTGCCTGAATGCTCTGTACTCGCGGACTCGTCAGAGTGGAGCAGACATTCTTCCGCTATTTCATGATTTGCTGTGGCCGATAGGTACGTCCGGAATTTTCAACAGTATCCCGGCTGCGGAAGATCGCCTTTCATGCGACACGGCGATGGTCATGGCAGTTACACATCATCTGGCGTTCAAGCAGCGAGTATCGTTTGACGGAATGGCGGGGGCCATTTCGCGACTAGCGAAGCGGCGCGCGATCGTGGAGTTTATTCCGACTGACGACGAACACGTGGCGCTTTGGTCGCCTGAACAGTTGCCCTGGTACACGCTTGACAACTTTATCAAGGCGCTGATGCTGCACTTCCGGACCTACTCGATCGTGCAGTCCGACCCTCATCCGCGGTGCATCATCCTGCTCGAAAAGTAAACACTATTACCAGGCAATCCTCGAAATGAAAACTCTCACTCTTTCAATCGACTCCTTGCTAGAAGGCTATGATGCGGTCAGCGTCCTTTATCCGCATGTGCCCTCGCTCAGCCACTGGCGCGCCTGGGAATATGCTGCATACCAGAATTTTTCGATAGCGGGCCGGGTTCTCGACCTCGGCTGCGGCGACGGCCGATACTTCAACCTAATCTGGCCGGACGCGAAGGATGTCGTCGGTGTCGACATGGAACCGTTAGTCGCCGAGCTCGGCCGCAATAGCGGCGTTTATCGCGATGTCCATGTCACAGCCGCGCACAATGTCCCCGAACCTGACGCAAGCTTCGATCACGTATTCGCGAACTGCTCGCTCGAACACATGGATCATCTCGACACGGTCCTGGCGGAAATCCATCGGTGTCTCAAACCCAACGGCACGCTGGTGGGCAGTGTTGTGACCAACAGGTTTGTCGAGTGGTCCCTTTTGTCGAATCTTGTTGCGATGGCGGGACACGACGAGACGGCTCAGTCACTCCAGAGAGACTTCCTCGAGTACCACCACCTCGCGAATCCCCTAACGATAGACGGATGGGCGAATAGCTTCGAGCGTGCCGGACTGGTGCTAGAGGAGCACGTCCCTATCCTGCCGAAGATCAATAGCGGAATATTTCTCCTGATGGACAGCCTTTGGCACGTCAAGCGACGGTCAGGCGGCGAACTAGGGGACGTGATCTACCCGTTCCTCTCGGCGAACGCAAACTTCCCTGCGGCATTTCGGAAGGTATTCGAAGGCCTCCTGGATATGGAGACCGACTGGCAGGACACGTGTGGAGCGGTTTTTGTAGTCCGCAAACCCGGGGGATGACTATGCGTGCGTGCTGGTGCGGAAACTCAGACTTTCGACCGTTCGGCCCAGAATATGGCGAATGTACGGTCTGCGGAACGCTAGTGTATTTGCCAGAAATGCCGCCTGAAAAATTGCTGGTCCGTGACGACGAGTCCGATTTCTATGGCAAGAATTATTGGCTCGAGCGCCAGAAAGACGCATTTGGTACGGCCGATATCTTTTCAAGAGCACGTTCTGACCTGACCGAGCGAAATCTCCATTGGCTAAAAACGCTGCTCAAGTATCGCTCGCCATCTGACGGAAAAGCGTTGGAGCTGGGCTGCTCGCACGGCAGTTTCGTCGCTTTGATGCGAATGGCCGGGTTCGACGCGTCGGGTGTCGAACTAAGCCCGTGGGTGGTTGACTTCGCGCAAAAAACGTTTGGCATACCCGTTTCGCTTGGACCGATCGAGAATCTCGACATCACGCCCGGCAGCCTCGATGTGCTTATCGCGATGGACGTTCTTGAGCATTTGCCCGATCCGGCAACCACCATGGGACGTTGTCTCGAGCTCTTAAAGCCGGACGGGTTGCTATTGCTGCAAACGCCGCAGTTCATTGGCGGTGCTAGCTACGAAGAGTTTGTTGCGGGCCAGAATCGCTTCCTTGAGATGTTGATTCCGGAGGAGCACATATATCTCTTCACCCGGGAATCGGTCGCGAGAATGTTCCATGGGTTAGGCGCCCGGTACATCCACTTCGAGCCTGCAATATTTGCACACTATGATATGTTTTTCGTTGTAAGCAAAACGCACTTGACACCTTTGCCGACAGATGAGGTTATAGCCACACTGGAGTCGCGTCCAGCTGGGCGGATGACGCTCGCGTTGCTCGATCTGCGCAATCAGAAGCTTGCTTCGGAGTCCGATCGCATTGCTCGGGGTGAACAAATTGAGCATTTGGGTGTGCTACTGAAAGAGGCTGAAACCGACCGGGCTGCACGAGGCCAGCAGGTCGAGATACTGACGACACTGCTCAATGAATCCGAGGAAGATCGCAGCGCGCGAGGTGAGCAGTTGAAGACCTTGACAGGTTTATTAAGAACAGCTCAGGAAGATCCTGCCCGGTCCGCTGAACAAATTGCGACGTTGCACAACTTGCTGAAGGAAGCTGAAGAGGATCGTAATGCGCGCGGAGGACAGATTGAGACGCTGAACACGTTGCTGAAGGAGGCTTCGGACGATCGCGCTGCGCGGAGTGAGCAAGTCGAGACCTTGGCAAGGATGTTGAATGAATCGGAAGCCGATCGCGCTGGAAGAGGCAAACAGCTTGAGCGCTTAACCGAAATGTTACGGGCGTGTGAGGAAGATAGGTCTGTGAAGACCGCACATATTTCAGCCTTGGAGATAGCACTGAGGCAATCAGTGGACGACTGCGCTGCCCAAAAGCGACTGCTGGATGAAGTGAGAAGTTTCTTTCATCATCGGGCGTTTCACGCGGTAGTGAAAGTCGCAGGCGGCGAACAGTTCCGGGCATTGGAAAAGCTACTTGAAAATGGCGCCGAAAATCGAATTGACGAGCGGAAATAAGAAGTAATGAGCCAACTTCCCCAAAAGATAGCGGTAGACCTTACCCCGGTACTGCCGGGCGGTGAAAATGGTGGCGCAAAAATATTCGTGCTTGATTTGCTGAGTCAATTGGCGGAGATGAGGCCCGACACGCAGTTCATTCTGCTAACGCAGGCCGCTTCTCACGATGAACTCGCGCAACTCGATCGACCCAACGTGCAACGCCGCATGGTGCTGGGTGCGCTGACGGCGAATTCCGGCCGCTCGCGCCTGAAGAACCTCGCAGGACGCGTTGTACCGAAAGTACCGGCAAGGTTCCAACGGGTTCTCAGCCTGGGGATTTATCGGCTTAACGCGAGGCTCAAGCGCCGCGGAACTGAAGGACTATTGCGCCAGCTCGGCGTCGACCTGCTCTTTTGTCCGTTTACCGCACCAACGTATTTCGAACCCCGCATTCCCACTGTCTGCACTATCTACGATCTGCAATACAAGACCTATCCAGAATTTTTTACGCCGGAGGACGTGGCGCAACGAGCCCAGACGTTTTCAGACGCAGCGCGTCGAGCCAATGCCCTCGCCGCCATCTCGGGCTACTCGCGCCAGTCTGCGATCGATCATGGCGACCTGGAGCCGGGCCGCATTCGAACGATCCACTTGCGTATGGCTCGTCGGATCGCACCCGACGCATCGCAAAGTACGCAGGTACTGGATCGTCTCCAATTGACGCGCCAGAATTATCTCGTCTTTCCAGCAAATTTCTGGAAGCACAAAAACCATGAGATGTTACTGACAGCGTTCGGCATGGCATGTAGGGAAGGCGGCGGACTTAGTCGTTACACCAAGCTCGTCTGTACGGGTGCGCCGGGTGCGCGACGCGACTGGCTGTTGCGGGCTGCCCACGCCTTAAATTTGAGCGATCGGGTCATCTTCCCCGGGTATCTGCCAAACGCGGAGCTGGCAGCGTTGATCTCTCACTCCAGCGGCGTCGTTTTTCCATCGCTTTACGAAGGGTTCGGCTTACCGGTAATCGAGGCCATGGCAGCGGGCGTGCCCGTGGCTTGCAGCAATACCACCTCGCTTCCTGAGGTCGCAGCAGACGCCGCCATCATGTTCGATCCGCGCATTCCGGAGCAAATCGCCGCAGCCATGGTTGCGCTTGTGACAGACGAATCCTTACGCGCAAAGTTGGTTGAAGCGGGACGGCGACGAGTTGATGAATTCTCGGATTCGAAGCGGATGGCGAACGAATACTGGGATTTGTTTGTCTCTGCGCTGGCGAATTCGAGACACGAGAATCTGATTACCGGCGTGCACGTGGACGGGTGGGTCGGAGGGAACTTAAGAATCCAGACTGCCCCTCTCCTTGGAGCCCGCAGCGTAGAGGTGACGCTTCTCGCGCCCGAATGGGCGCCGCAGCGCTCGATTACGGTTCAGCGTTTTCGTGAAGGCAAGCCGGATGGCGATGCCGTCAGGATCAAGCGTGGATCGGAAGTGGTAGTGTCATTACCCATGGACGGCGCCGGCGGATTTTACGAGCTACAGATCAAGCCTACCTTCGTTCCCGCTCGCCACAAGCTCGGCGACGATCAGCGCGAGCTGTCCGCCATGTTGCAACGCTGCAGTATCGTTGCCGACGATAACATACCAATCGAATTGTTCCCTGAGAAGGTTTCCGCATGAAAGTCAGCGTCGTCACTCCCTCTTACAATCAGGGACAATTTATTGAACGCACGCTGCAAAGCGTCGCGTCGCAAACGGGCGCGGAGATCGAGCACGTCGTGTTCGACGGCGGTAGCACTGACTCCACTGTGTCCGTTCTGGAGGCGTTCAAGCCACCGGTGCGCTGGGTATCTAAGAAGGATAAGGGACAAACCGACGCCGTCAACCAAGGGATCGCCGCGACTGACGGTGAGATCATTGGCTGGCTGAATTCCGACGATGTCTATTACCCAGGTGCGATTGCCAAAGTAGTGGCTTTCTTTGAACAGCATCCAGAAGTCGATGTGGTCTACGGACTGGCTGATCACATCGATCTAGAAGATCATGCTTTTGAAGCATATCCGACAGAGGACTGGAATCTCGATCGATTGAAGGACACGTGCTTTATCTGCCAGCCGGCGCTGTTTTTCCGCCGGCGTGTGGTCGACCAGCACGGCCCCCTTGATGAGTCGCTCAACTACTGCATGGACTACGGGTACTGGTTACGGCTTGGAAAAGCCGGTGTCCGCTTCGCGCTGCTCCATGAAAAGCTCGCCGGCTCGCGCCTTTACGCCGATAACAAAACGCTTGGCGCACGAATCAAGGTTCACGCCGAGATCAACGACATGTTCGTCAAGTTGTTCGGCACGGTCCCGGATCGGTGGTTGTTCAATTATGCGCATGCGATGGTAGAGAAACGGCATACGCGTGAAAGTGCCGGGAATAAGTTCGCGTTGCGAGTTGGCGCCGCGGCGGTCGCCGCCGCGCTTAAATGGAACCACACGGTCTCGCGCGGAATGATAAAGTCGATTTATTCGTGGGTCCTGAAGTAATCCAAACAAATGAGAAACGAGATACCGCCACTGATCTCGCTTTCTTATCTGACCTTAAAGCCCCCCTCAGCCGGGGGTCTCTCACTTCCAAGCAGCTTGATCAAAAGAACATCGAACTCGGGATTATCATTGGAGCGATTGAGTTCGGTATAGAGCACTCAACGCTCCAACGTTCTGTTGCAATAGACCATCACTCGCTTATTTACACGCCAGCTCCGATCGAGGGAGTTCGCGTTTAGGAAACTGGTCAGACGTGATACTTTTTTACCAGCAGTGATCAATTCCACAATTTTGTAATCGTCGTTTCGGCATCCTATCGAAATGCCACCCGTCTCGTAGATGCAGGGAGCCGACCTTGCCAAAGGAGCAACTCTTGAGATGGCGTCACGTACGCAAATTCAGCGATGTGTGACTGCTGCCACAAGCTTGTAACTTGAGGTCAGGCATTAATTCGAATAAAACCCCGCATCGAGATGGTATCGCAGCTCCGTACGCCTAATTAGCGGTGGACGGAGGGACTTGACTCGTGGGGTGTCAGCACCTCAGTGTTATACGAGTGCTATCAAGCTGTCCAATGTACTTGAGTATGAGCGAAACACGCGTTGGCGTGGAGCAAAGTCGTTCCGAGACAGACGCCACCGCTGCAGCCAGCGAGGCTCGAGTAACGTGCTGTTCAGGCCGGATTCGTTGAGCATAACTCCGCCGAACGCTCAGACGATTGAAGCGTTTCCCCTCGATGCCGAAGGAGACGTCGATTCCTCGTATTCGGGCAATAACTCTCCTTCATATTGCAGCCGCATGTTGCAACCAGGGAACGCGATGTGCTGAATGTAGCGATGCGTGGAAGCAACGCCCTCCCAAGCGTCATACTCCTCTTTGCTGACAGCCATATTACCGCCGCCAAAAAAGCTAACTACGTATCGCGGGAATGCGCTGGGATCGCAAACCGGATAATCTGAACGAATCGGTGCGTCTTTGGTACGAGGTGATGCAACTGAATCGGTCATAGCAGAAGCTGCCTCCGAATACGATTTGAAAAACGACGACCAGCCGTTTGGATACATGTGACCGACTTAACATTAGGTGTTACATTTTTTAACATTGTAACTTAAGTATTTGCATTGCTGGCCTAGCGCCGCGCTATTGTTTTATTGGTCTTTCGCATCGATTCGCACTCGTGCGGAATGCAGTACTTTGATGAACAGTTTAACAAGAGGTACGCCCTGCCGTCTGCGGCCAAGCGCGATCGGCGCAGTTGTCAGCGGCGGGCGGTGAATAACGACGGATCAAAGCGGCACGACCAGATTCGATGTCGATCTGGCATAGATGCATCGCTTAGGACCATGCAGAAACGGTCGTGTTATCTTAACTAACGGCGATGGCCCAAATACTCGGATGCTCGACCTCCACCGTTAGTCGTGAACCGAAGCGAAACAGCATTGCGGCGGGGTATTCATCCCAGCCCGCTGAAACGCCAAGCGTGCCTGCCGTAGCACGAGCAGATCCCGACATGGTCACTAGCCAGTCGGCCCTGACAATCGCCAACGCCGTTTACGGCGGGCATTTAGGCGTAAAACTGCATTGCGAGAATGGCAGGCGTCGTTCGATCAACACCTGAAGCATGCAATTTCGACGAGGACCGGATGGCGGATGGGTCCGAAATCACGTGAACAGAGCGGCGCGATGAGCCAAAGCTTTATCGCTCGTTAAAAGGCATGCGGTCGACAACGTCGAACGCGCCTCCACCCACGAGGCTTTTTGTTTAACTCGGCGGGCCATTTCGCGAAGGGAATTCTGTGATCTCTATCGCCACAGAACCGGGCACATCGGCGTAACTCGCTACGGTGCAATCCAAACCTTCGCGGGAGAAGAAACCGCAGCGAACCTTTCGTCGTCTGGCCGGCCCCGATAGCAAGGAGATCGGGGCCAGCCGGACGAAGATGTCACCTGGAAATGCCATCCTTGCCAGATGATGCCACGGACAAATCCCTTAGCTAAATCCAGTGGAAGCCGACCGCAAGCATCCCGGCGACACCCAGCGCGGCTACTGCGATGCCACCCGCAAGCAGTCGGAATTTTCGCGTGAGATTGATCGCGATTTCGATCCGAAATGCCTTGATGCTGTCCTTGATCTCGATGGAATCGACGGCTCTCAGTTGCCAGAGGGCAGCCTTCAGCTCGGCGAGATCGGTACCGGACAAGACCTGCATCGCCGCTTTCAATTCACCAACCTCGTCTCTTACCTGATCTATTGTGCTCCGCACGTGGTGAAGCTGTTCGCGTTGTTCGACAATGACGGCTTCAGCAGATGAACCCTGCTGTTTGTCGATTCTCGCTACCCGCTGCTCCAGTTGTTCGAACCTGTCATGAAGTCCAGCAGCGCTCTGTTCAATCACTGACAGTTGCGCCGTCATTGCGACGTCGAATGCCGGTGGATCGATTGCCGCGGGCGCGTTCAAATGTCTTTCGTGTGCCTCGGACAGGTCAAGCAGCGCCTTACTTCTTTCGGACTGCGTGTCTGACGGCTTAACGGGTTCAGCAATTTTTTTTGCGACCGCGATGCTCGTCAGCCCGGTAGATGTCTCGTAGGCAAGCGAAATGGCATGTCGCACCTGCTCCAGGGAACCGTCCGTACTGCTGATCTCAGTAAGCGGCATCTGTGTTAGGCGAAGATACTGTCCTACGCTTCCAAAACCCGCCTTCTGCATCAATATTTGCTGCAACGACCACGGCATATCCTTTTCAGTCGTGCCGTATTTCTTCATGACCGCGATGCTGTCCTCGGTAGTCGAGTGACCGGCGCCCGGTTCAACGGTGACGAGAACCCCGCCGTCGGTGAGCGCGGCAAAGATATTCTTTACGACCTTAAACTCATCCTCTGCGTGATGAAGTGAATCGTAGATTACGGCTATATCGAAACCGGTGGGGACGGTACCAGCTTCGTAGTCGCAAACCTGGAACGAAAGACCTTCACGGGCCCGGCGGTTGGCAAGCTCGATCATGTCGGGGCTGATATCGAGCCCAAGCACCTCGTAGCCGCGACTGGCGAACAGCTCACTCGTCCATCCGCTTCCAACACCCACATCCAACAGTTTGGCTGGCGGCGGAGGAAGAAGCCTCATCACCTGGGCAATGTCCATCAGATACTCGCCGCACCTGGCGTCTGAGAATGGTTTGCGTGCAAGGTAGTCCATGAAGTCATCAGTAGAAAACGCTTCTACCTGCGCCACTTTCTTGATGTAATCAATTTCGTCAGCTTTTGCCATGTGTCTTCAATGCGGTGTCGGCTTACGGTTACTCGGGGGCGGGCGGATCTAAATCTGCTTCGCGCATTGCCACTGTAAGCCAAGATCATAACAAAACAATGCAGATCATGGACCGGCGCGGCAGCCCGTTTGAAGAAACTACAATCTCAACTCGCCTTTAGAAAGCTGCAGCATCTACCCGGCTTAACAGTCGCCATCGCACAAACCAAAAAACATTAGAGTAGATAGAAATCGGGGCCGCCCGCGCTAATTGCGTTTTTTCTCCTTGCGCATCACTTTGGTGGTCTAATTTCCTCGGACCGGTCGATCGGAGGACAATTCCCCAATCGAAAAGAAAGTGAGACGTGATGACGAGAAGGGCCGACAATCTGATGCCAGCATCATGATGAAGTAGGGCGGCGTCAAAAGTGAAGTGCAACACCTGTCTCGTATAAGGTGTCGCAATGAACGAAAGAACTCAGTACCTGCAACTGCAGCCTGAAGAACGCCAGACCATTGCAAGCCTGCATCTGCAGGGTTCGAGTATCCGGGCCATGGCCCGGATACTCGGGCGCTCGCCGGCCACTGTTAGCCGTGAACTGAGGCGAAACAGCTCTGCGGTTGGCTACGCATCCGTGCCGGCTAAAACGCTCAGCGTCGCACTCCGCAGCGCGGGTCGCCGCCCCAACAAGCTTTGTCTGCAAAGCGTTTGCTGGCGCGTCGTTCTCACTTTGCTCGAATGGAAATGGTCGCCCCAACAGATATCGGGCACACTTAAGCGTATGTATCCAACCGACTCGGACCCAGCACGTTTCGCACGAAACCATCTACACGGCCATCTATGCCCAGCCTGCGCCGTCAGCTCATTGCCTGCCTGCGCCACGGCCACAGCACGCGCATGCCACGCACACGGGGCACAGACCGGCGCGCACAGATTCCCGACATGGTCAGTATCCACGTGCGACCGCCCGAAATCGAAAACCGACTGCTGCCGGGTCACTGGGAGGGCGACTTCATCAAAGTTGCCAATAACCAATCCTCGGTCGGCGTTCTGGTCGAACGGACCAGCCGCCTGGTGCTGCTCGCCAAGATGGAAGACGCCACCGCCGCTTCAGCGCTAGCGGGCTTCTCCGCCAAACTCAATTCGATTGTCGCGCCGTTACGGCAAAGCTTTACTTATGACCAAGGCAAAGAAATGTCGCGCCACCAACAGCTCGCCGCCGCGACCGGCGTGAACGTGTACTTCTGCGACCCGCACAGTCCCTGGCAACGCGGTACTTGCGAAAACACCAACGGGTTGCTGCGCCAGTATCTGCCTAAAGGCACGGACCTATCGGTCTATAGTCAGGACGAACTCGACGCTATCGCCGACAGCCTGAACAGCCGCCCGCGCGCCATTCACGCGTTCCATTCGCCATTCGAGGTCTTCGCTGCAACCCTCGCCTCAGCAAGCAAGCCTCAAGGCTCTAAACATTAAATCCCGTGTTGCACTTTAGCCTTGAAACCGCCTAGTGAATACGATACAAGTCGAGGGGTCGTCGCTAAACAAGCTGTACCGGTCGATAAATCTCGGCGAGACAGCTATATTTCGCTGGATGGTGCAGCATGATGCCGAGTCGAGCGGGGGTGCTGGCGCAGACAAACCACTGACGACCGAGCAGCAGCGCATCCACCAGCTTGAACCAGCTTAAAATAGGAATACGGCAACTGTGCGAGGACAATACACAGCGGCAAAATTCATCGGCTTTCGTTGCACGGACTGAAGCGATTTACCGCGTGGTAGCCCACTTGCAACAGGAGGCCGTATCGGTCAGTGACGCCTATCGGGTTTTGCAGGTGAGTGACTCTTGCTACTATTCTCATGGACCTGCCAGACCGGGCGTAAAGCGTCTGTAAGATCAGGCCCACGCCAAGGTAGTAGCCGCCGCCAACGGTGCGAGATACAGCAACCCATGCGCGGTGCATTCGATTAAGGAGCAAGCAGTAAGTATTGACCGCTATCGGGTGCGTACGTTGATGCGCAAAGCGGATTTGCGCACAAGCAGGAAACGCAGGTTCGTCTCAACGACTGCCCGTCGGCATGCGCTATCGGTTGCCGAGAGCGTGCCGGACCTGTACTCAGGCTCATGCAAGGTAGGTGATTGTCCATGCCGTCCACTATGCCGGCCGGGCTAGTCATATCGGCTTCGACCATTGCGCTGCGGCTGCGTCGCCCGGCACCAGGACTGCGGCTGCATTCCGACCGGGGCAGCTCGTACACAGTAGTGAATACCAAGCCTTGCTATGCAGCACTGCCTGATTTGCAGTATGAACCGGAAGGGAAATTGCTGGAACAACACGGTGATGGAGATCTTCTTCCTGGGCCTAAGAATTAGCGCGTCTGGCAGTGCCAATATGCCGGCCACAACGAGGTGCGGCATCAACCAGTACATCGTCGATTTCTGCAATCCCGTGCGTCTGTAACTCGGCTTCGGGTTATCTGTCGCTCGCGGCCTACAAGGCGAGACCGACAGCAAGAGAGCGTATCTGCCTGTCCGAAATAACTTGACCACTACACGGAATGCCACGTTGCGAATGAGCACTCCCCAAGAAGCTTCCATCAATTCGCGATCTCGCTTTCCTAACCGAAGACTGGATCGGCGAGGACGTCACCTGAAGTCTCGCTAGGGCTCATACCATTCTGAGATCGTTTCGAACCATTCAATTTAACTAGCCTTTTATGCCGAGTGTCTACTGGAAGACCATCCTCATATCCTCCGCAGTGCTATGCCTTTCGACATTTCTGGGCCGAGTTCTGACCCGCTTATTGCCGCTCAGACTGCAAGGCGCTGCGCGTTTCTATCTAGCCCCGATCTTGGGCCTTAGCATGATCGTAATATGTGCGAGCATCATCGGACGACAATTACCCCTTGGCAACCCAGTCGTTACGCTGAGCATCACCATGGCTTTCGTGGCGGTTATTTTGATATTTGAAAAGGAAAAAAAACAGGCGATAGAACAGGCCTTTCTGGTGAGTTGCTTCGGGTTGATCTGCGGCGCTGCGTTTCTGCAGCGCCTTCTGATGCATGGCGCTTACATGCTCCACAACGATACATTCACGTACCTTGCGCATAGTGACTGGCTCCAGGGTCACGCATTTGCGAAAGCTATTCCGTTGGACGCCGTGACTCCGTCTTCAAGTCAGATCTACATGTATCAACACACTGGTCTACGCATGGGCGCCAGTTATCTGCTCGCGTTTGCCCAGGCAATCTCTGGTCAGCGTTGGGCGTTCGACGTATACCCATCGGTAATCATTCTCGGGGTGTCGGCATGTTGCTTGTCTGCGGGATTTCCGATCTCGCGATATTTTCGCCGGGTCTCTCGCATTCGCCGGCTAGCGCTACTCGCGATCCCTACGTTCACCATTGGAGGCCTGATGTTCGGTTCGACGTCAGGTTTCATGCCACAAACACTCGGGCTGGCGCTTGGCGTTGGGTTGTTGTTTCTGGCCGGGCCGGTCATGAAGCAAATCGCAACTCGACAGGTCACTGCGGGCGAACGTGCAATGGCAGCCATCCCCCTCGCGGCCCTGTTTTCCGCCATGACTTACACCTATTCGGAGGTCATGCCGTTCGTAGTCGTCGCGATGGTTGCCAGCGCCGGACTAATTGCATTGCGCCATCAGGCGTCTAAGACTATCGTCACGTATGGCTTCTTGGTTGCAGGAGCTTCAATCCTGCTGCTTAATACGGAAATGGTGCGTGCAGTCGAGGCATTGAAGCTTCAGTCGCACGCGGTCGTCGGTATGCCAGTCAATTGGGCGTTAGTCGGCTTTGTTGCTCATGCGTTCGGTGTTCACGGTGGTCCATGGGATGGACTTAACTGGGCCCTTCAACCGAACGTGGGCTCTTCGTCGTTCTGGTTAGGGGTCGTTGTGCTGGCGATCCCTTCCGTTTTGGTTATCACGAGCTGGCGGCCCATATGGCGAAGCGCAAGTAGCGGCGAACTATTGCCAGCAAGCGTGATGCTAACACTGTTGGTGGCCGGCCTCTTTTATTTCCGATACTCCGTGCCGTCACCGTTTCCGATAGGCATCGGTGCGAGTTGGAGCGAATTCAAGCTATCCGATTGGGCCGGTCCATTCATGTCGGTATTTATCTTGGTTGGAATGATTCGCCTGAAACGTCCCTTGGGGAAGCGGTTCAATCATGCAGTGGCAACCGTATTTGCCCTCGGCCTAATACTTACCGCCCTCGCGCCACCCCGAGTGCTCGCTGGCGCATTCAATCCCTTCATCTTGTATTACGGTTCGCCGTCGGACCTGGGCCAACTCTATCTTAATCTCCGAAGTACGGTCCTAGATACCTGCGGTAACAAAGCAGTGTATTTGGCCCTCAATGCCGAAGATATGAAAGCGCGCGAAATCGCCGCGCTTTTCCTGAAGGACCGTGATCTTCGATCGAATTGGACAGGTGACGATTACCTCAATGACATGACCCGAGCCCATGGCAATCAAGACATCGCCGCGGGTGACTGCGTCGTGGAAGCGCGGAACAAGCCGCGATATGTCGGTCAAGGCAAAGAGGTGGGTCCGTTCAAAGTAGGAATCTACGATGGGCACGGTGCAATCGCGATCGCAACAATTAAAGGCGCATACGCGCGCGAGAGCGACGGCGACAACTGGTGGCAATGGGTACCTCACAAGATCGAATTCACATTCGATGCAAAGTCCGTGCAGTCAACCACTTCACGCACCAACCTGTCGTTCGGCTACAGGACAGTTGGGAAGCAGACTCTTACAGTACGGCTTGTTAAACGAGACGGTGCAGCTCAGGAATTCACCTTGGAATCAAACGGCGGTGCCCCTATGCAATTCTCAACAGCGATAAACACAAATCCGAAAGACATATCGGAAATCAGCATTGAGACGAATGGGGAAGCAAAACCGCTTGGACCCAGCGACAACCGATTGGCCGCGTGGAACGTTCGGAATTTGTCAGTGACAGCACAGTGACGTAGCAACTCCGCCTGGTGGAGATAGCTGAATATGAGTCGTGCGAACTGCTAGCCGTTGACTCGTACTGAATTCTGACGCACTCGACGCGGTAATTCTGGTCCAGGTGCAGGTGGCTCAGTCCAAACCACCACGCTGGGAACTGACTGGGCTATGGCAACGTTTCTTTCTCCCCGAACGCGGGGTACCAGGCCTGTAAGCGGCTCGGCTGGGCCGTGTCCTCACGCGCGCGCGCGGCTGCCGCCAGTCGATGCCCTCGAGCAGCATCGACAGCTGGGCGCTCGTCAGATGGATCTTTCCGCCATCGGCCTGGGGCCAGATAAAACGGCCTCGCTCCAATCGTTTTGCGAGCAACCAGAGCCCGTCGTCGGTCGCCCACAGCAGCTTCACGAGATCGCCACGGCGGCCACGGAAGATAAACACATGACCGCCCAGTGGATTCTCTTCGAGCGCTGTCTGCACCTTCGCGGCAAGCCCCTGGAACCCGCAACGCATGTCGGTCACGCCAGCCGCAAGCCAGATGCGCATGCCTGCCGGCGGCGCGATCACTTCAGGCATTCCTGCAGGAACGCTTCGGTGCGCTCGGCAGACAGGCCGCGAATCTTCACGCGTCGCTTGCCGATCTCCATCTCGATCTCGCACACGGGCATCGGCATCGGTACGCTGCTCATCGCTCCGACATCACTGTCGGCTCCGGCGCCCGAAGTACCAATGCCGAGTCGATCACGTCGACGCTCAGCAGTTCCGTGCATGGCATGCTCGGCGCAACTTCGAGTGCAGGGACGACTAGCTTGCCTTCACGATATTGCTTGCGCCATCCGAACACCACATTGGCGTTGATGTCGTGCCGGCGCGCAACAATCGACACCGACATGCCGGGCTCCAACGTCTCTCCGATCACCTGCTGCTTGAATTCTCGCGCGTACGTGCGACGGGGATGGGCTCCGCCCCCTGCGTTCGACATGGCTGACTGGCTCCGTTAATCTAAACGCGCTCATCATGCTTTGGAAAAGTCAGCATGGGGAAACGGTCGGGCCGAGCCGCTTACCCAGGCCTGGCGCCCGATAACGGTAAAACAAAGACGGGTGCGTCAGCCTCTGTGCGCGATGCCCGTACGGCTGGCTCGACCTACGAATTGGCGGTCTGATTTGCGTACAGCGCGAACCACGACAGGGAGGATCTGCAGTCTCACTTAGAAAACCTCATTGGGATGCTGCAAGCCGACACGTCCGCAGCTACGACGCGATCTACGCTAGTGGCCAAGTGAAGAGAGCGGTATGCATGGCGCGTTATCCCGCGCGTAGTTTTATCCGGAGAGAAGCAGGCCGCCAATGGGGAAGCTGTTAAACGCAATTTCAAAACAGCTTCAGACGCGACATGAAGAGGTTCGAATTCCACATAACGTTTGATCGCGCTTCCAAGGACTGCAAGGACGCGAGCAGGTCGGTCTTGGGCTTCCATGCCCACCCCCTTGTTTTTCAGTTTTTCATATTTCTCGCTTGGATTTTTCGTGCAGTCTATCGCGAAGCGAAAGACTGCCTCTGTTCTGCTTTAATGGGGCGCCGGCGGCCAGACCAGCCCAAAAGAGATATTCCTGTAGTCGTCTGGAAAGTGCTGAGCAGGCTTGTTTGATTTCACTTCAATCGTTTCATCATGGTCTGCCAGCGACAAGCAAACCTGTTTGGTCAGCGGGTTGGCAAAAGTCGCATCAAACGGAACATCGACTGTCTGCTGTTCTCGCGAAGTCGTGATCGTAGCCGACAGCGATTTATCGCCCCATGGATTGATTAGTTGGAGATCAACGCAGGTTTGCTCGCCTCCTCCTAGAATGCTGTTCAAGGTCAGTTTGCTGTCAGGCCCGATCCACCGGAATGTTCTTCCTTGGGCATGTTCTATTGGATAGGCGCTTTCGTCGATGCCAACGGAAAGCTTTGGCACATCCGTCGCGGTAAGCTTTGCGCCTCCGTCGAATTTCAAATGGACGATATATGAATCGCTCGATAGGCCCAACACGTCCACGTCGGCATGGTTTTGGCTGCCGAACTCAACCGCCTTCTTGGCGTCCTTCCCGTTCACCAGATAGACAATTGATTTTTTGGAGGAAGTTGAGAGCGATTCATCGCTGAAATAAGCAACCCGGCGCGCCCCGTACATCTGATAGATCGGAAAGGTAGTGCCAAGCGCGGATTCCTGGCTGACGAATACCAACTCTCCGCGCGCTTCACGCCAAAGAAAGTCTGATGCGCGCGCCGTGGGGGCATCCAGATATCCTCCAGAGCTTGTCATCGTCACAGGCTGATTTAAAAGCCACGCAAAATATTTGAAGTTGGCTTGCACGCCTACGAGGAAAAGAGCCGCGGCAACGGGCACTACGAGAACGCTAGCCGCTGGGGAAAGCCTTTCACCGATGGCGGCCAATCCAATCAAAGCGATGATCGCGGCGAATGCGCCGACGTACCATTGGACTGTGTCGCGCGTCACGTCCCATATGTTGAAGTCCGGCAAAATATGCAATCCGAGCCGAAGGTGAATCAGTACAAGAAATGCCGAAGTCGGCAGGAACGCAAACAGTGCAATAAAAAACGGTGACCGGAATCGCTTGATAACCAGCGGAGCGAGACCACACATGATGACCGCCACGGTCGAAAGCCATGGGTTGTTCATCGGTGTCATCTTGTAGAAGTACCCGAACGCAGTCATTACCCCATCCAGTGGTGGGTAAGACATCACAACTGGCGCCGTACCCCTGTAGCCTTGGATGATGTGTGCTTTCGCAGGCAACAGCAGCACAATGCCGATGATTGACACAGCAGGTATGCACGCGAGCACGAAGCGCCACCACTGGGGCGCCTCAACTTCTTCGTATCTTAGCTTCCGGAACGTGTACGCGGCGATAGCGAGCACTGTAATTTCCGCGATGAATGCTGGCAGCAAGCCTATGACATGGCTTCCGGCCGCAGCGAATGCCGCGCGCACGCCGACAACAGCGATTGTCAGGGGGTAGACGCACCATATGGCTTGTCGGAATACCCTGCGCGCCGTTGTCCATGGAGAGACGAAAAAGTAAATAGCCCAGAACAACAACAGGTAGGGAACGACGACTGCACCGAGTAGTACGGCTGCGGACATGAACAGTCCCGGCTCGTTCGAATCCGGATCAGTGTTGTAGATAGCAGCTACGGAAGCGATCGCCAACAGCACAGCGAAGATGGAATCTTTACCGACAAAGAACATGCCGTAGAGACCATAGTGGCTAAATACAAGGTTTGCGAGAATCAACAGTGCGGCGGCAACTCGGGGGCGAAAACCAAATTGCTTAGCAGCGTAGTCGGACACTACCGCTGCCAAAGCGAAAAGGATAACCCTCATGCCTGCCGCCGACGTCGCTACCGGTAAATTCGGTTGAAGTAGCGATGGAATGAAGATCAGGCCAGCAAAACCAGGCTGCGTCGGTACCGTCATCCCGCCTAGCAAGATGTGATACGCGCGGGCGAGAACTGTCGGGAAAGCGGCCACCCCTCCGACCCATCCCTGCAGATATTGCTGCACCTCAAGGATCTGCACAGAGTCCAGTACATTAGGGAATTGGAATGAAGCGTACTCGCCCACGACGAGCCCCAGCATAATCATCGCCCACAGCGAGCTTCGTACCGGGCCAACTGAACCTTTAAAGATCAACCCGCTGCAGCCAATTGCGATATCCAGGACAAGGAGCGATATCCCAATCGTGCTCGGAGACCCACTTACAAAAACCCAACAGAAAAGAAACATTAGCGCGTTGACGTGGATCCCGAGGGAAAACGAGGTCAAGATCGCCGACGCCGAATCGGATTGCCATCGTAGGCCGAACTTCACGAGGATCTGTTTGGCTCCCCACCCAGGGAAAAGTACGAGCAGAACCCCGGACAGGGCGCTCATCAACGGGATCATTGCATTCATGCCGGGTCTTCTTTCAAGAAAAGTCGCAAAGATACATTATTTCCTGTATCACCTGCTACGGTTTCGCCCAACCCGCTTGCGAGCGGCATTGGCACCCACGAAAACAGAAAAGCCCCGAGCGCGATTAGTGCTCGGGGCTTTTAACCGCTGATTCCGGAATGGACCCGATTCCAACAGTCGGACGGCATTGTATCAATACTTTGTAATTGCGGATTATCAACCACCTCCGGGTTGCTTTTTTAATGTCTGGAATGCATGGGCAACAACTTGACAGCCGTCACGAGCACCGAATTGCAAAACCAGATCACACGCCTCGATGAGAAAGTCGACAATCGTCACAAGAACAGCCAAGAAGCTCTCGGCGACCTCGTCACAAAGATGGACACGCTGATCGAGCTAAACTTTGGCCAGAAGCCGCAAGCGCAGTTGATTGGACAGGTTAGCAAAGGGTGACTATTGCTGTGTCGCTAGGCAGTTGCATGAGCGGAATCTAGCAGACGCAGGGAATTCCGTCACGTGGGCTGTCTACAAGGGACGGATCAGCGCTTAGCCATGGTAACCTCAGTCATGCTAACGAAGGCGATCGCGACGACCACTAAAATTTGGACCGGGCTTTTCGTGTCGATTTTCGCTCATCGATTCGGCGAAATATAGATTATTAGGTCATGGTTGAGACGATTTTTAGCCGTCGCACTCGGGACGGATCCGTACGTGCAGCATTACTGCATGCCGCTCCTACCAAGGATAGGTGGCACGAAACCGCCGCGTAGGATAGAGGTGACCGCTTCGGCATGGTCGCAGATAGCGGCGAAGCTACCTCGCGAAGCACGACCATGGCATGCGTCTGCCTTGAGAGGGTGCGGGGAGTCGCAAATCAGCGGAGGTCTTCGAACATTGTTGCAGCGAGGTAATCGATGATCTTGCGCGCGAAAAAGAACTGGAATTCACTACAGATATTTCACGATTTCACCTCGAATCGAGTATCGTGCTTCTGTCGGGGCGTTAGATCCGAGGCGGTCAGGCAAGCAACAGAGGGTCATTCGATAGCGCGCCGGTTAGCTCCAAATTATCCGAACACGCAAATCCAGGATGGAGTTTAGACGGCCCACTGCCTTACGAAATAACTGAACGGACATAGCGTCCGTTTGAGGAAACGAAAATGAGACTGCTCCGTCGGCCGGATCCCAACGAAACCTACTGCTATGTAGTGCTACCGGCGCGCGTACTTTCACCTCTCGGGCTTTCCCCGTGCGCCGCGCGTCTCATCCAATATCTCCAGGCAAGAGCGCAGATTTTCGTGCCCACACATACAGAGATATTATTGATCAACAATGACACAAAACGTATCTTGCGTCTAAGCAACGGCAAATACATCAAGCCTCAACATCTGAAGGCCTCCGGTATTCACGTCATTGTTAACCCGAGTTTTCTTTTGCAAGATGTTCCCCCAATCGCTGTACTTCTAGAGCAAGTGAGTGACGGAATACCAGCGGTTTGCGCGAACCCAGGCACTCAAGATTATTACGGATTTGCATGGCGAAACAACACAGTCTCCACTGATAACGTATGGGCTGCCCTGCACGCTCTGACCGCCATTACGGCAGTCTCTCGGGACTGTTATTTGCGCAACAACTTGATCACCCACCAGATTCCGCCATCCGGCACGTCAGCGTACCAGTCACCAGCGCTAGACGATATTGAGATCAGGGTCGGTCGATCTTATAGCGACGCGCCTGTTTACATCAATGCTGCATTCTACGAATTACTCGAGCCCCAGTGTATTGAAGATGATCAACAGGTCAATAGCGTTGACGGTACAATCGACGCGCTACTAAAGCACCGTAACAAGTCACAAGTACCCTGGGTGTTCAACGCCCTGATCAACGAAATGGAATACCGGCAAGGGATTACGGAACCTGATGGGCTTCCGCCTGAAATTCATCTTTCACTCACCGGTGCATGCAATCTGGAATGCCGTTTCTGCGCTTATACAGACAGTAACGCCATCTATAAATTCTCGGATCGAACAAAGATCGAGCAACTGGATTTCTTACGGCACGTTCAGATTCTTCGTCTATCGAGCGGCTTGGGCGAACCCGCTCTGAACAAGCATTTACCAGAAATCATCAATTACCTCGCCAGATTTTTCCCGCACCTTGGCCTCAATTTCTTTACCAACGCGGTTGCGTTGCATCGCCCCGGTCTCATCGATTCCTTGCTGAACCAGGTGAGGTGGATCAACGTCTCTCTCAACGCAGCAAGTGCGGAATCCTGGCAGGTCCAGCATCAGGAGGATCATTTCGATCGAGTTTGCGCCAACCTGGAAAAATTGAAGACCGCGAAACGCGAGAGCGGCACATTGTTTCCGCTCGTTTTCGGATCGATGGTCTTGAATGGCAAGAATCTTTCAGATCTACCCAGAATGCCCGCGTTGTGCCGAAAACTCGGAATTGACCGATTAACCGCCTTTCCTTATTCCGCATTGGGGTATCACACCGTTGCACATACTTTTGGCCCGGAAGAAACCTTAGAAAATTTCCGATCTGAATATGACGCCATCTATGAGGAAACTGTTCGGGTAGCCGCTATTCACCGGGTTTCACTGGAAATTCCACCACCCTCGACTGAGAAAACGGTGCGATATGGTCTCGAAGTCCGTGCATTCTACGATTTCGCAAAGATCGAGAAAAATGAGTGGCAATTAGGCAAGCTAGCGGATGCTTTCCTGCAATCTGAAACGCAGGGCAATCTCTGCGGGTTCCTTTGGCGAATGGGATGCATTGGTAGCACGCACAAGGGCAGCAGGGCGCACAACGCGTCTAACTATATGTACCCCTGCATCGGCCCGCTATCGAGCGCGGAACTCTCGCAGGCAACAACATTCAATTTTCCGGGAGAAAAAGAATTTTCCAGTTTGTGGAAGAATCCTGTTTTCAAACATCTACGCAGAGCACAAAAACAAAGCGGCGTCTGTGCCGTTTGCGACAAGTGTCGTTGCAGTGACTCACGCGACGCTGAAACATTCCCGGATTTTGAACGTCTTGTCGCAGAATTCACGACAGAAATGGACGCGCTAATGTCCATCAATCAAAAAGGCGCAACAACCTTTTCGCTCAAAGTAGTGGAATCTCGATAGCACGATCCAGAGTGCCGTTCCGCTCCGCCCGCGCGACACGCTCAAGAGCCAAGCCGGCACACTCGAGAAGCCGATTCAGCATCTGATCATCATGCGCATAGCTGGGTAACATAAAGCCGTTGTAAGTCATGACTCCTCGTTTGAGCAACTCTTGAAAATAGAGCGTTCTCTTGAGTCGAATGAGACTGACGTCGTTGTCCGAGAACACTACGGTCGCACGAAAGGCTGGGCCGACGCATCGCGCGTTGACACCCAGTTCTGAAGACAACCGGTTGACCCCTTCCCGTAGCTTGTTTCCATGCGCCCAAACTTGCTCGGCAACTGGCTCAGAGCGATATATGCCCAATGCGACCTTGGCGGCGGCGAGCGAGTAAATTTCGCCTTTGAATGTGGGTCCGTAATGCGTGCGGTGCATGGCACTTTCCATAATCGCTGCGCGTCCCGTAAGAGCAGACAAAGGCATTCCACCGCCAAGCGCCTTACCCAAACAAGTCAAATCTGGAATAACACCAGTCGCCTTTTGAACACTTCCGCCGGGATATCTGAAGCCCGTCATGATTTCATCGTAGATGAGCAGCGCTCCCGCCCTCTTCGCTGAATCGGCCAGGAACAGAAGGAAGGCAGGATTCGCGTCCTGAGGAGAACCTTGCGGTCCCTCGGCTGGTCCGGATGGCTCAAGCATAATAGCGGCGAGGTCATGCTTATACAGATCGAACAGTTGTTGAAAATCAGCCTGGTTGTTGAACTTGAACCGATGAATCAATGGAGTTGCGCGATCGGGCACACCGCAATTTTCGAAACCGACTTGCTCAACCCACCAGTCCTGCCAGCCGTGGTAGCCCGAATAAAGAATAACGTTTCGGCCGGTGTACGCTCTTGCAAGCCGTGCGGCCACAGTGCAGGCATCCGAGCCATTCTTCCCGAACACCACGCGTTCGGCGCACGGAATGTCTTCGGTGAGCATTTCAGCCACCTCGACCTCCAGCGCATGTGGAAGGGGCACGACCGCACCGCTCTCAAGCGCGCGCCGGACTGCTTCCTGCACCCGAGGCTCGGCGTATCCAAGCAACGCGCAGCCCCATCCCATCACGTAGTCGATGTACTGCCTGTCCTCCGTGTCCCAGAAGTGCGCGCCTTTCGACCGCGCGACAAACAAAGGGTAATGCGCCCCGTCCGCCCCCGCTTGAATCCCGGCAGACGGCTGATAATTCCAAGGACAAAGCCGATTGGCCTTTTCCTGCAGTACGGCACCTTGCGTCACAGGTGCAGCGAAGACATTAATCCCGACCTTGAGGGGTGCCGAGCCTTTGTCTTTAAACAGTGCAACATTCTGCTCAATCATATCGATAACAATTTCATGCGAACCAACCGCGCCTGGAATTCGAAAAGGCACGCGAAAGTCGATGCGTTCACCAGGGTGCACCTCCTCAACAGGCAAGCTTTGCGTCACTGCAATCTGGCCGTCGATCCACACCGTCAAATCAACGTTTTTCGATTCGGGGTCGTGACGTCGCCAGATCCAGTTGGACTGGTTCTGGACCCTCACACGCAAGCTCCACATTGCACCTGCCGCCAGCTCGGCCGGAAGATTAACCTCGTCATACGCCGCATCATAAATTCGTGTGGCTTGCTCGCGTTCTTGACCGATTACTTGACGTCGACTGGAAAGGAACATATTGCAATATCCTCTTCGGGCATTGGTGAAATGTCATCGCCAACGGACTGCAAGAAAATTTCAAGGCGATGCTTGCCCGGCTGCGCCGGGGCTGTTATCTCGAAGGTGAAATGGGTCCGCGTATTGGGCTCTACCTCATGACGCAAAGGGACTGTTTGATGCGCGCCGCCAATCCGAGCAGATAAGACCAAGCCGCGGCCATTGGCCCAGCCACTCGCAGGAATCCATTTTTTTTCACCCGCATTTTCACACCATAACCGGCACGTCCCGGATTGCCCGCGTGCTAGTACGCCCGGGATTTCAGTCTGAAACAACCCGACCCGCCAAGGGCCGCGTGGTTGCTCCAGGGCGCTTTGCGCGGGCGTCAACGGGAGCAGCCCATTTTGCTTCAGGTTAAGCATGACCGAATGAACCTGCGTCAAGCTGTGTTTAATGTCTAACCCGGACGGACATTCACAGGTCACATCAACGCACGTGCTACATGTCGATATTTCACCTGGATGCAGATGAAAGTACTGGAGTCGATCCAGGGTTTCAAATGTCTCCGCAGCAATGGTTGAAACGTAAGCATCACGAAACAACCAGGAAACAGGGAGGTTGTGGCTGCACAGAGAATCACAGTGACCGCATCGCGTACACAAAGTCTGTAGCATCTGCGCACTGGACGCCTCTACCTGTCTTGCCTGTTCTGGGCCAAATGGCGATTTGGTGAATCCTGCGCTGGCATTTTCTTGGGCCTCTTCCACGGACGCGGTACCCGGCACGACTGCTGTGATATCAGGGTCAAGCAGCAGGTGGCGCAGCACATCGCTGGCGGTTGGCGTCTGCTCTTCCGTGCTGAAGCGGGCGTGAGGCGCAAAGGCTTTCCCTTTGCACAGCAGTCCACCCCCTAGCGACTTCATCAAGAGGATCGAGACGGAATGCTCGCGAGCCAGGGGAAAAACTTCGCGTTTGTTTCGAGGTAGAGTCTCGAAGGTAGCGGGAGGTTCAGGATAGTAAGACAGGGCGTGAAAACCGAGCGTGTTGTATGCGAGCAGAATCGAATCAAACACCTTCGATTGAATCAGTCTCTTGATGTATTCCGGCGTGCCATGCGACTCGGCAAATATAGAACGCAATCGGCCTTCTCGCTTTTTCTCGAGCAGGAACTCGATCATTCCGCCCGCGCCCCAGACGTTCTCGTTCAGGCTTTCCCTGTCTTCAACGCAGGCGATTCCAAACACATCCAGAATGTTTGATCCAGCGCGCCTGCAGGCCATCTCAAAAAGCCATTCGAAATGAGAAATCGCGCCGTACCCCTGAGTGAAGACCAGGACTTTCCGGCCGGATTCCCTGACCGCCTGCGCTACAAGATCTTCCGCCCCTTCGTAGTCGGGTGCGGTATGGACAAAGTTTACGCCTAGTTCAAAGCCGCGCTTTAAGGTGTCAATTGCTTGTTGCTGTGGAATCATGCGCAACTGGCACGTCCCAAATCCGACAGCGCTTATTTGAAGGCCGCTCCCCCCTAAAGGCCTGTAGCGCATTTCTCGACTCAGCCTGCGCAGCTTCCATCTCGATAGGCTCCAATCCACTTTTGACCTCGCGAAGGTTCGGCGCGTTATCCGCCTGAGCGTAAGATAAGCGTAGTTTGACTCGAACGCTATAGCGTGAGCAAAGGACGGTCATTGAGTGCTGGTCTAAATTGAAATGATACGGCCGCTGACTCTGCGTTTAAGTACGCATCGCGCTGGAGTCATCCGGTTCGCCAAGCATTGTCTTTCGCAGCGACAACACGGCCCGCTCTGCGATTTCCAGGTCCCGAATTTTTGCTGCACGGGCGCGCCAACTCGCAGGGAACGGGGTCGTCGTCATGCGTGCGGACAAGATCGCGCGATCTACTGAGCCCTGAAAACGTCGATCTGTGACATTGACTCTGAGATCGTAGATTTGCGCCCTCGTCGCTCAGCTATGCGGACGTCCGACGCCGCGCGCGCTGGCTCGATTCGAAAGTATCTGCATGCGCTCAACTCTGTCGTAGCCAGGGCTGCGAGCGTTATTCGAGTCTGGTTAAGAGATTTTCTGGTCGACGCCATCGCACCGTGCCCCATATCAGCTAAGCGGCCAAAGTGTTTCGCGATCACTAGCTCGCTAAAGTCCGGCAGCTTCTCGCCTTGAGCGCGAGACGGTTGTTGCAACCTGGAAAAGGGCATTGCTGAACATGGGGGGTGAACACTATCTACGTTCGCGTAAGCCTCATATAGTCTTTGCTTACGAGTGCATTACCTCCGGCAAATAAACTCACAGTGAAACGAGGAAAACAGTATGGATCGGCAACTGGGTAGTCCGACTCCGACAACATGATCGCCAGCTTTTCCTTCACTGTGGGTACGGCAAAGCGTGCATCTAGTTCTTGTGTCCCCGCTAACATAAAAACCCCGAAGAAATAAATGTTACCTATTGTTGTTACGTATTTCTTTTAATGTCCGAGACATTACGATATCAATTGTGTGTAAGTATTTGGGTATTTACGAAAAAACCCCCACTACTGGCGAAAGGCGATCGGTGGGCCAGACCGCAACGGTGGAAGGGTAGTCTCGCTACGGACGCGCCTCGCAGACATCGCGTACGGCGAAATCCAATCGTTGCAGAGAGAGCGCAAACCACCGCTTCGATCGAGGTATATCGACGAACTTAAGACGATCTGAACGAAGCTTATGGTGCGTAGCAGAGACAACAGCCGCAGAACAAGGGTGTGTGTGACCTGCAAAGGGGAATTGAGCTTATGTGAATGGACGGGCAACCAGTCCTCCTCCGGTACTTTCCTCACGCCTGGCCGCGGCCGAGTTGCTGAGGAAATCGATCAAATAATGCCCATAGCGGGTACCGTGGTTGATTGATATCGGGGCCACAAATTCGCCTGTTCATCACGGTGCCGGAATTCGTTGAACCCGTTGAGACGGCGTCGAAGGCCAGATTCCGAATTCGGAGTTCCGACGTTTTCGATGCGGTGACAGGGAGATTCTTGCGGCGTATGGATAAATTAGTGCCCGCGAAATACAATGTCTGCACCCTCCTAGATAACGGGTCGTGCCTGGCCCTGTGTGTCAGTCGCCTACTGGAGTGGTCGGATTCTTGGAGGAAAATAAGGCATGCTGAATAATGAACAATGACATACATGGAGCCAAAGCCGCAATCAAATGCGACCTGTATGTGCTCGGGTGGGCCTCCGTGAGCCTAAGTGCGGCATTTGGGCTGTGCGTGCTGATCGGTCCCACTGCACTTGGCATAGCAGCCATTGTTGGCATTGCTGCAATTTGGAAAGCTCGCTGGAGCAAGCACCGCCTTTCCAAGCGACTCTGGTGGTATTGCTGGGGTGGGCTTCTCGTGCTGGATGCAGCAATGGCGTTGTTCGAGACTCACCCTTGGGTCTACGGCGTCAAGTAGCGCGAGGAAAAGCACCCCTCTCTTTGGAATTCGCGGGAGTTCGCTGGAAGCGAAGCCGGTTTCCAGGTGCTCACCTATAGGATGAGCAATGAACACAACTCTCGATCACTGTCGCATGAGCGAGCTCTCGCCTAAATCCCAATCCTGATAAGCCGCCCCCTCAAAACTCCACCGATGCCATCATCATGCATTGCGTCAACTTCGACATCGGCTCCGCGGCGCGACATGTAAAGGTGGATGGAAGGCATTATCCGCTAACGCTTCAGGCAGTCGGGCGTGACCACTACATAGGTCGCGCTCTCGGCGAACCGATCCTTGCATTGCGCATCGATTTCCGGGGTACGCCGAACCATGGCGTATTGCGAGTCAACGGTTGGATCCTCCCCGTTGAGCCAAGCAGTCTGCTTGTCCCCGAACGGATGTTGAAATGACGTGTTGGAGATCATGAGGTTGATTTCCGGTGGCAATTTTTTATCGTATGACACCGTATTCCCCGGCATGAATCCAGGCAGGTCGAACTGCGCAACGTGATTTGCATAATCGATAGCGCGGAGTACCGGAACGACAGGAACAGCAAAGGGTTCCAAGATATGGAAAGCCGCGAATCCAGCGAGGATTGGCGCAGCGAGCCAGCCATACTGCCACGTGCGCGGCCAGCGATCACCCACTAACCTCACACCGTTGACCATCGCCAGCGTCACGACCACGAACATGTGTTTCTTGACGGCGTAATCCGAGCCGGCGTGCCCGACATGCAAGACAATATATTGCGCGACCGCGAGTATGGCCGTGGCAAGTCCAGCGCACCCCAGTACCGCGTCAACTTCGCTCGGCGAACGACCGCTGAAGTTTCTCCACAACGCCATCAGCGCGATCGCCCCGCAAACTGCCGCAGCCACAAGAGTGAATGAATAGCTGAATTGCACATATCCGTTCGTTTCTGACGCGGCACGCATAGCCTTGAATGAAGGGTGAACGAGCAAGATCAGTACGGACCCCACTGCGGTCAAGCCCAGCGCGCACGCAATCCCTACCGGCGACCGGCCTGCGCGCCACGCCAGGACGCTCTGATAGAACATCAGCAACAAGCCGCAACCGAGGATCTGGATCGCGATCAGCGCATGCACCCACATGGCGATAGCACCCACCACAATGACTATAAGCGCTCGAGCCCATACATTTGTAGTGCGGGCCAGGCCAACCAGGGTCATTAGAAGCGCGACGTCAGCTACCTGTTGCGAGTAAAAGTAGTTGAGCGCTACTTCCCACCCGATCAGTGAGTGAGTGTGCGCGAGCAGAATGAAGGCGACCGCGACCAGGGCAAAGTTTACGGGAGAATCCTTTCCGACCAACTCGAGCACGAGCAGGTACGACACGTACACAGATGCGACAGAAATTAAAACAATCGCCACCAGTCCAGAGCCGCCGATCCAGCCCACTACGGCGGCAAGCCAATGCGCACCGGGGGGATATATGCTCATGATCCCGATCTGTACTTCCGGGCGCCGGCCGCCATGCTTCATGATTTCATCGACGAGCATGAAGTGCTGGACAAAATCCATGCTTAATTCGATGAAACGTCCAAAGTTCATTAGGAGGGCGATGCCGACTAGCGACGCCAGCAGATAATTAGGGACGCGATGCGTTCTTTTTTGCATTGTGAAAATATCAGCTTTAGGCAAGAGCGCCATCATAAACGCCTCACGCGAATTGCCTAACAGAGAACCGCTCCTAGGTCGCCATGCTTGACTTCCATACGCCTGCTCGCGATCGGGGCCATTGTGCCAAGCCGTATTGCCATATCGGCTGACAAACGAAGGTCAGATTCGCATTGATGTCCTGAACTTCACGCCGGCCTACAGGCCATTGCCTGAAACGCGCCCTTCACCATTGAAACTGACACGCACCAAATAACTGCGGTTGCGTGTGGTTGAAACCGACATGAACGCTTTGGACGAACGAGCGAAATCTTCGACTTTCGCAAGATCGTTTGCATCGAGCAGAAAAGAAACGCTTGGATAAGCCTTGGGAAACTCGGCATTCAATAAGCGCTGATCGAATTCGAATGTGCTGCCCGCCCCAAACATCTGGTACAGATAAAAACCACCCATGAAAATGGACGCATGCGAGACAAAGACGGGCCTGCCGCGTCCGTTAGCCCATACGAATGCCATCGCCTGCGCAACATCGGGGTCCGCATATCCCCCCGCTGCCGTCACCGTCGGACGCGTCAGCATGTGGACATGTATCGCATTACGAAAGTCTCGGTTGCGCGCCGCGACAACGAGCACCGCGAGAACAAGCATCACACCGAGTACTGCCATCGATCCCTGTTTCATCCATGCGCGGCCAATTCCTCTTGCAACGAGGAAACCTCTCAGCGTTGAAATCGTCAGAACGGTGAACGCAGTAAATAAAGGGCCGACAAACCACTGAGGGACGTTCTTGGTAATGTCCCAGATATTGAAGTCAGTCAGGCCGTGCAAACCCAATTTCAGGTGCAATAGAACCAGCACCAGCGTCACCGGCAAAAACGAAAATAGTGCGACAAAGCCCGGTTGCCGATACCTCGGTTTCGCAAAAGGAAGAAGCATGCAACCCAGAACGGCCACCAGGATTACCGGTGACAGGTTTTCTCTGAAAGAGCGAAGCAAGTAGGTGACAAATCGCGTGTGCCCATCGAGCGGTGCCCGGTCTTCCATCACGGCATGCCCAAATGCGTCGGTCCAAACCGCGATGTGAGCAACGGCCGGCATCAGGCATAAACAGAATACGAAAGCGACCAGCGGCACGAAAGGCGTAAGGGGCTGAAGCCAGGCGCGGTCCTGACCAGCGCCGCCCACATACCGTCGCAACAAACAAAGCCCGAGAATGAGGACCGCCTGGCAAACGATTAAAATCAGCAAAGGCTGATGACTACCCTCTCCAGCCTGCAACGACGATTGAATCCCGGCAATGGAAACAGGCAGGGCAAGTAGTGTCCACGCCAGCAATGAAACAAGATCCGGCAATAAGCGAGCGCGGCCCAGCGACAGCGTCAAGTAGATCGACCAAAACACTAGCCCATACGGCACGACCACGCTACCGAGAAAGATAGCGGCAGAAAAGTAGAGGTTCGACTCGTGCCGATGCCGCCCGGTTTTGTCACCAACTAGCGATACCGCCGCAGCGATGAACATTGGCACGGCAAAGATCGAGTCTTTGCCCAAATTGATCATGCCATACATGCCGAACCGGCTTAATACCAGGCCTGCGAACAACACAAGCGTGACTATCAGACGTGGGCGGAGTCCGAGGCGCTCGCCGACATGCGCGGACACGAAAGCTGCCATCAACACGAGTAGCACTTTCATGCCGGCGCTGGTTGTAGCGACGGGCAGCGTTCCTTGCAACAGAGCGGGCAGTAGCATGATGCCGGAAAAACCCGGCATTGGCGGAGAGGGAATGGACCCAGTCAACAAACCTACCGCCCGGGTAAGAGCCCCGGTCGCCGCGTTGTCCGCGGCATTCCATCCCCAACCCAAAACGAAGTGCTGGATTTGCAGGATCTGGATCGAATCGAGCACGCTCGGAACCTGAAAGCACGCAAACGTGCCGACGAGCAACCCGAGAATTGCGACGGTCACAAGGTGAGCCGGAATGCGGCCTCCCTTTCGAACGAAACTCCTGCGCGATAACACAATGCCGCCGCCAATGATGATCAGGTCGAGAACGGCGGTACCGACTGCCAGATACGGCTTCGACGCGCCTGGAAACAATACCCACGCAAACAAAAACCACACCGCATTCAGATGGATGCCCAGTGCAAATGGTGTCAGGAAGCGACTTGCACCAGTTCTGCGAAACTTGAGCCCCAGCGCCCCAACCATTTCACGCAGCGCCCAACCGGGCAACCATACATGCAGCAATGCGGTCAGCAGTGCTATCGAGTAGATCGTTGCTGTCATCTAGTCACTGTTGGACTGGCATCCCGTGCTTCTCGCATCGAGTCCCCGGCCGCAAGCGTACTTTCAATAATACCGGCCACTTCCTTCCCGTCCCGAATCGCGTAATTCGTGCCCCGGTCTTCAGGGTAGATCTGAGCCATCGTTGAAATAAGCGCGTTGCCAAAAGGAGTCTCGCGCCCCGGCACATACTTCGAATAGTCGCGCTCAGTGACGGGCTGCGCATAGTCAGCACGCCAGAGCCGGAAATCCTTGATCCAGGACCGCTGCATCTCGGGGAACATACGCTTCAAATGATCCAACGCATACTGAAGGTACTGTTCGTCACCATACTTCCAGACAGGGTCGGCCGTCGCAATGTAACGAGACAGGAACACGATGTGATTGCCAGCATAGTTAGCCGGCGGATCGAAGTTCGTGTGTTCAATAACCCCGACAAACGGAAAGCCAGGATCGTTGACATTGAGCCAGTAAGTATCGGAAAGGCTCCGATCCATTTCGAGCACAAGGCACATATTGCCCAGGTAATTCACGCGGCGTAGCGACTCGATCCATTTCGGAGCAGTCACATTCTCGAGCAAATCCGCGATTAATGGAAAGGCTGGCGTAAGCAGATATTGCCGAGCGCTAACTTCCTCCTCGCCCAACTGCAGCGCTTCAATATTCCCGTTCGCCGCACGCACTCCGGTTGCTCTCACGTTGTACCGCACCTCGCCGCCGAGCTTTACGATTTCGTCGGAAATCGCACGTGCAAGACGACCAAACCCGCCACGGAAATAGGCTAGTTGCTCACCACCCTGCTTGTCTCGTGTGCTGCCACGCAAAACGAGTTTCTTCCAGAACCACACAGCGTTGACGGCATCGGCAAACACAGAAAACTTTGCATCGATCAGCGGCTGCCAAACTACGCGATACACCGTCTTGCCGCACAGCGGCTCGAGCCACTCGCGGATTGTTAGATGCTCGATCTGCCGCCAGTCCTTGATCTTGCGCACCTGGAAAACCAGTAAGCCTAATCGGATCCGGTCAATGATCGACAGCGGCGAGAAGCGCAACAAATCAAGCGGGGTAGAAAGCCGCCACATCTTTCCGTTGAAATACATGCCAGTCCGCGAAGGCAACGTCACAATCTCGCCCTCGAGACCCAGCTCCTTCACAAGTTGCGGCACGTATACATCGTTGTTGAACCAGTGATGGTAAAACTTCTCTATGGTTACGCCATCCTGAAACTGGAAGGTTCCGGCTAGGCCGCCCGGATGGGCGTCGCCCTCCACGATCAGCACTTTCCGGCCTGCACGGCTCAAGGCCAAGCCCGTGGTCAAACCGGTAAATCCTGCGCCCACAATGGCGACGTCATATTGTTGATTCATCGAATACGTCCAGTCTTGATTTTCAGCTACGAAACCGAACTGCGCGCACGCGCGGCAAACAGCTTCGGATTCAACAGGATTGCAATGCCACCGGCGACCGTGGTCGGTAACCAAAGAGACAAATGGGCGAGAACAGCAAAGCTGGCAGCCTGGGCCTCAGTACCGCCGAGCGCACGAACAGCTGCGAAGGCTGCAAGGTGAAACGGGCCAACATAGCCAGGCGACGATGGAACCAACGTCGAAAGCGTCGCAATGGCCATGACCATAAGGGAAGAAGCATAATCCGCATGCATCTCGAGGCCCCTGAACATCGCCCAGAACAACCCTGCCTCGCCCGCCCAGACAATTACCGACAAGAGCAAAACGTGGACCATCGTTCGCAAGCTGCCCATTGTGCTCAGTTGCTCTATCAGCGACGCAGCCAGTCGAATCAGTCTGGCTAGCGCTGGCGTGCGCTCGAAGCGGCGCGCGATCCATTCCAGCATTGAGATCAACGAACGTCCGAACACAACGATAACCGCCAAACCCGCCACGCCAACGATCGCAACGATTATCACCGTCTTGCCAATCCACTCGGGCAGCGGCATCGGTGAAATGAGCAAGCCGATTCCCAACGACAAGAGCAACGTCAGCAGATCGATCAACCGCTCAAAAACGAGGCTCGCGGTCGCGGTCACACGGCTTACTCCAATAGCCGACGGAAACACAAGTGCGCGCACTAGGTCACCGGCGCGCAATGGCAGCACGTTGTTCAACGCGATGGAGCCGAGAAACGGTGCAATGCACTGGCGAGTGCGTACGTTCGCACCGGCCGCGCGCAGCATCACCTTCCATCTCTCGATGCGAGCGGAATAGTCAACCGCAAGCGAAACAAGTCCAATGACAAGGAAGTGCCAGCGAAAATCCGATAGCGCAAGTTTCAGTGCATCGAAATCTACACGCCGGAACACGAGGACAAGACAGATGAGGGAGACCCCCACGCCGAGCACCTGTCTGATCCATGACTTCCAGCCGGCCGGCTGATGCGGAGCGCTCGACGGCGGTCGGTCGACGCCCGCTTGTTCGTCTTTCATCATCGGTTCCATGTCGCCCAGGGCGCTCTGCCGGATTCCCACAGAGCTTCAAGATGCCGCTTGTCGCGCAAAGTGTCACAAGGTTGCCAGAACCCGTGGTGAGTGAATGCGGCGAGCTTTCCATCGCGGGCCAAGTTCTTCAGCGGATCTTGTTCCCATGGCATCTCGTCGCCCGACACGTAGTCGATCGCGCTCGGTTCAACGACAAAAAAACCACCATTAATCCAGCCGATTTCGTCGCTAGGCTTCTCTTCGAAACTCGTTACGCCGCAGTCTGGCGCCAAGTTGAGTACACCGAAGCGACCTGGAGGCTGCACCGCAGCAACCGTCGCAAGTCGACCGTGCTTCCGGTGAAAAGCGATTTCGGCGGTGATATCGACATCTGAAAGCCCGTCGCCATAGGTGAGGCAAAAAGTTTCATCGCCCAGATAGGGTGCCGCGCGCTTCAAACGGCCGCCTGTCATCGTGTCCGCGCCGGTATCAATGAGCGTGACCTTCCAGTCCTCGGATTGCGAGTTGAGAACCTCGTGTGCACCCGTTCGCAGATCGATCGAAAGATCTGCCGTGTGACGGTAGTAATTGAAGAAGAATTCCTTGATCACATAACCCTTGTATCCAAGGCAGATCACGAACTCCTTGATACCGTGATGCGCATACGACTTCATGATGTGCCATAGCAAAGGACGACCACCTACCTCGACCATCGGCTTCGGCTTGTAGTCCGACTCCTCGGCAATGCGCGTGCCTAATCCGCCAGCAAGAATCACAGCTTTCATAAAATTCTCCTCAACTTTCTAAAGTCTGATGTCGGCCGGGGCGAGGTTCAGCGTCTCTTCTGCAATAGCGACGGGTTCAGCCCGCAATATTAAATAGATGCGCAGTAAATACTCGCCAAGAATGCCTAGCAGCAGCGACTGGAACCCTATGCCGAACAGCACAAGTATGTGAATGCTGGCGAGCCCGCGTGGCAGGTCGGGATGAAATGCGCGCAGGATAAGGTAATAGACCGTCCCAAGGGCCGACAGCCCGAGGAGAAACAGGCCACCATAAGTTGCCAGCCGCAGTGGCAAGACGGAGTGATTGAATACGCCCGCCAATCCAAGCTTGACCAACTGCGCCACGCCGAACTTGCTCGAACCCGCAACACGGGCCATACGCGAGTATGGCACCCCGATCTGCCTGAAGCCCATACCGGCGATCAGCCCGCGTAAATAGGGATTCGACGAGCGATACCGCTGCAATGCGTCAATGACCTTGCGGTCCACCAGACGAAAATCGCCAGCATCGCGCGGAATCGCGTGTTCACTCAGTTTATCGATGGTCCAATAGCCGAACTTGCGAAAGGTATTGATCAGCCATCCCTCTGGCCGCTTTTCGCGCACACCGTATACAACGTGGTACCCGTCGCGCCACAACTGGAAGAAGCTCTCCAGCAATTCGGGTGGGTCTTGCAAATCGGCGTCGATCTGCAAGACCGCATCACCGCGGGCATGCATATAGTTGGCGAGGATCGAACGCTGAAAGCCGACGTTCTTCGAGAAGCGAATCGCGCGAACTCTTTGGTCAACGCTGGCCAAGGCGGTAAGCTTCTCCCACGTCGCGTCGGACGAGTGATTGTCCGTGAACAGGAATTCGAGCCGGCATCGGTCAGCCATGGTCTCACTTAACTTTCGCAGACGGGCGTATAGCTGATCGAGATTGTCCGCTTCATTCAGTACAGGCACTGAAATTGAGATGAGCGGAAGATCTGCCGAAGTGTCCATCGATATTGTTTCCATGGCAATTAATTCGATGCGATTTGACGCAACGTTGCGCCCAGTCCGTCATCGAGTGAATGACTGGCGCGCCAACCGGTTGCCTGTCGCAGGCGAGCTGGATCGCCAACGACAACAGGTAGATCGTCCGGACGCAGCGCAAGCGCGCCAAAGCGCAGCAGGGATTCATCTGCGCCCATGCGGCCCGCTAATGCGCTCGCAAAATCTCGGACCGATGTTTTAGTACCGGTCGACAAGTTGTAAGCGCCATTTTTCATTCGGCCTTCGGTCAGCGCGAGCGCTGTAACGACTAAGCCGTCGCAGGCATCGTCGACGTACAAAAAGTCCCGAATCTGAGTTCCCGCCGAAAGAGCAACGGCCTTAGAGCATTGCAGGCTATGGATCAGCGAGGGCAACAGGCGATGCGCACCCTCACCGGGGCCATACACGTTGAATGCGCGAAGCACCGCAACCGGCAGCCCTTGCTCTGCAGCCGTCGCCAATGCCAACAGGCCACCTGCCGCCTTCGACGCCCCGTAGAGCTTATGCGACTCGAGTGGCATGTCCTCGGTGAGCAAGTCCGTGGGCTGAGCTGAATACTCCGCGCTGCTGCCCATCAGCACCACTGCACCGATCTTCGACGCGCGGGCTGCGGCGACGACCTCAGAAGGCAGCGTCGCATTTACGCGGACCAATTCAGCCCAGTTTCGATCCTGAGGATGCACGCCTGCGGCCGCAAGATGGAATACGACATCGAATTTATGCGCCGCCATGACCTGCTGCAGCACGGTTGCGTCGAGCTGTGCGCTTTCAAAATTGAGTACGCCCTCAACCGGACACGGGCGCCGCCCAACCGCGACCACCTGATGCCCTCGCACCAGTAAAGTCCGCGCGAGATTTATGCCGATAAAGCCCGACGCTCCCGTCAGCAATAGATTCACGAACGCATCCCTTCGCGCCAATCTGCCAATTGGCGCAGGCAAAGCTCACGTGCACCCGTGTTGCCCGCATGAAACGCACGGTACCAGGCTGCGGTTTCCTTGACCACACGCTTGGTATCCCAAGGTGGAGTCCAGCCAAGGACATTGCGTGCAAGGGAGCTGTCTAGCGCCAGCGCGACAGCTTCCGGTAGCGGGTTCTGCTGGAAATCCAAGTTTGGGCGCTCCCAGTCGTCCGAGAGAATCTCAAGCACGTTACGTACGCTGAATTGGCGAGAATCATGCGGACCAAGATTCCACGCACGCGCAAATGTTGCACGGTCTCGCTCTAATCCGGCGAGTAGCATCAAGTACCCTTGTACAAGTGCCAGCACATGCTGCCATGGGCGCGTTGCGTCAGGATAGCGAAGCGTCAACGAACCACCGGTGTTTACTGCTCGCGCGAAGTCAGGGATCAGCCGGTCCTCCGACCAGTCTCCGCCACCGATGATATTGCCACCGCGAGCCGTGGCAATTCCCATCGGATGCAGGGGATCCGATCCGAATGAGTAGCGATAACTGTCGATGACCATTTCCGCCGCAGCCTTCGAAGCGCTGTACGGGTCTTTCCCGCCCAAGGCATCGTTTTCCCGATAGGGCCAGGCCCACTCGTTATTTTTGTAGACCTTATCTGTCGTCACACAGACGATCGAACGGCAACTGGCTGTAGCGCGTGCTGCTTCCAGCACATGGGCCGTACCTGTCGCGTTGGTGGCGAAGGTCAAGACCGGCTCGCGATACGAGCGCCGAACAAGGGGCTGCGCCGCGAGATGAAGCACTAATTCTGGTTGAAAGCGTGTGAAACAGTCGAGCACAGCCTTGGGATCACAGACGTCGCCTTCGATTCCCGCAACATCCGTCGCGACATCGGCTTCGACATACAGCGAGGGCAAGGTGTCGGGCGCGAGCGAGAACCCCCCGACCTCGGCACCCAGCTGCTTGAGCCAGAGGCAAGCCCAACTTCCGGTAAAGCCTGTGTGACCCGTTACCAGGATCCGCTTTCCGGACAGCACTGATTCAAATCCAAGCTGATCTATCTCTCTCAAGAATACTCCCTCACCACCAATTCAAAAATTTTTAGCCGCCTAGAGCCGGCATCCAAGCCGCTCGTCGAAACACACATCTAGGCTCCGACCAAGCCGCCGACTCTGCAGATTGCGGCGCTTAAGAGCCGTCACAGTCAACATTACGGAACCCCCATGCAACCGGAATAAGTTGCATAGTCCGGTCATCTCAGAGGTATTTAACTAACGGATAACATTGCCCCGCCGACACACGGTCCCGGCAATGCGGCGCAATTATGCCATCACGCGTAATATTTTTGACCGAGAGACGTCAACAACCGGCGCTATCCGTTGATAAATGCCGCTTTATTGACGACGCAAGGCGATTATGGGCGAAAGGTCATCCACGAGCGTCATTCAATCTTCTCAAAGAATGAATAGGACAAAGCGCGAGCAATAAAATGCTTTGGGACGCTCCCTCGCAACGGAATTTACCACGAACCCACACGTTCGACGCCCGCCGCGCGGAAGCTTTGCCGATGGCACTAATGTTATAATTGTTAATCGTTACCTGCTAGGGCCCGTTACTAGATCGCCTCTTGTCGAAACTGGCGCAGCCGGTATTACCACCTCAGAGGTGGCTTACCGCGCGACCGTTCTGGCGCGACTCGGGAGTCCAGCTGGTCTGTCCTATTGATGAGCGAGGGAAATCGACAATGTCGACACGCGCAGCAACCATCACCAAAGCTTCCAAAATCTACGTGGCTGGTCATCGTGGCATGGTTGGCTCGGCAATTGTCCGCCGCCTGAAAGCCAGCGGATATGAAAACATCCTGAGCGCGACGCGTGCGGAACTTGACCTTGAAGATAACCACGCCGTACGGTCGTTCATGCAGCGTGAAAAACCGGATTATGTCTTCCTCGCCGCAGCAAAAGTTGGCGGCATCTACGCCAACAACACGTATCCTGGCGAGTTCATCTTTCAGAACCTTGCCATCCAGAACAACGTTATCCATTCGGCCTACGAAGCAGGTGTCCAGCGGTTGTTGTTTCTAGGCTCATCTTGCATCTATCCGCGGGAGTGCCCTCAGCCTATCCGCGAAGACTACCTGTTGACTGGTCCGCTCGAACCGACCAATCAGCCTTATGCCATCGCCAAGATTGCCGGGGTCGAACTCTGCGACGCCTACAACCGTCAATATGGTACGCAGTACGCGAGCGCCATGCCGACCAATCTCTACGGTCCCAACGACAACTATGACCTCGCGACGAGCCACGTGCTGCCGGCGCTGATTCGCAAGGCCCATGAAGCGAAATTGCGCGGCGATCACGAACTGGTCGTCTGGGGCACAGGTACGCCGCGCCGCGAATTCATGTATGTCGACGACATGGCCGACGCCTGCGTGTTCATGATGGAATCCGGCGTACCGTCCGGCCTATTCAACATCGGCCTGGGAACGGACGTCACGATTCGCGAAGTGGCGCAAGCGGTGGTCGAGGCAGTCGGCTTCGACGGAAAATTGACATTTGACACCACGAAACCCGACGGCACACCCCGTAAACTCTTGTCCGTTGACAAATTGAAGGCTCTCGGCTGGAAAGCGAAGACTGAGTTGCCAGAAGGCTTGCGCCTCGCCTATCAAAGTTTCCTGAACGGGGACAAGCGGTAGCTGACCAGCGTATGCCCAACCGCAAGCCCGCCGTCACCGTCGTCGTTCCGTCGTTCAACCAAGGGCGCTTTCTCAAAGACGCCCTTCAATCGATAGCCGCGCAAAACGTCCCCACCGAGATCTTCGTGATGGACGGCGGCTCGACCGACAATTCGGTCTCGATCATCCGAAATTGGGAATCGAAGCTCGCAGGCTGGCGTAGTCACAAGGACGACGGACAAGCTGCCGCGATCAACGAAGGCATCGCCCTGGGTACAGCACCTTACGTTTGCTGGCTCAACAGCGATGACTTTCTGTTGACCGGCGGACTGGACAAACTCGTCGCAGCGCTGGAGCGCCACTCTTTGTGGCCAGCCGCGTACGGCAAGGCCCTGCATCTCGACGAGGTCACCGGCCGGCGCACTCCCGCGTGGGTCGAGCCGTTCACCGAGCGCCGCATGGCAACACGGTGTGTGATCACCCAGCCGGCGTCACTGATCCGGCGCAGCGCGTGGTCCGCAGTCGGAGGCCTCGACGTATCCCTGAAGATGGCGCTCGACTACGACCTCTGGTGGCGTCTTTATCGCACCGGTGGTCCGCTTGGCTTTGTCGATGAAGAAGTCGCTGTCAATCGCAACCACGATGAAACCAAAACGCGCATTCATCGCCGCCTGCATTACAAGGAAGCGATGGAAACCGTGCGCCGTCATCATGGCCACGTACCCTTGAAATGGTGGCTCGCCCAGCCATACGCCGTTTGGTGGAAGACCCTCATCCGCTAGCATGCGAGTTCTCCATTTCTATAAGACCTACAAGCCGGATACGATGGGTGGCATCGAGCAGGTGATCGGCGAGATCTGCAGCGGCTCCGCAAGCCGTGGTGTGGCTAGCGACGTTCTCACCGTCAGCCGCAACACCTCAACGGTGGATCTCGGCGACCACATGCACTATCGGGCGCGGCTCGACTTCAAGGTCGCGTCGTCGGCGTTTTCGCTGTCGGCGCTCTCACGGTTGAAGGAACTCTCCAAGCACGCGGATTTGATCCACTACCACTTCCCCTGGCCGTTCATGGATATGGCGCATTTTCTCACACGCCTGAACAAGCCGACGGTCGTCACCTACCACTCGGATATAGTCCGGCAGAAAACACTCCTGCACTTTTATCGGCCCTTGATGATGCGCTTTCTCGGCAGCGTCACGCGCATTGTTGCGACCTCGCCGCAGTACGCAAAGAGCAGCGTGGTATTGCAGCGGTTCGCCGATAAGGTCGAGGTGATCCCTTTCGGGTTGAACACGCGAGCTTATCCTCCCGCAACCGAAGCCAGACTGGCCGAATGGCGGACCCGCGTCGGACCCAAGTTCTTTCTTTTCGTTGGTATGCTGCGCTACTACAAGGGCTTACATGTCCTGCTGGACGCCCTGAACGGCTCCGAATATACCGTCGTCATACTTGGTGGTGGCCCCCTCGAGAATGAATTGCGGTCGCAGGCTGCGACGCTGGGATTGCGCAACGTGCATTTCGTCGGCGCGCTGCCCGATGAAGACAAGATCGCCCTGCTTACGCTGTGCCATGGGCTCCTCTTTCCGTCGCATCTGAGATCTGAAGCATTCGGCATTTCACTGCTGGAAGCCGCCATGTTCGGCAAGCCGATGGTCTCGTGCGAGATCGGCACCGGAACGTCTTACGTGAACGTGGCTAATGAAACCGGGCTTGTTGTGCCGCCAGGCGACCCCACCGCGTTCCGCAATGCAATCGATCAGATCTGGCACGACGAAGCGCTCGCGGTGAGATTCGGAGCTGCGGCGCAACAACGTTTCCGCAAGCTTTTCACCGCGGAAAAGATGGCCGACTCGTACGTCGATCTGTATAAGCGGATTGTTAACGAGGCACCACGCTGACGTCAGATATCCCCGGATTCGAGCCTGACCAAGCCAGACTCGGCAGTGGGGACTCGCGTCGCCGCAACGCGGGCGATGTGTGCTGAATTGCGAATGAAAGCGTTCATGGGCCACCGCGGGTATCCGCCGCATGAATGTGCTCGCACAAAGCCGCGTGGCTTATGAGGCCAGGGTAAATCACCCCTCAACTCGAAGCGCAAGTTGACAGTCTCTGAACATGACTCGTTTATCGGAAACAGATTCGTCTCCTGACTCTTCCTTCGCGAGTTTCAACGCCCCTTGGATTTCAAAAAGAAATTCGAGTTGCGCGAGGTTCCGCAGCTCGACGGTTCACGATGGCGAAGTGCACAGCTTTCCCCTTTTGTGACGAATCGCAGCATGCCGACCGAAGACGCTCTCCGTCACCATTCTTCCTAGCAATTAGCGAGTGCCTAGGAATCCGTGCATCGATTTGGTCAGGACAACGGACCAGACGCTTGACAATATTATCTTCGAGTCAAATCTGCTCTCGACACTAATAGACTCCGGATCAAGCCGCCGCCCCAAAATCAATTGGGTCGGTGGCTCCGCTGTATCTCGGCCGATCCGACGAAACACAAGCTTGGTCCCAATTCACGAATTATTCGTTTAGAACGAAAAACCCGCCTTGTTCCGGCGCAGATCTTCCTCGACCATCATCTTGCAAAGCTGCTCCAGTGTAGTCTTTGGTTCCCAGCCGAGCTTTTCCTTCGCCTTTGCGGCGTTGCCGATCAACAGCTCAACTTCGGCCGGACGGTAATACTTTGGATTCACGCGAACCAACACTTTGCCGTTTGAATCGATGCCCTCTTCCTTCTCTCCCGCGCCGCGCCAGTTCAGTTCAACACCGGTCGCCTTGAACGCCATGGTGACGAAATCGCGAACCGTCTCTGTCCGGTTGGTGGCAAGCACGAACGTATCCGGCTCGTCGGCCTGGAGCATACGATACATACCGTCGACGTATTCCTTGGCAAAGCCCCAGTCGCGTTTTGCATCGATGTTACCCAGTTCGAGCACATCCAACTTCCCAAGTGAAATCTTCGCCACCGAATCCGTGATCTTGCGCGTCACGAACTCGCGGCCGCGCAAAGGCGACTCGTGATTAAACAGAATGCCGCTTGAACCAAAAATATCGTACGACTCACGATAGTTGATCGTAATCCAGTGGGCGTACAGCTTCGCGACGCCGTAGGGACTACGCGGATAAAACGGCGTGTCTTCCTTCTGCGGAATTGCCTGGACTTTCCCGAACATTTCGGAGGTAGAAGCCTGATAAAAACGAATCGATTTATCGACGGTACGGATTGCTTCCAGCTGGTTCAACGCGCCTACGCCGGTGATTTCTGCCGTGGTGATCGGCTGGTCGAATGAGACGCCGACAAAACTTTGCGCCGCGAGGTTATAAACCTCACGCGGCTGGGCCATTTCGAGCAAGCGGATGGTGGTGCCCAGATCAGTCAGATCGTGCTCGACCAGGTTAAGCTTCGGATGATTCAGGACACCGAGTTCCTCCATGCGCCAGAAATTGACCGAACTCGTACGCCGGTAGGTGCCATGAACTTCGTAGCCCTTCTCAAGCAACAATTGCGTGAGGTATGCCCCGTCTTGCCCGGTAATGCCTGTGACCACTGCGCTCGTCAATTCCTTCTCCTTTAAGTAGACCCATCTGCTCGATAGAGCTATCGTGCTTGATGGAGATAATGCTCAGGGCTCAATTGTAACCGAGCCAACTTAGCCGCCAGACGTTCCTGCCTCAGTCACAAGACGCGGGGGCGGTACCCGGCCCCACAGTGCGCCCGGCTGGGCCGACTTTTCGCCAGCGCAAAACGGCGAATGACCGCATTTCGATATATGGATGCGACGCACAGCGCGGCTGCGCCTGACCGCGAGACGCTAGGAGAGATTCTAGACTCAGAAAAAATGATAAAAATCGTGCGGAGTGCAAGCGCTCATGAATCAGTTCAGGCTCCGTATCCCTCATTGAATAGATCACGTTGCGTTCGCGTGGATGCTCGGTGCAGGCCGCCCCGGTTCCCAGCACAACAGGCATGACGATGAACATTTCGCGGTTGGAACGGACCCAAGCATGCCTTCTGATATGAAATTTGTGATTCGGCATAAATGCACGCGCCGATTTTAATATATTCCCGATCTTTCAAAGATGTAAATTTTGATTACGACAAGAGAATTTCACGACCGTCTGGTGACGTCGACTAAGGATTTAAATATTATTTGCTTCTATAATAGAGAATTCTTGGAAGCTGGTTCAAATTTGCGTCAAAATAGATCCTCGCAAATTTATCGGCAAGGAACTCATTTGGTTTGAAGTTAAGGATGGTTTTTAACAATTGACCGCATTGTCAAAATTGGAAAATCAAGCATTTCGGGCGACACTAGAAATTCTTAAGCGGGGCTTTTATGACGCGCCGCCAAAAGCTCGAAGCTATCCTCGCCCGCCCTTCGCTTCATGTCGTGAAGCAGACAACGACAGTCGCGCGTGCCAGTCGGGGAGCGAGAAATTATCACTGCGGTGCTGTGGTTTGGCTGAAAGGGTTGCACGGCGCAGGTCAGTTTACAATTGCAGACGCGACGTAGCGCAATCTTTACGCGCTGGGTATGCAAACCACTCTTCTCGACGATGATAATGTCCGGCTTGGCTTATGCGCCGACCTAGGATTTCCGAAACGGATCGTAATGAAAACGCCCGGCGCGTCGCCGAGACGGCCAAACTGTTTATAGTGGCGGCATAGTTGTCATCGTGGCGCTAGTATCCAATTCGGGAGACACGGAAACAAATGAACAGCTACTCGACCCGGACGACTTTTCTCGAAGTCTATTCTAGCTGTCCGTCTATAGTTTGCCAAGGGAGAGATCCCAAAGGTCACTATGCTCGAGCAACGCGCCGAGAAGGTCCAGAATCGCTTTCACTGAAGGCTGTTTTCAACGTCCACGTCGACAGCGATTGCTCAGACGGAGCCCAGACGCCGAGGTGTGGAGTAGCAACCAATTCCAAGCCTCCTCCTCTGTCGCATCGGCACTTCTGCCTTCCAAATGCATGGACGCGAGGGCATCGATTCAAGGAGAAGCCCCCCGGAAAAACGCATGCCGGGCACGGCCTCGATGCATTGATAGCCCGCCAGGTTCCCATATATTCGCCAGCGCATCGAAATTCAATTCTTAGTGAAACAACACGTACCTGCCCCAAAGAATTTTGGCAGTTAAACTACTCGCTTGTGGCGCCACCGCACTTGCAAAGACTTGCGACCGCGGATGACACGCCGGCATTGCGAATACCGTTACGCGCCTGTCCTCCGACACTCCTTCACCGATTTTGTAGCCAGTGCCTCACTTATGCTGCTTTCCCCTGCCCAATACTTTCCACCCCTTGCTTTCGGCGATATCCAGGGTTGCCGCGAAGCATTCCAGCGTCTTCTGGCGAAAGCCGCGCCGAGCCACGCCACACCGCTGTGGTTCGCTGGCGACATCATCAATCGCGGCCCCCAATCACTCGCTACGTTGCGTGACCTGATCGCCCTCGGCGACCGCGCCGTCGCTGTCCTTGGCAATCATGACTTGCACCTGCTGTCCGTATCAGCGGGTATTCGGAAGTCGAAGAAGGGCGACACCATCGACGAAATCTTGGCCGCGCCGGATGCCGCCGATCTCCTCGACTGGGTGCGCCATCGTCCAATCGCTCACTTCGACCATGGCATGCTGATGGTTCACGCGGGTGTCCTGCCACAGTGGGACGTGGCGCTGACCCTTGAACTCGCCGATGAATTCCAGCGCGCTCTCCGCGCGGCTAACTGGAAAGAAACGCTCGCGAGTCTCTACGGCAACGAGCCGACGCGATGGAGACCAAAGCTCAAGGGCAGCGACCGTCTGCGCGTAGTGTGCAACGCGCTGACGCGCCTGCGCTTCTGCTCCGCCGAAGGCGACATGGATTTCTCGTCCAGCGGCAGTGTGGGCTCCGCCCCTCCGGGCTTCATGCCCTGGTTCGATGTGCCGTCGCGCGGGACCGCGGACGTGACCGTCGTGTTCGGCCATTGGGCTGCGTTGGGTCTCGTTATTCGCGATAACGTCATCGGCCTCGATTCAGGCTGCGTATGGGGACAAAAGCTGACAGCAATGGAATTAGTCAGCAACCCCGCCGAACGTACGGTGACGCAAGTGGAATGCTCGGACTGCCGCGCGGTGATCGACTAAATAATCGACCGAACGCTCTGCTTGGCAATTTTACGGATTTGCCAGCCGATCCACCATGCAGTGTTCCAACGCCTCACGCCAGTCGGGCGGCGTTAGTCCAAAAGTGGCGAACAACTTCCGGTTCGATAACCGCGAGTTGCGTGGGCGAGCCGCCGCGGGATACGGCGAATAAGCTGCTGTAGGGATCGCTTTGACCACGGGTTTCTGCTTCAGCGTCGACATGTCGAAGATGGCCTGAGCGAAGCCGCACCACGAGGTCGCACCGGAAGCCGTCAGGTGGTAAACGCCCGAGTATCGCAGCCATTCATCGCGGTCCTCGACAACAAGCTGGGGCAAGATCTCAGACGTGATTGCCGCGATGGTCCGCGACCATGTCGGTGCGCCTATCTGATCGGCCACCACGCTCAACTCTGCCCGCTGCGCACCGAGCTGCAGCATCGTGCGTAAAAAGTTCTTGCCCCGCACGCCATACACCCAGCTCGTCCGCAAGATCAGATGCGCACAACCTGACGCAGCAATCGCTTGCTCGCCGGCCAACTTGCTCGCGCCATAAACGTTCAACGGATTCGCGGCGTCGCCTTCTTCGTACGCACCGTCTTTCGTGCCATCGAAGACGTAATCTGTCGAGTAGTGAACGAGCAGCGCGCCTAAACGCTTCGCCTCCTGCGCCAGAATGTCCGGTGCTTCGGCGTTAAGACGCATTGCGTTAACGACGTCGCTTTCGGCGGAATCCACAGCGGTATAAGCCGCCGCGTTCACAATCAGCGCCGGCGATAATTCACGCACGATCCGTCGAACCTGTTCGAAGTCCGCAAGATCAAGACCTTCTCGGTCCAGCGCCACCACGTGCCCCAGACTCCGCAACGTACGCGCCAGTTCGAAACCAATTTGACCGTTGGCGCCCGTCAACAAAATCAGTTTGCGTTCTGGTTCGATGCTCATCTGCGGGCGCTCACGCAAAGTGCTCCGCGTCTGCCAGACGCAAGCCCGCCGCATCCTTCGCCGAAAGCATTGGCTCGAAGTTGATCGGCCATTCAATGCCGATTGCCGGATCATTCCAGAGGAGGCTTCGCTCGTGCTCTGGATACCAGTAATTGGTCGTCTTATACAGACATTGCGCCGACTCCGACAGCACAACAAAGCCGTGCGCGAACCCCGTCGGCACCCATACCTGCCGACGATTCTCCGCCGACAATTTCACGCCGCTCCACTTGCCGAACCGAGGGGAGCTTTTGCGGATATCGACGACAACGTCGAACACCTCTCCGTCCATTACGCGCACCAGCTTGCCCTGCGCATGCTCGATCTGGTAGTGCAGCCCGCGCAGAACACCACGGCCCGATTGTGAATGATTGTCTTGCACGAATTCAACGCCCGCCTGCACGTGCTCGCTAAAGTCCCGACTGTTAAAGCTTTCGTAGAAGAAGCCGCGGGCATCGCCGAAAATTTCCGGCTCAATGACCACGACTTCCGGCAACGCGGTAGCGCTTATGTGGAGGGCCATGCGACGTGGTTCGTAAGTAGGTTGAGCAGATATTGCCCATAGGCATTTTTTGCGAGCGGCTGCGCAAGCTTCGACAGTTGTTCGCCGTCAATCCAGCCTCGACGGTAAGCAATTTCTTCAGGGCACGCGACCACCAGACCCTGGCGTTTCTGCAATGTCGCGATGAACGTGGCGGCATCGATCAAAGAATCCGGCGTGCCGGTATCGAGCCATGCATAACCTCGCCCCATGATCTCCACTTCGAGCTTGCGCTGCGCGAGATAAAACAAATTTACATCAGTGATTTCGAGCTCTCCGCGTGACGACGGCTTGATATCCGCAGCGATCTCGCAGACGTTGTTATCGTAGAAGTAAAGACCGGTCACCGCGTAGTTCGAGCGCGGCACTGCCGGCTTTTCCTCAATCGACAACGCGCGGAAATTCGCGTCGAATTCAACTACTCCGTAACGCTCGGGGTCGTGCACGTGGTACGCGAAAACCGTCGCGCCGTCGGTCTTTGCGCTGGCATGCTCGAGTTGCTTGCCGAGATCGTGACCGTAGAAAATATTGTCGCCGAGGATCAGCGCACAAGGGTCGCCGCCAATGAATTCCTCGCCGATAATAAACGCCTGCGCCAGTCCGTCCGGCGATGGCTGCACCGCATACTGCATGTTCATGCCCCACTGGCTGCCATCACCGAACATCGATTCGAAACGCGGCGCATCATGCGGCGTCGATATGATCAGCACATCGCGAATCCCCGCAATCATCAGCGTGGAGAGCGGGTAATAGATCATCGGTTTGTCGTATACGGGCAGTAACTGCTTCGAGACAACATGGGTAATCGGGTAGAGCCGCGTACCCGAACCACCGGCGAGAATGATGCCTTTACGGGCCATCGTCAGTCCTGTTTGGGCCAATGGATATCAGCAAGCTGCGCATAGTTAGCCTCGACCCACTGGCGATATTCACCGGAAGCCACCTCGTCCACCCACGCCTGATTGTCGAGATACCATCGCACCGTTTTCTCGATGCCAGTCTCAAACGTTTCGGCCGGCTTAAAACCAAGTTCGCGCTCGAGTTTGCGCGCATCAATAGCATAACGGCGGTCATGGCCCGGTCGATCTGCCACTAAGCTGATCTGGTCGCGGTATGAACCGGAGGGCTTCGCTTTCAGCCGGTCCAGCAGGTCGCACACGGCATGCACGACATCAAGATTCGTCTTCTCGTTCCAACCGCCTACGTTATACGTTTCTCCGGGGCGGCCATGCGCCAGCACCTCGCGTATCGCCGCGCAATGGTCACCGACGTAAAGCCAGTCGCGGATATGTTGACCATCGCCGTAAACGGGTAAGGCTTTGCCGCTCAGCGCATTCGCGATCATCAACGGAATCAGCTTCTCGGGAAACTGGTACGGCCCGTAATTGTTCGAACAATTCGTCGTCACGACTGGCAGGCCATAAGTGTGTTTGTAAGCCCTCACCAGATGGTCGGAAGCCGCTTTAGTCGCGGAATATGGGCTGTTCGGCGCGTAAGCTGACGTTTCGGAAAACGGCGCGTCGCCGGCGGATAGCGAGCCGAACACCTCATCCGTCGATACATGCAAGAAGCGAAACGCCGCTTGATCTGCTTCGGGCAAGGATTTCCAATAGGCAAGCGCTGCTTCGAGCAGCGTAAACGTGCCCACAACGTTGGTCTGTACAAACTCAGCGGGCCCGTGAATGGACCGGTCCACGTGACTTTCAGCGGCGAAATGCAGGATCGCGCGAGGTTGATGCTGGGCGAGCAGCGCGTCCATTGCAGCACGATCGCAAATATCCGCCTGCATGAAAATATGCCTAGGGTCGCGTAGTACCGACTTGAGCGTCCCCAGATTCCCGGCGTAGGTCAGCTTGTCCACGTTGAGCACGGCTTCGTTGGACGCTTTCAGCCAGTCGAGCACGAAGTTAGCGCCGATAAATCCGGCGCCGCCCGTTACCAGAATCATAAAAACCCTTTACCCGATAGATACGCGCATGAGACAGCCCAATTCGACGTCGACCAGTCAAGTATAAATCGGCGTCGTGCGTGGACGGCGAGGTGAGGTTTTACGTCCGGCGGCTTCGCGGGCAATCGCGGCCCGACTACCCGTTAAACCCTCAACGCCGCGGCGTCACCGCTTCGAACTCCGCAACCGTCCCCGCGTCAACGCTAACCACGGCCACCGGCACCTTCAAACTCGCTTGCATCTGCCGCAACGCCGCCTCCACCGCCGCTTGCGCTTGCTTCGCCAGCGCGCGCCTGTCGGCACCCGGCTCGATCGCATCGCAGACGTAAAGATGCGCCGTCAACGGCGTATCGCGAAGCATGGCGTTCAGCGTGAACGCGAGCGTCAGGTCATCGATATAAGCCGGCGCGTCCGCCTGCCGGCCGTTCGCGTCTTCGTACATCAGGCAGACGGGTTGCACGGGCCTGCACGCCGACACAGCCGCCTGAAACAGGTTGGAGTGAAACGGCAGCAAGTCGCGCCCAAGCGACGTCGTCCCTTCCGGAAACACGCACATGAGTTCGCCGCGCACGAGCCGTTCCGACAGCTCATGCATGATGCGTTTAGCATCGCTACGTTTTTCACGCTGAAGGAAAATGGTGTCGAGTTGCTGCGCGAGCCAGCCGACGAGCGGCCATTGCCGCACTTCAGCCTTCGATACAAACGGCGTCGGCCGCCACGCGTTCACCACGTAGATATCGATCCACGACACATGATTGCCGACCACCAGCGCGCCGCTATCGAGCCGCGCCTGATCGTTGTGGACGACAAGTTTCATCCCGCAGCGGCGGAGCATTTCAATCGACCAGCGCCGATTCAACTCCATGCGCACCTGCGGCGTCGCGTTGGGAAAACGCGTAGCCACGGTCCACATGCCGTGAAGCAGATGCCCGAAAATCCGTACTTTGCGAAAAGCGAACATGGTCAGGACCGGTCCGCGCGCGCTTCATAAGCGATATGCCCCGACACAAGCGTCATGAGCACACGCGCCGGCAACTCATAACCGAGGAACGGCGAGTTGTGCCCCTGGCTCTTGAGCTTCGCAGGTTCGACAAGCCATTCGGCAGCGGGATCGAAAAGACAGAGATCGGCGGCCTCATCTACGGCAATACGCCCCGCGTTCAGCTTGAGCACCGCGGCCGGCGCGCTCGTGATACGCGTGAGCGCCTTCGCCAGCGGCACGCGCGCCTCACGCGCCCATTTCACCGTCAGCGAGAGCAGCAGTTCCAGCCCCGTCGCACCCGGCGTGGCTTCGGCGAAAGGCAGCAGCTTTTCGTCGTCGTCGAGCGGGGTGTGATCGGAGCAGATTGCATCGATGGTGCCATCGGCCAGCCCCGCGCGAATCGCATCACGGTCACGCTGCGAGCGCAACGGCGGATCCAAGCGAAATTGCGAGTTGAAATAGCCGATATCCATATCGGTCAAATGCACATGGTTAATCGTCACGTCGCACGTCACGGGCAAGCCCTCGGCCTTCGCCTCGCGCACGAGCGCAACGCCCGCCGCCGACGACAAATGCGACAAGTGCACGCGCGCCCCCGACACCCGCACCAATTCGAAAATAGTATGCAACGCGATGATTTCCGCCGACACCGGCACGCCCGATAACCCCAGCCGCGATGCCACCGCCCCACTCGCCGCCACGCCGCCGCTCGCCATGTAAGAGTCTTGCGGACGCAGCCAGACGGCATAACCATACGTGGTCGCATATTGCAGCGCGCGCAGCAGCGTGCGTGTATTGACGATCGGCGTATCGGCCTGCGAGAAGCCGATGCAGCCCGACTCCGTCAACTCGACCATTTCGGTGATCGCTTCGCCCTTGAGCCCGACCGTCAACGCGCCGAGCGGATACACGTGCGCCTGATTCAACTTCTGCGCGCGGAACCGGAGCATTTCGACCAGACCCGGTTCATCGAGAATGGGATCGGTATCGGGCGGACACACGAGACTGGTGACGCCACCCGCGGCCGCGGCCGCCATTTCTGACTGGAGCGTGGCTTTGTGTTCAAAACCCGGCTCGCGTAACCGCGCGCTCAAATCGACGAAACCCGGCGCAAGGGCTAACCCCTTTGCATCGATTACCCGAGTCGCCTGAAAATCCGCGTGCGCATCGCCAATGGCAACGATCTTCCCCTCTGCGATAAACACATCGGCCCTGGTTTCGGTGCCCGCGGACGGGTCAATGAGCGTGCCGCCCTGAATATGAATCTTCATGGTGTTAGTCGTTATTTCCGGCAACGATGCCCATTACCGCCATTCGCACGGCGATCCCGAACGTGACCTGATTAAGGATCACCGATTGCGGCCCATCGGCCACTTCCGAGTCGATTTCGACGCCGCGATTCATCGGTCCCGGATGCATCACGATAGCGTCGGGCGCAGCCAGCGCAAGGCGCTCCGGCGTGAGTCCCCAGGACTTGAAATACTCTTGCGATGAAGGCAGCAACGAACCGCTCATGCGTTCGTTCTGCAAGCGCAGCATGATGATTACATCGACGTCCTTCAGGCCTTCGTCGAGGTTGTGATACACGTGCACTCCCATCTCGTTCAGGTTGCTCGGCAGCAAGGTACGCGGACCAATCGCGCGCACTTCCGGCACGCCGAGCGTGGTCAGCGCGTGGATATCGGAGCGCGCAACCCGCGAATGCAGGATGTCGCCAACAATCGCCACGCGCAAATTCCTAAAGTCTTTCTTGTAATGACGGATGGTGTACATGTCGAGCAGACCCTGCGTCGGGTGTGCATGACGTCCATCGCCGGCATTGATCACGTGCACGTGCGGCGCGCAATGCTCGGCAATGAGATACGGCGCGCCACTCGACGCGTGACGCACGACGAACATGTCCGCGTGCATGGCCGAGAGATTATTGATGGTGTCGAGCAGCGACTCGCCCTTGCTCGTGGACGACGCGTTGATATTCAGGTTCAGCACGTCCGCCGAAAGTCGCTTCGCGGCGATTTCGAACGTGGTCCGGGTGCGCGTGGAGTTTTCGAAGAACAGGTTGAAAACTGACTTGCCACGCAGCAACGGCACTTTCTTGATCTCGCGATCCGTCACGCTGACAAACTGTTCGGCGGTATCGAGAATATGCGTGACGATCGCGCGCGGAAGTCCTTCAATGGTGAGCAGATGCTTGAGTTCGCCGTTCTTCGTAAGCTGCGGATTGCCTTTGAGAAAACCGTAGCGCGAAGACGCCGGTTTTCGATCCGGCTCGCTGCCGTCGGCAGAACCCTGGGTGGACGTGTTCATGTCAATCCTGGTGGTACGTTGTTTTTTGTCAGGGGAAAGGCGGCGCTGCTATTGATTCTGTCCGTGTGCGGTTTTAATCAATCCGTGCGGGTTTCGGTCGTGAAGCTAAGCGTGCCGTCATCGCGCCGCGTGAGAACGAGATTGGTGTTTGCCTGTATATCGACCACACCGCCGGTGAAACGCGCCGCCATGGGCAACTCGCGGCCGCCGCGATCGGCGAGCACGGCGAGTTCCACCGCGGCCGGGCGGCCGAAATCATAAAGCTCGTTGACAGCTGCGCGCACGGTCCGGCCCGTCGAGAGCACGTCGTCGATCAGCAGGATTTTTCGATTGTCGACTTCAAACGGCAGCGACGTCGGGCTGGCCTGGCTGTGCAGGCCCTTTTTAGCGTAATCGTCGCGATGCAACGACACGTTCACCACGCCGAATCCAGCCACGTCCAGATCTTTGGCCAGCCGTTCGGCCAGCCACACGCCGCCGCTGTAAATACCGGCGAGCACCGGCGCGCCTGATTGCGTCAGCGATTCGCCATACGCGGCGCGGATCTGACCCAGCAACTCGCGGTACAGCGCCTCGGCGTCAATGGAACTCATGATCGGTCGTGAAGTCCGTCTAGATATTGTTGGAGGATGACCCGCGCGGCTTCGGCGTCGATATCGTCGTAACGGCCTTTTGCGTTCATCTTCACGCCGTTGCGCTTCATTTCGGCCTTCGCTTCCACCGATGAATACCGCTCGTCCACCCAGGTCACCGGCACGCTGAAACGACCGTTCAACTGATTGCCGAAACGCGTGGCCAGTTGGGTCATTTCGTGCGGCGTGCCGTCGGGGTGCATGGGCAGCCCGACAATCACCGTCATGGGTTTCCATTCGTCGATTAATTGACCGGCCACTTCGAACCGATATTCGCGGCTGCGGTTTTCAAACACTGTCAGCGCCCGGGCGTGCCCGGTCAACGTGTTGCCGACCGCGACGCCAATTCGTTTCTCGCCGTAATCGAAGGCAATCAGCGTGGCTTCGGTGCGGGTGTCAATGCGGGAGTCACCCGTCATGCGTGGCCCGCTTCGCCCGACAGCATGGAAAGCGACACGCCGAGCAGCGACAACGCCGCTTGCAGCTTGTCCTCAGCGGGGACGTCGAAGACGATGCGCGGATCGGCTTCCACAGTCAGCCAGCCGTTCTTGGCAATTTCTTCTTCCAATTGCCCCGCGCCCCAGCCGGCATGGCCGAGCGTGAGCAGGAACCGTGCGGGCCCCTTGCCGCTCGCGACTGCTTCGAGCACGTCTTTCGACGTGGTCATGGCAAGGCCGCCGGGGACGCTCATGGACGAGGTGTAGACATCGCCGTCAGCCGGATCGTGCAGCACAAAGCCGCGTTCCGTCTGCACCGGGCCGCCGAAATAGACGGGCAGATGCACGAGCGGCTCGATCTCGAGTTTCAGGTCGATGCGATTGAAAAGCGATTGGAGGTCGATGTCGGTCGGCCGGTTGATCACCAGGCCGAGCGCACCGCGCTCGCTGTGATCGCAAAGGTAGACTACAGTCCCGGAGAACGTGGGATCGGCCATGTTAGGCATGGCGATCAGGAACTGATTGGTCAAATTGATGCGATCGGAAGTCTTGGACATAATTCAAATTTTAGCAAAGGCACTGCTTGATGGCCGACTTTGATCTGGGGCTGGTCTGGTTTCGACGAGACCTGCGCGTGGCAGACCATGCTGCACTCTATCACGCACTAACTCGCTGTCGCCGGGTGCTGTGCGCCTTCGTTTTCGACAGCGAAATTCTCTCGCCCCTGCCTCAAAACGATCGCCGCGTTCCGTTTATTCATGCCAGCCTGATCGAACTCGATAAAACCCTGCGCGACGCGGGCGGCGGCATGATCGTGCGGCACGGCGTGCCGGCGCACGAGATTCCGGCGCTGACGCGTGAATGCGGCGTTGACGCAGTGTTCGCGAATCGCGACTACGAGCCGTCGGCGAAGGCGCGGGATGAGGATATCGGTAAAAAGCTGGCCAGCGCGGACGTCGCGTTTTTCACGTTCAAGGACCAGGTGATTTTTCATCAGGACGACGTGCTGACGGGCACGGGCAAGCCGTACACCGTGTTCACGCCCTATAAGCGCAACTGGCTCGCGTCGCTGACGCCGGACGCGTTGAAGCCGTATGCGTCGGAGGATAATCTCGCTGCTTTGGCGCGGCCGCCGGCTGGCGTGAAGCACGCCATTCCGTCGCTGGAATCGCTTGGATTCAGTGCCACGCACGCGCCCGCATTGCCGGCCGGAACGAGCGGCGCATATCAGCTCTTCGACGACTTCCGCGACCGCATGGTGGACTACGACCGGACGCGCGACTTTCCGTCCGTTAAGGGACCGAGTTATCTCAGCGTGCATCTGCGGCACGGCACTATTTCGATTCGCGCACTCGCTCGCACCGCTCACGACGCTCAGCGTCACGGCAATCGAGGCGCGGAAACGTGGCTGTCCGAATTGATCTGGCGCGACTTTTATTTCTCGGTGCTGCACCACTTTCCGTACGTTGGCGTGCCGGGCGATCACAAAGCGTTCAAGCCGGAATACGACCGCATTCAATGGGAAACGGGCGATGCCGCCGATGCCAATTTCGCCGCGTGGTGCGAAGGCCAGACGGGTTATCCGCTAGTCGATGCCGCCATGCGCCAGATCAATCAGTCGGGTTATATGCATAACCGCTTGCGGATGGTCGTGGCAAGTTTTCTCACCAAAGATCTCGGGCTTGACTGGCGGCGCGGGGAGCACTATTTCGAGTCGCTGCTGAACGACTTCGAGTTGTCATCGAATAATGGCGGGTGGCAGTGGGCGTCGTCGAGCGGTTGCGACGCGCAGCCGTATTTCCGCATTTTCAATCCGGTCACGCAGTCGGAGAAATTCGATACCCGCGGCAAGTTCATCCGTCATTACGTGCCGGAACTTGCGGCGTTGTCGGATAAAGACATCCACGCGCCGTGGAAAGCGAAACCGGATGCGTTGAAGGCCGCGAAGATTTCGCTGGGCGCTGACTACCCGATGCCAGTCGTCGATCACGATGCCGCGCGCAAGATCACGCTCGCGCGGTATGCGGCGGTGAAGTAACCCCTATCGCGCGACAGCCATGCCTCTTTCGATCATCGCGGTCAGCGCCGCCACCGACGCGCCGCCTTCCGATGGCGCAATGCCAGCCGCCGCCTGATGCAACATCGCGCCGAGCGCCTGGGCGGCCTTCTCGGGAATCGATGCATCGAGCGGTGAGCCCTCTGGCGTTATCTGCGCCTCGTACGCAATCCGGCGCCAGGCGAGCCCGAGCGTATCGGCAAGCAACGCGACATGGCCCAGCCCTAACGCGCAGGCCGCCGCACCCAGCCGATACGCCGCGTCGGCAGCCTTGAGCGCCGCCGGTACATCGATACGGCTTGCTTCCCGCGCCGACATCCCATGCTCGATCAACGCGCCGATAGCCGGCTCGGCGCTCGTCAGAAAGTCCTCGTACGCCACCGCGTTCACACGCAATACGCCCAAGTCCCGCGTGGGAGCATCGCGCGCCTGCTCCGCATTGCGCTCCCACTCGTCCTCGGACGCTTGCGACGCTGCAACGTGCCAATCCACGGTCAAGCCGTAGTCGCGCAATACATCGACTTGAGCGGAATCCTCCGCTGACGCGCCGTATAACGCGTAATCGCGCCACAGCAGCGCGAGCGCGGCGCGCACCAGCGACTTGGGCGCATGCGACAAACCGTGCGCCTGATCGGCCAGAACCAGATTGAAACGCGCGTACAGCCGACGTGCGTCTGCGGCGGTGTCGGGATCCGGCTGCAAACGCAATGCTTCGATCACCCCAATCGCCAGACGCCAGAAATCGTAGGGATCGGGGCCGGCGAGATCGGCTAGACAGGCGTCGAGGATGGAAACAATTTCCGCCTCTCCCTTCAACTCACCCGCCTTCGATCTCAGCAGGATCAGCAACGCACGTTCGTAGTGCGCCCGCACGCGAGCAAGGCGCTCCGGGGAAATGGCGCGCAACGTAGCTGGCGCAATGGCGCGGCCGGCGAGCGCGAGGTCATCGAAGGAAACGGGGGCTGCGCGGGTATGCGCGGCCATCAGCGCATGCAGCCCGCGATAATGCTCGAACAAAAGGGTGGAGCACGCGAGCTCCCGCAGATTGCGGCGCTCGACCGCCGCGCTGAAGTCACGCAGCGCTTCGGCAAATTGGTTGCGATTCTTGTCGCTCAGCCCGGCCAGCGGCGACACCAGCACCAGGATCTCGCCGAACCGCTGCGCCGGTAGCCAGCCCGCCGACTGCAACGCGCCAATCCCGCGGCGCAGCACGCCAAGCGTGTCGCCGTCGCGCATGAACGCGTGCAGTGCGTCGGTCAGCGCCATCTCTGCAATCCGCACAGCCCCACCGCGCGGATTGGGCAATGCCTGGAACGTGTTGCTCAAACCGGATTGAGTTGTCATGGAACGCTCACGAGCCGATGCGCGGCGCCAAGCCCCAGGCATCGGATGGATCTTGATCGAACCCGGGCGCATTGTCGCCAAAAGCGGCCAATGCATGCCGCCGCATCCCCTCTGGCGATAAAACCCGGACACACGCCGGAAAAGTCGAGCCGGTCGCGCCAACTCGCTAGCCGAGCGTTCCTGCTCAGTGGTCCATCTTTGGTCTAGCTGACCATCCCGCACATTGCGATCTGCAAAACGAATCAAAAACCTTCACGACGCCCGGCACGTAAACAAGGCGCGCCGCATGAAGGCATCCCATCCATGCGGCGCGAGTGTTCCTTGCACGACGTCCGAGCCTTTGCTCAGATCTGGACCATTTCGAAGTCTTCCTTGCGTGCGCCGCATTCGGGACACGTCCAGTTAATTGGAACGTCTTCCCAGCGAGTGCCCGGCGCAATTCCTTCTTCGGGCAATCCCGCTTCTTCGTCGTAAATCCAGCCGCAAATCAGGCACATCCAGCTTCTGTATTCCATACTTATGTCGCGTCGGGCAATCGGTTAAATGAGTGCATGATGGTACCGGTTTGGCAGCGCCATGCCTAGCAATGCGGCAGCGCTGGCGGATCGGTCAGGATTCGGACGGGTTTTTCGGCTTCTCTTCGGTTTCTTCCCCTTCCGTCTGGAGTTTGTCAGCTTTGCCGTCTGAACCACTCAATTGAACGCCGTACGGCCTGCGAGGCCCTTCCAGCAAGTATCGGACCTTCGTTTCACTGGTTCCCGCACACTGTTTCACTCAACTTCGGCGCGAAAAAAAGCCCATCTCATGTGCCCGCGTGACTTTAGGCCGCATAATCGTGCCGTTTGCGCCGACTCATTGTCCGGTCGCTTGAATAGCCGATTAGATTGAAACCACGAATAATCCGATGCCCAGCGACACCCCTCCTATTGTTCTCACCTTTGGCCTGTCCGATCCCACGGGCGGCTCCGGCCTGCAGGCAGACCTGCTGACCCTCGCCAGCATGGGCTGCCACGGGCTCACTGTCCTGACCGGCTACACCGTCCGAGACTCGGCGACCTGCGACGAAGTCACCGGGCTTGATCCCGATACCGTCAGCACTCAGGCCCGCATGTTGCTGGAAGATATGCCGGTGGCGGCCTTCAAGATTGGCGCGGCGACGCGTGCGGAAGTGGTCAGCGCAATTGCGGAAGTAGTTGCCGATTACGACGACGTGCCGCTGATCCTCGCACCTGATTTCACGCTCGACGACGAACATGTGCTGGCGGCGGACGAATTGCGTGAATCGATGGCAGATTTGCTAGTGCCGCAAACCACCATGCTCGTTGCGGATCACGCCACGCTCCTGCAACTCGCACAGCCCGATGGCGACGCCGAAGCGCCCACGCTCGACGCCGCCATCTCGCATTTGCTGTCGCAAGGCTGCGAGTACATCCTGGCGACGGAAACAGGCACGCACCGGCATGTGAATACGCTTTACAGTGAGGAAGGCCAGATCCGGCAGGACACATGGGACCGCACCGAGCATCGCATGATGGGCATTACCGACACGCTCGGCTCCGCCATCGCCGCGTTGCTCGCCAACGGTCAGGAACCCGCGGAAGCCGCGCGCGAAGCTCAGGAATATGTGTTCCAGGCGACCCGCGCAGCGTTCAGGCCCGGCATGGGCGCTTACTTGCCGGACCGGTTTTTCTGGGCGCGTTCGAACGATGACGACGAGACGCCGCCCGTGGTCATCGATACACAAGCAGATGCACCACCCGTCATACCGGGCGAAGCCCGCCACTAATATTTTCCTGGAGCGAGACTGACACATGCCGCTGCGCAAACCATCGCTCCCCCCACTCAAGCACAGCTTTGCGCCTGTACGGATCGGCTGTGCCGGCTGGGGTCTCACGGACGCGGTCGCGGAACATTTCCCCGGCGAAGGCACTCATCTCGCCCGCTATTCGCAGGTGCTCACCTGCGTCGAAATCAACTCGAGTTTTTATCGGCCGCATCGGGCAGAAACGTACGCGCGCTGGCGTGACAGCGTGCCCGCCACGTTTCGCTTTTCGGTGAAGATCCCGAAGGCCATTACACACGACGCACGCCTCGTTGATTGCGAGGCGCTGCTCGACGCTTTCCTCGAAGCCGCGACTCAACTGGGCAGTACGCTTGGCTGCTGGCTCGTGCAACTGCCGCCGAGCCTGTCGTTCGATCCAGATATCGCCAAGTCGTTTTTTACATCGATGCGCGAACGCACGGACATTCCGATCGCGCTGGAAGCGCGCCACGAGAGCTGGTTCTCGAAAGCCGCCGCCACGATGCTCAAGTCGAAAAAGATCGCTTACGTCGATGCCGATCCGCAACCCGCTGATTGTGCGATCAGATATCGGGCGGATACATCGCTGGTGTATTTCCGGCTGCATGGTTCGCCGGAGATGTACCAGTCTTCGTATGAGTATCCTTACCTCGATGCCCTCGCGCTCACGCTCCACGACCGGGCGAAAAAAGTGCACGAAGTCTGGTGCATCTTCGACAACACCGCCGCCGGCCATGCACAGTTCAACGCGCTGCGCGTGAAAAGCCGCAGGGCATTGAACGTGCGCCCGAAACGCGCCGCCGTCAGGGAAAAAGCCGATGCAGGGGTGTAGGGCATGCTACGCGGCCGGACCGTCCAGCGTGTCTCTGGACGACCGTTGACCAAGCCTTGACGGACGGAACTATGTCGTGACTTTCTGTTGCGTTGCTGCAATGGCGCACGGCCTTGCTTTCAGCGCGTTTTTGTACACTTCCAGATATGCATCGACCATCGCCTTTGGGCTGAAGGTCTGCGCATAGTCGCGCAAACGCGTGGGTGTCTGAGGATCGTTCAAGAGCTGAACAGCCTCGTGAATCTTGTCGATCACCGTATGCGGCTGATCGATGTCGAAGATCAGATTCGAGCTCGGCTCGATCACCTCTGGAATGCCGCCGGTGTTCGCGCCAACGACAGGGACACCATGCGAGTAAGCCTCGACCGTGACACGGCCGAACGGCTCATTCCATTTTGACGGCACAACAAGAATATCGATGCGTCGAAGAAATTCCGCCGGCACGACGTGGCCGGCGAAGTTGATGCGCGGATCGTTATACGTGCTCTTCAATGTGTCGAGATAGGCTGCGTCACCGCTGCCGCCAATCGTCAATGTCCAGTTCAACGATGAGTCGCGGCACAACTGGTCGAGAAGCACTTCAATGCCTTTCTCGGGCGATACCCGCCCAAGCACGCCGAGCCGAACGACGCCGTCGCGGGCTACGTTCGATGCTACAGGAGGCAATTCACCCTGCATCGGCAGATAGCAGTCGTTGATCACACCTGTTGTGGAGGCACTCGCGAAATATCCGCTGTCGATATGCTTCTGCAACACGAACCGGCTCACACCAATAACGGCATCGACACGCTGCGACGCGGTTCTCTTCGGTCCGGTATAGCGCGCGCAGACCCCGCACTGCCGCTCGCATGATTTGTTATGCGAGAGCATCTTCGATGAGGGGCACATCAGGTAGTAGTCGCGCGCCGTGTGAACGATCGGCACACCGGCTTGCTTCGATAAGCGCCATATGCCGATGGAAAGGCACGCCAGATTGCTCGTACTGACGATATCCGGCTTTTCTCGCTGGATGATTCTTTTTAATTTGAGTGCCATAAGCACGTTATGGACATCGACTGCGTGCCAGATCATTTTCATGATCCGCGAATGCTTCGTTGAATTATGTGGCCAATAAAAATTATTAAGACGCAGACGATAAATCTTCACGCCATTCAGTTCGGTGATGCGATCAACGCCCGTACCCGTTGCGCAGACGACGCACACTTCGGCGCCCGATGCGACCAGGCCCTCCGCCAGTATTTGCGTGGATACCTCCGCCCCTCCGACCATGTCGGGGCTATATAGGGTATTGGCTATCAATATTTTCATTCGCTTTTACGCTCGTTTGTGAGATCGATTTCGGACTACTTGCCCTGCCCGACTATTCGTCCCGCCATTATTAGACTGCTGCGCGCAGTACGGCACTGTTCGATGGCCCACATGCGAACTGCCGCAGCCCTGATCGCTGATCAGCTTTGACTACATAAACGATCAGAGTCCGTCAGAAATTCCCCCCCGGGTGACGAATTGTTTTGCTGATATGTTCGCTGCCAATAACGATCCTAAGCCGATCGTGCAGCGACGCCTATACGTTTATATACGCAGGGGCCGGAGTCGTCCGCAGCGTCTGCGGCGCTGCACCGCTCTCCCCGCTTTTGATGACCCGTGTCGATCCTGTAGAATCGGCAAGCCCCCTCACCAGTCCCCGTCACCAGCACCCGTCATCGGTCGCATCCAGGCATTTAATGTCCTTTTCTCTCCTCACACCGCCCTCTGCGCAGCAAGTGCATGTCTGGCAGTGGGACCTCGATTTCTGCGACGGCGATTTTAGTAGTTACTGGGAAACGCTATCGACGCAGGAGCGAGAGCGCGCCGGCAAATTTCGCTTCGAACGGCATCGCCGTCGCTTCGTGATGGGCCGGGGCGAACTCAGGCAGCTGCTCAGCCGCTATCTCGGGTTATCACCGATTGAAGTCGATATTGGCTATGGTTCGGATGGCAAACCTTTTTGCGCAAACCAGCCTCCTGAACGCGGTATCTGCTTCAATCTCAGCCACAGTGAGAATGTGGCTGCTCTCGCTATCTCGAGCGGCTTCGAAGTCGGCATCGACGTAGAACAAGTCCGCCCGATCGAAGAGGGTATGCCGCTGCAAGTATTCTCCGATCAGGAACGCGCACAATTCAGTGCGTTGCCGAATGCAGAACGACAAAAAGTCTTCTTCGAAAGCTGGGCTCGCAAAGAGGCGTGCTTGAAAGCGCTCGGCACCGGCTTCATCCTGCCACCCACCCATTTCGAATTCGATCTTTCCATCCGCGGTGATACAACGCCCCGCGCCGTTGGCGGCGACGCGGAGGAAGCCATGCATTGGTGCATTCGGGCCCTGTCATTCAGCCCGACCTGCGCGGGAGCGGTGGCGGCCCGACGCACAGACTGGTCGATTGTCGAAATGAAATGAAGTGCAGAGCGGATTGCTTAACGACGCTCGGCGCTCACCGCAATGCTCGAATACAGCTTATCGGCAAAATCCAGTTGCTAATGCGTAGCACCGAACGTAAATCGCGCGAATCAATCGCTCATGTAGGGTAAGTAAGTACCTACCCATTCTTCAAGTCAACCCGAGTTAAGCGAACGTTACGTTTTGCTGTCAGCTCGGCTTCCAATTCGGCAGGCAAGTCGGGAGCATGGGGCTTGATGCATCTGCTTGCGCAATCCAGCGCGATTTAACTCCGTTCCTCGTCAGAGCACCCCCGGATAAGGCGTGCTTACGCTCTCCCGTCATTTTAATAATTGAGTAAAAAGCACCCGGCACGCTTTTAACGCGCGAACTCGTTGCGATGAAATGCTGTTGCGTCGTTGGTGTGTGCGACGACGAACGGATAGTTATGTCACAGGCGATTAACTTTCACTTACGGCAAATTTCACGTTCGAGGAACGGGTCGGGCGCGCACAGCTTTGTACTGTTTGCGCTTTCCCGTGAACGGCCGCCGTCATTTTGCTAGCTGTGCGCTTGTCGGGGACGCAGCTCAGTACAGGGCCAACATTCTAAAATATTGGAGAGCAGCACATGTCGAACAGAGATGGGTTTACGGCCGATTTGCCGGACGGCCCAGGTGAAATACCTGGCGTGGCAATGCGCTTCGATGCCGTATGTGCGGCATTTCGCAATAATCTCGCTGTGATCGACTCGACGGGTGAAGAAAGTTATGCCGCCCTCGGCGAACGTTCGGCCCGTCTTGCAACCGTCCTGAGCGGCATGGGACTGGCGACAGGCGATCGCTGCGCAATCATGGTTCCGCGCAGCCGCGACACGCTGGCGTTGATCCTGGCGATCCTGCGGCTGGGCGCCGTCTATGTGCCGCTCGATCCGGCCTATCCCCGGGCGCAACTCGATTTCATCGTTGCCGATTGCTCGCCCAAGCTCATCATCGCGGAAGCTGCTGCGCTCGCCAAGGTTGGCAATCTGGATGGCGCAGTGGTCGATCTGGCGGACATCGTGACGTCGTCGGTGACGGCCTGTGCCGCTCCGCTCCACGCAGCCACTGGCGACGCCGCCGCGTACATCATGTACACCTCGGGTTCGACCGGCAAACCCAAGGGCGTAGTGGTGCCGCATCGCGCGATCCTGCGCCTGGTGCAGGGCCAGAGCTTCGCTGAGATGACGCCGAATACGCGGTTCCTCAACCTGGCTCCCCTCGCCTTCGATGCAAGCACGCTGGAAATTTGGGGGCCCCTTCTGAACGGCGGGTGCGCCGCCATCATCAACGAGGTTCAGCCTTCGCTTGATATCGTCGCCGCGGAAATTGCGCGTCTCGGCGTCACGAGCGCCTGGTTCACGGCTGGCCTGTTCAATGCGCTCGCCGACTATCGGCTCGAAGCATTCGTCCCGCTCAAAGAAGTCCTGACGGGCGGCGACGTGCTCTCACCCGTTCATGTTCGCAAGGTCATGGATGCCCATGCCGGCCTGCAAGTGATCAACGGCTACGGCCCGACCGAAAACACGACCTTCTCCTGCTGCTACCGCATTCCGCGCGACGGCGAGGCTTTGGCGAACGGCGATGCCATTCCTATTGGCGACGCTATTGCGGGCACGGCGGTTTATATCGTCGATGACAAGCTTGTTCCCGTTGCCGAGGGCGAAGTCGGTGAGCTCGTCGTGGGCGGTGACGGCGTGGCGCTCGGCTACCTGAATCGTCCCGACCTGACGGCAGAGAAGTTCGTCGACAACGTGTTTACGCCCGGGACCAAGCTCTACCGTACCGGTGACCTGGTCCGCCGGCGTCCGGACGGCGCCATCGATTTCCTGGGCCGCAACGATCGTCAGATCAAGATCGCCGGCAAGCGTATCGAACTCGATGAAATCGAACATGCGTTGCGTGCGGCTCCCGGCGTGGCCGACGCGGCCGTCGCAGCATTCGAAGGCCGCAGAGGCAAGGCCATCGCCGGTTTTGTGAAAGCCGATGCAATAACCCCCGCTGTCTCGCCGGACGCGATACGCGCTTATCTCAAGGCTGCTTTGCCTGACTACATGGTGCCAACGGAATTGCGTGTCCTGCCGGCCTTTCCGTTGACGCCGAATGGCAAGGTCGACCGCAAGGCCCTGCTTGCAGGACTCGCTGCGCCTGCACCGGAAGCGGCCGCAGCCGAACCCGAAGCGATGGACGACGATATCGGCGGGAAGCTGGCGGCCGTGTTCGAAGAGCTCCTTGGCAAACCGGTCGATCGCCAGTCGAATTTCTTTGACCTTGGACTGCGTTCGCTGGACCTGATGCGGGCGCACGCCATCATCGTGCGCGATGTGGCCGCCAAGATCGCCCTTGTGGATCTGTTTCGCCATCCTAACGTCGAGGCGCTGGTCACGCATCTGCGCAGCACCCTCGATACAGCGAAGGAAGGGTCCGTCCAGCGCCGCCGTAATACGGATAGCGGAGCGATCGCCGTCATCGGCATGTCCGGTCGTTTTCCAGGCGCGCGCAATGTCTCCGAACTCTGGGCCAACATCCTCGCGAGCCGCGACTGCATCACGCATTTCGATGTGGCCGAACTGGAAGACAGTTTCGACGACGGCGCTCGCCGCGAAGCGCGTTACGTCAAGGCACGTCCGATCCTCGCTGATGTCGACCGCTTCGATGCCGGCTTCTTCGGAATGCTGGCGCGCGAAGCGGCGCTGACCGATCCGCAACAACGCCTGTTCCTCGAAATCGCGTGGGAGGCGTTCGAAGATGCCGGATACGATCCGGCCAAGATCGCTGGCGCCGTCGGCGTGTTCGCCGGCACCTCGATGAATACCTACTTCCTCAAGCATGTGCTGTCGGATCGTGGGGTTATCGACGAGTTCACGAGCCAGTTCCAGATCGGCGAGTATCAAAAGCTGGTCGGCGCCGGTGATTTCGTCGCCACCCGCACCGCTTACAAGCTCGGCCTCACTGGCCCGGCCATGTCGGTGCAAACGGCATGCTCGACCTCGCTCACGGCGATTAGCCTGGCAGTGGAGAATCTTCGCTCGGGACGCTGCGACATGGCGTTGGCTGGCGGTGTATCGGTCACGTTCCCGCAGAAGCGCGGCTACTTCTACGAAGAAGGCGGAATGGGCGCGCCCGATGGCGTTTGCCGTCCGTTCGATGCCAACGCCAGCGGTACGGTGTTCGGCAGCGGCGCAGGCGTCGTCTTGCTGAAACGTCTTGAAGACGCCATCGCCGACAAGGACCCGATCTATGCCGTGATCCGTGGTGTAGGCATCAACAACGACGGTTCGGACAAGGTCGGTTTCACGGCTCCGAGCGTCGATGCGCAAGCCCGCGCCATTGCCATCGCGCACGCCGAAGCCGGCGTCGATCCGGCCTCGATTGGCTATATCGAAGCGCACGGTACGGCGACACCGCTTGGTGACCCGATCGAATTCGCCGGCCTCGTGCAGGCGTTCCGCCTGGGTGGCGTCGAGGGCGGCCAGTTCTGTGCGCTCGGCTCGGCGAAAGCGAACGTTGGACACCTTGATGCGGCCGCCGGCGTGACGGGCTTTATCGCCGCGTCGCTCGCCCTGCGTGACCGTGTCCTGCCGCCGCTCCTGCATTTCAATGCGCCGAATCCGGGCATCGACTCGGCGAACAGCCCGTTCTTCTTCAACGCGGCGGCGACTCCCTGGGCCGATGGCCCGGCACCGCGTCGCGCCGGCGTGAGCTCCTTCGGCGTGGGCGGCACGAACGTCCATCTGGTGCTGGAAGAAGCGCCTTACCGTGCGGATGCTGCATCTGAATCGCAAGGGGCGCCGTTGGAGCAGATGCAGATATTGCCGCTTTCAGCAAGAAGCCCGGCTGCGCTCGAACGCGCGAAGGCCAATCTTGCCGGCCATCTGGCCGCCCATCCCGGCCTCTCGCTTGGCGATGTGGCCGCGACGCTGCAAACGGGCCGCCGCTCCTTTACCCACCGCGCCGTAGTCATCGCCGATAGCCTCGATCAGGCCCAGGCGAAGCTTCAAAAGGGAGCCATTGACGCTCAGGCTCCTCAGGCCGCGCCCGCGGTGGTCTTTATGTTTCCCGGCCAGGGTGCGCAGTACCCGGGAATGGGAGCAGCGCTTTATCGGACCGAGCCGGTGTATCGCGAGTGGATCGACAAGGGCGCCGACGTGCTGGCGCCGCATGTCGGCCTGGATATCCGCACGCTGCTGTTGAGCGAAGCCCCGGAAGGCGACGATACTCCGCACCCGATCCGTTCGACGCTCTACGCGCAACCGGCGCTGTTCCTGGTCGAATATGCTCTGGCGCAACTGTGGATCTCGCGCGGCATCAAGCCGACGGCCATGCTCGGCCACAGCATTGGCGAACTGGTCGCAGCCTGCGTGGCTGAAGCGATCTCTTTCGAAGATGCGCTGTACCTGATCGCCCGGCGCGGTGCGCTCATGCAATCGGCCGAACCGGGCGCGATGCTGGTCGTGCGCATGTCGGAAGCCGATCTTCTGCCCATCCTTCCCGACAATGTCGACCTGGCTGCAGTCAACGCGCCATCGCTGAGCGTCGTGGCGGGCCCGTTCGCCGCCATCGAGGCTTTCGAAGCCACGCTGAAGGCGAGCGACGTTGAACACCGGCGTCTGCATACGTCGCATGCCTTCCACTCGAGAATGATGTCCGGCGTCGTGGACGAGCTTGCCAAGCTTGCGGACAGCCTTTCTTTCGCACGGCCAAAGATCCCGTACGTGTCCTCTGTGACCGGGCAGTGGGCGTCAATGGATCAGCCGGTGCAGGGGCTTTACTGGGCCAGTCATTGCCGCAACGTGGTGCGCTTCAACGACGCGCTGACCGCGGTGACGGCAGAAGGCAAGCCGCTGTTCCTCGAAATCGGCCCAGGCCGGGCCCTGTCGACTTTTGTCATGCAGGGATTGCCGAAGGACCGGCATGTGGGCGCGATTGCCTCCCTGCCTGATTTCGCCCTGCGCGACCGGGAGCTTTCCGTCCTGGCAGAGGCGACCGGGCGGCTGTGGCTGAATGGCCTCACGCTCGACTGGAAAACCGTCCAGGCCGAAGGCGCCCGTCGTATTTCGCTGCCGGCTTATCCGTTCGAACCGGAACGGCATTGGATCGATGCTCCTGCAACTGTTTCTTCAAATCCCACGACCACGGCCGCTGCGGCCCTTGCCGCGCCCGCTTCGTCCGACGTTATAACCGACACTCCCAAGACCGCCATGACACAAGCCGTCCAAATCGATCGTACCCCGCGCCTCATCGCCGAACTGGCAGCCCTTCTCACCGAGATGTCCGGCGAAGCGCCGGATACGTCCAACCCGGACGTGACCTTCTGGGATCTTGGTTACGACTCGCTCTTCATGGGACAAGTGTCCCGCCAGTTGCGCCGCCGCTACGACGTCACGATCAGTTTCCGGCAGATCATGAGCGACTATCCGACGCTGCCCGCGTTGGCTACGTTCCTCGATGGCGCCTTGCCGGCTGACCCGGCACCGGTGGCGGCACCTGTCGTTGCAGAAGCAGCGCCGGTAGCCGTTGCGGGTGTGGCCACTCAGGTCATGACCACGGTGATGGCCGCCGCTCCGGCCACGGGCGACATGCAATCGGTGATCCGCGACCAGCTCGCTGCGATGCAATCCCTGATGGAGCGTCAACTGCAGATGTTCAGCGGCGCGCCGGTTGCAGTTCAACAGAATGCAGCGGCAGTTCAGGCCCCGGCTCTGAGCGTGGCGTTGAAGCCGGTTGCCGCAGCCGTGGCGTCCACCGCACCGCAGATCAATTTCGACGAAAACCGTCCGTCGCGCTTTACAGCGTACAAGCCCGGCGCTACGCCCTCGGCGGCGACCACCGATGTCCAGAAGTCGTTCATCGCTGATCTCTCGGCTCGCTACTCGGCGAAGACCGCCGCCTCCAAGTCGCGTACGCAATCGTATCGTGCTGTGCTGGCCGATCCGCGTACCGCCAGCGGCTTCACCGAGGAATGGAAGGAACTCGTTTATCCGATCGTCGCCGAGCGTTCCAAGGGTTCGAAGATCTGGGACATCGACGGCAATGAATATGTCGATGTGGTCAATGGTTACGGCCAGACCGCGTTTGGCCATACACCGGATTTCGTGGTTGATGCAGTCAACAAGCAGATGGCGGAAGGTTTTGCTATCGGACCGCAGTCCCCGCTCGCGGGTGAAGTCGCCCAGATGTTCGCCGATATGACCGGCCATCAGCGCGTCACGTTCTGCAACACCGGTTCGGAAGCCGTGATGGCAGCCATGCGCCTGGCGCGCACCGTGACCGGCAAGGACAAGGTCGTCTGCTTCGATGGCGACTATCACGGCCAGTTCGACGAAGTCCTGGTCAAGCCGGGCAGCGAAGCGGGCGTCCCGCGTGCTTTCCCGCTCGCGCCTGGCATCCCGAAGAACTCGGTCGGCAACATGGTCGTGCTGCCGTACGCACGGTCAGAAAGCCTGGAGTGGATCAAGGCCAATATTGATGATATCGCCGCTGTCCTGATCGAGCCGGTGCAATCGCGCCATCCCAATCTGCGCCCGAAGGAATTCGTGCAGCAGTTGCGCGATGTCACCGCGGCCAACGAGTCAGCGCTGATCGTCGATGAGGTCGTGACTGGCTTCCGCGTCCATCAAGCCGGCATGCAAGGCTACTGGGGCATCAAGGGCGACATGGCGACCTACGGCAAGGTGGTTGGCGGCGGCTTGCCCGTCGGCGTCCTCGCCGGCAGCTCGCAGTACATGGATGCGCTCGACGGCGGCCAGTGGCAATTCGGCGACGCGTCGGTTCCCGAAGTCCCGCCGACCTTCTTTGCCGGTACTTTCGTGCGCCACCCCGTCGTGCTGGCCGCGATGAAAGCCGTCCTCCTGCACCTCAAGGAAGCAGGCCCCGCACTTCAGGAGACGTTGGGCGTGCGCATGGACGGCCTCGTGCAGCGCATCAACGGGCATCTGGAAAAAGTCGGCATTGCCGCGCGGGCAGAAACGTTCTCGAGCTGGTTCTACGTCAGCTTCGCGGGCGAAGACCGCTTGGGCAGCCTGTTCTATCCGTACATGCGCTACCTCGGCATCCACATCATGGAAGGCTTCCCTTGCTTCCTGACGACCAGCCACTCGGATGAAGACATCCGCAAGATCGGCGATGCGTTCATTGCAAGTATCGACGCGCTCCAGGCCGTCGGCATTCTTGGCGGCAACAAGGAAGCGTCGATTCCTGCACTGGCAGAACCGAAGCCGCTCACCGAGTCTCCGCTCACCGAGCCGCAGAAGGAAATCTGGATGTCGGCTCAACTGGGAAACGAAGCATCGCTCGTGTTCAATGAGTCCTTCACCCTCGAACTGACGGGTCACTTCAACGAGGCCGCTTTCGAACGCGCTTTTGCCGCAACGGTTGCTCGCCATGATGCGTTGCGCGCCCGGTTCTCGCGCTCCGGCGACAAGATGTTCGCCGACGCGTCGACCACGGTTCCGCTGGAAAAATTCGACCTGTCCGGCCATGCCGACGCAGCCGGCGAACTGAAGACCTTCATCGATGCCGAAGCGCGCGAAGTCTTCGACCTGACGCGTGCTCCGCTGGTCAGCGCTGCGCTGGTCCGTATGGAAGCGCAGAAGTGGGCGTTCGTATTTACCGCCCATCACATCATCTGCGACGGCTGGTCGATCAACATCGTGCTGCGCGATCTGGGCGCCCTCTACGCGGCCGAGATTTCGGGCAGCAAGGCTGAACTCGACGAAGTGCAGAGCTTCCTCGCTTTCGCCAAGGCACAGGATGAAGCGGGTATCGACGCAGAAACGCGCGACTTCTGGCTGAACCTGCATCGCGACCCCGCTCCGCAGCTGGATCTGCCGGGCGACCGCCCGCGCCCCGAGGTGAAGAGCTTCCGCGGCAACTCGACCACACGCCATATTGGCGCGCCGCTTCTCAAGCAGGTGAAGACCGCTTCATCGAAGCAAGGCTGCTCACTGTTCGCCACCTTGCTGGGTGCCGCCCAGGTGCTGTTTGGCCGCCTTTCCGGGAATGACGATGTCGTGATCGCCGCCCCGATGGCAGGCCAGTCCCTGGCGGGCGATGCGCTGCTGGTCGGGCACTGCGTCAACTTCCTGCCGTTGCGCGTCAAGTTCGACCGCGAGAAGCCTTTCGCCGCGCACATGAAAGCCGTGCGGGACCACGTGTTCGACGCAAGTGATCGCCAGAACTACACCTACGGCGCACTCGTGCGTGACCTGGGTATCAAGCGCGACTTCAACCGGCTGCCGCTGACCGAACTGCAATTCAACCTCGAGAAGGTCGACGAACAGCTCGACATGGCAGGCGTCGCAACGCACTTCACGCCGAACGCGAAGGCCTTCAGCAACTTCGATCTGTTCCTGAATGTCATCGAGTCGGTGGAAGGTCTTCGCATGGATTGCGATTACAACACCGACGTCTACGACGAATCGACCGTGCAGCGCTGGCTCGGCTACTACGAAACCATGCTTGCAGCCATCGCGCAGAATCCGGAAACGGCTATCGCGGCACTGCCTCTGATGGACGAAAGCGAGGTTCAGCATCTTCGCGACGAACTGAATGCGACGCAGCGTGATTTCGATCTGTCGCAGACAACGCCGGCGATGATCGCGGCGCAGGCCCGCCACACTCCCGATACGACGGCTGTATCGGACGAAACGGAAGCCCTGGCCTATGTTGAACTCGATGCACGCGCCAACCAGATCGCCCGCCGGATCGTAGCGGCAGGGATCGCACCGCGCGGACGTATCGCCATCGCGATGGACCGCACGGCCATGACCGTGGCGGCGATGATTGGCGTGTGGCGTGCCGGTTGCGCCTACGTACCGCTCGATATGACGATGCCGCCAGCGCGTCTGAGCCAGATCCTCGATGGTGCCGGCATTGCCGCCATCCTCAGCGATGCTGGAAGCCGCACAGTGCTGGAAGCGGGTGAACATCGCGTGCTGGAACTGGAAGCGCTGCTTGCTGAAACGGAGAGCGACGACGAAGACGTGACGCTGCCGGTCGTGTCGGACAAGGATTCAGCGTACGTGATCTTCACGTCCGGTTCGACTGGCAAGCCCAAGGGCGTGGAGATTGGCCATCGTGCACTGAGCAACTTCTTGTTGTCGATGGCGCAAGCACCGGGCTTTGATGCACGGGATCGCATTGTCGCGGTCACCACGTTCTCCTTCGATATCTCCGGTCTGGAACTGTTCCTACCGCTGATCGTGGGTGGCCAGACGTTCATCGCAGGCCATACGGAAGTGCGCACCGGCTACGAACTTGTCACGCGGCTGAAGGACGAAGGCGCAACGGTTCTGCAAGCGACGCCATCGCTCTGGAGCATGTTGCTCGAGGCCGGCTTCAAGGTGCCGAAGGGCTTCAAGATCCTGTGCGGCGGTGAGCCGTTGCCGCGCGACCTCGCCGACAAGCTGCTGGCGACCGGCGCTGAAGTGTGGAACCTGTATGGCCCGACCGAAACAACGATCTGGTCGTCCGCTTCGCGTGTTGTTGCGAATGGGGCTGTCGTGCTCGGCGCTCCGCTTGCCAATACCGACCTGCATGTGCTGACCGATGACCTGCATCTGGCACCGGAAGGCGTCACCGGCGAACTGTGGATTGGTGGCGAAGGCCTGGCAAAGGGTTATTTCAACCGCCCCGATCTCACCGATGCCGCCTTTAAGCAGGTTGCTATCGAAGGCGCTGCACCGCGTCGGCTGTACCGCACGGGCGATCTTGCCAAGCGGCTTGCCGATGGTTCGCTCCTGCACCTCGGCCGTCGCGACCAGCAGATCAAGCTGCGCGGCTTCCGCATCGAGATTGAGGATATCGAGGCGGCGTTGCGCAAGGCGCCCGGTGTTGCAGCGGCTGCTGTTGCCTTGCATACCGTCAACGACAGTCCTCGCCTCGTGGGTTACATCGTTGAAGCGGCTGACAAGACGGACCTGGCAACGATCGCGGCGCATATTGCCGAACAGTTGCCCGCGTATATGGTGCCGAGTCTGTGGATGACGCTCGACGCGTTGCCGCAGACCGCCAACGGCAAGCTCGACCGCAAGGCTCTGCAAGTGCCGACAGCGGATATGGTGGCTACGCCTGCACGCCAGCAGCATGCGGCGCTCAAGGTGGTCCCGCCGGTCCCCGCATCGGCAGAATCGGCTGCTACGTTGATCGAAGTGCCGGCCGCGCCGGCCCAGCCAGCAGCCATGACGCCGACGCAGGCGACCATTGCAGCAATCTGGGGCGAAGTGCTCGGCCTCCAGCAAGTAGGCGTCGACCAGCCGTTCTTCAGCCTCGGCGCTGACAGCCTCCAGCTGTTCCGCATCGTTGCACGAATGAACGAACGCGGACTGGGTGTGGATGCCCGTCAACTGATGAAGAACGTTTCGATCGCCCAGTTGGCCGCGAGCATCGACAGCACGCAGACGACCGAGTTGATGGAAGCTAATGCCGTGGCAAGGCCATCGATTCTCAACTTCAAGCGCAGACACGCAGAGGGAGTCTAAAGTCATGAACGCGATAGCCTTGAGTATCGCCCCTGCTGTTGAGATCGAAGCCGGCTACGCGCTGTTTCCGGCGAGCGCCTGCCAGGTACGGTTCTGGAATGAGCAGAAGGCGTCGCCGCAGGCCTCCGCGCTCAACATTGCCTTCCGGCTGCAATTGTCGGGGCCGCTGAAAGCCGAGAGCATCGAACAGGTGCTTGGCGAACTGGTAGCCCGCCACGAAATATTGCGTACCGGTTTCGTGGTGACGGGTGCGGGTCTGCGTCAGCAGGTCTGGAGCCGTGTGCCGTTCCGGCTTGACGTAGCCGACCTCACCGGTCTGGAAGAAAAGGCCAGCACTGCCGAAGCCGAGCGTATCGGCGGACAGCAGGCCCGCACGCCCTTTGACTTGTCGTCGCCGTCGTTCTTCCGGGCCGTGTGGTTGCCCAAGTCGGTGACGCAAGGTGAATTGCAGCTGACCTTCCATTCGCTTGTCATGGATGGCTGGTCCTTCGCGATCATCGTGCGCGAACTCGTGGAAGGACTTGCCGCGTTACACGCCGGCCACGATCCCGAATTCCCCGAGGTTGATCTTCACCATGGCGATTACGCGTTGTGGAAGGAAGAGTTCCAGGCGAGCGGTGCGCTCGATGGCGCTCGCGCGCATTGGCGCAAGGAGCTTCAGGACTTCAGCCGCTTCGATGTTCCCGGCGATCGTCCCCGGCCGCAGCAGCGGCGCTTCCAGGGCGCCATTCGCTCCATCCTGTTGCCGAGCGCGCTGAGCGACCGCCTGATTGCGGCGGCCAAGGCGCAAGGCGTGACCCCGTTCAGCGTGGCCGCTGCCGGCCTCGCGATGGCACTGCAACCGGCCGTCGGCCAAACCAATGTTGCGATGGGCACACAGATGTCGGTGCGCGATCAGCAGGAACTCGAAGGCGTGGTCGGACCGCTGATCAACACGGTGATCCTTCGTCTCGATGTTCCTCAAAACAGCACGCTTGCCTCCGTCACCGCGCAGTGCGGTGCCAAGCTGAGCGATGCCATCGAACATCTGCACTTGCCGTTCGAAGAGATGATGACGATGGCGGGCGAAGTGTCCGACGTGGATCGCCCGCCGCTGTGCTCGGTGAATTTCGCCCTGCAGCAAAGCTTCGTCGGTCTCGGCGATGAAGTTCGCCGCGGAGATTTCACTGCGACGACTTCACCCTCCTTCAACGCGGGCGCGCTCTACGACCTGAGTTTCTTCATGGTGCGGCGCCCGGAAGGCTGGCGCATCTCGTGTGAAGGCGACACGGACCTCTACGATGTCGAGACGGTCGACGGGTATCTCGCCAAGTGGCGCGACGTACTGGAAACAGTCGACATTGAAGCGAAACAGCCAGTGGCGCCCGCTATCGGGAAAGAGACGCTGACGGTCGGGGGAGGCGTCGGTCTCAGCGGCTTCATGAGCCAAGCTGAGCTGGAGGCGAAAGCGCGCAATATCGTGCGATATAACGAGGATGCGCCCGGAACGCCCATCATCATGCTCAACAACACGGCCGTTCTCTATGAACTGGCTCAGCAAGTCGGCAATCGGCCCATCATCGACATCCCGATGATTCCTGAAGGGGAACCGCGCGATTTTCCGCAGCGCGCCTTCCAGGATATCGCCGCGGATGCCGTGCGGCTGATCAGGCTGGCCCAGCCGCACGGCCCGTACATCCTCATGGGGCTCTGTGTGCTCGGCACGATGTGCGTGGAGGCGGCCCATCAGCTGCGGCGCGAGGGTGAGACGGTCGAACTCGTTGTGCTCAACGACTCATGGTGCCCTGGGTATCGCGAGGCGATGCCTTGGTACGACAAGCAGTTGCGCAAGCTGCAGGTGCGTGCCGACAACATTCCACGCGACTTCCGCAAAGCCATGCGGGGCGAAACCTCGATGGTCGCGTTCCTTAATCATTATCGAATCCTTCGTTTGCTTGGCATCGCGAAATTTGCGCTTAAGCTCGGCCTGATCAAAGGTAATGTGTCAGAGCATTTGATAGCTGAGAATCGCTGGTACATCGAATATCTGCTGGATCAGCAGACGCGATACTGTCCGGCGGTCTATGACGGCGATATTCAGATCTTCCGTAGTGCTCAAGTGCTCAAGGGTCGTCTGTTCGCCGACGAGCTGGGTTGGAAATCGGTGGTAATAGGCAAGCTGGTCGTCACGCCGGTTCCGGGCTTGCATGACCAGATGTTCCGCCCGGCCGGTACCGCTGTTATCGGCAAGCAACTGCGTGTGCGTCTTGAGGAAGCCCAGGCGGAGAGCGTTGAAGCCGATGTCGGCGAGCAGGAGGTTTCGACCGCATCCCTGAGCCATGCGAGGGCTTAGAGTTGCGTAGGTGTGACGTAGGTGGACGGGTCCCGGCGTGCAAGCTTTGTTAGTTGCACGCCGGGATTCATTTCAAGGCGGCATGCTGATGCGCGAGATCGCTTCGTTTGCCAAAGACAGGGTAATGGTAACGGGACCTCTCGCAAGTCCGGTTATCGCCTGACAAGCCGCCGGACCGCATTCAGCGGTAATTTCAATCTGGTCACCGGCGCGTGGACGACATCCGAGAAGGTCATTGGATGGCGGTGTTCCAGTGTCGAGATGAGTCTCCACTTCAAACTGTCGCGCAATGGTGAAAGACCTGGCGGCAAAGGCGCTAAGCCCATCTTGCGCAGAAAATAATTGGCTTGATAAATCCTTGCAATTTTCTCGATAGACTTCATGCAGTAATTGATGCTTATACTCACCGAGATATTGTTGTCATTTTTTACCCAGTGCGGCGCTAATGTTGGTTGATGCACCACTTCACCGGGGTTAAGCCGAAAGACAGTACCGCGACTTTGCATTTCCTGGCGATAATGCGCAGCATCGAAATTGCCGCTATAGTAATTTTCGATTTCCTGATCCGGCACCAACTCGCGATCTGCTGGAGGGAATAAACAGACGTCCTTTGATCCCTGCACCTGGAAAAGGAAATTGGATTCGTGATCAATATGGAAAGGCGTTGAAATATTCGGCGAGGAAAGTATCAGTGTCATGGTTACCCAGGACATGTCCTTGCGCAGCGGAAAATCAGACAGACTTTCAAGCTCGGATGTAATGACATCCAGGACGTGAGCATACTCGGGGTCGTAACTCTGCACCCGCACCAGCTTGATCCATGTGCCGTTGTCGCCAAGATGAGAAAACGTCTCATCAAGTTGTTCGCTCGGGGACATGCCGCTCAGTTTTGCATCTACATAGCTGTCACCGAACTTCGTGCCTATAGAGCCGTGCCGGAAATCGAGGGCAGAATAGTCGCCTTTGCTCTCGATCATTCTTCGAGAGATTTCAATGATCCTAGGGATCTCGAATAAACCACTTCGATGCAACGTGTGATTGAATTTGAATGGACGCAGATTAAAATTACTTTTAAAATCCTTTCGACAAGCTTGTAGAAAGCTGTCGTCTGTAAGCAATTGGCCTGACGTATTAGCCAACACAGAACCATCGCTATGCGCATACATGACGCACCTTCGTAGGTTTAAGGACCTTATTTAAAGATTACTACCGCGCCATTTATCCGCATGTGCGTTGTCGAACATGAAAATGCGCATCTATTTAGACTGGCGGGATTAATGCGATTTCACCGGAAAATCGTGCCGGCAGATTATAACCTTTCAATACGTAATGAAAAAAATGCTGTTGTATTTGACATTTCAATGCAGGCGAGATTAAACAGTCACAAGAATACTGGACTAATGAACTAGTAAACTCGATAAGTCACACAAATCAATTCGATACGTATGCCATACACCGGAGCTAGCCCTCAGAGCCCCCTATCTTTCGTTAGCCGCGAAGTTATCCGCGCGCCACATTTCAGCAGGTCCCCGCATATTCCCACGATGCAGCCGCAGCAGGCGGCCGCTCCTTCTCATGACGTATCTCGCGTCGGAGATCGCGCGCGCCAGCTGCGCGTGCCAGCAAAATGCGTTTGGAGAGCGGATCAGGGCGAGCCGGAATGTCAGCGCAAGTTCACGGCGATCGTCGTTCCATATTTCGTATGGTCGATCATTCAAGGCGGAGTACAGGTCGCGATGTCCCACTCGACCAATCACCCGCTCGCATTGTCTGACTGGCCCAAGCTCTTCTACGCGCCGCTCGGCCAGTTCTGGTTCCTCTATGCATTGATGATCTGGCAATTGATCGCGTTTGCCTGCGGCCGACGCGGTCCGGCGCTCATGGTGGTCGCAATCGCGGCACTCGCTTTCAGCACGGCGCTGCCGGAATCCATTCTCACGACCTCCATGAATATGAGCATTTTCTTCGCAGCGGGCACGGCGATCGGGCCGGGACGCGAGCGGTACATTGCGTCAATCGCGACCTGGAAATCGTTCGTTGTCTGTTGCGCCGGATTCGGCCTGGCGGTTCATGCGATCTGGAACGCGGCGCCCGTCTACTCGTAGCAAGCGTTGCCGGCTGTAATCTTCGGCATGGCATTGACCATGATCGTCTGCTACCGGGCTAACCAGACGCTGGCAAAAGCGCCGCTCGTGCTATGCGGGCAACGTTCGATGCATATGTATGTCATGCACATCCTGGCGGCGGCAGGGATTCGCATCGTGTTGACGAGAGCCGGTGTCGAGAATGGGTATGTGTTGCTGCTGATCGTGACGGTTTTCGGCATCGTGCTGCCGCTCGGCGTTTCGCAAGCGCTAGAAATAGCCGGTCGCGTGGTATGCGGCACACTGCCCGCTCCGCGAACGGGAGTGCGCAGTTGAACACGTGGCGTGCATGCCCTTCACTGAGCTGATGGGTAGCGTCGTGCAGGTACTCGGCCAACTCGCTGCAGTTGGCCCGAGCAATCAGCCATAGCGCCGCCTTTGATACAGCGGCGACCAATGCCTCGGCTTGGTCGCCGTTGAACTGACGCAAACACAGATACACGTGCACGTTACCCGCTAAGTTAGCGATGCTAAGGAGTCTGTAATGACGAAGCTGATTGCCCGCTCGCAGCAAAGCTTGGTTGCAAAAAGTCGATGACTTCGGCATCCGTAATCGGTTTGAAATGCAATCCGAATGCGGCGTTCAGGGACGTGACAAGATGCTGCGCCCAAAGGGTATTCCAAACTACGCCCGCATGACCGTCGGAAAGAACAGCATTGTGCGGGTCATCGCCTGATGTATTGGTAATTGCCCAGCCCGGTGACAGATGAACGGACTTGTAAAGCGGGCGACCATGGTCGTCACGCTCGCCCCAAAGGCTCCTGAACCAGGCACGATCATCAAGAAAGGCAACGCGACGATTCTCCTCGGCAAGCTTGCGCAAGCCATTGTCGAAGAGATCCATGCCCGCGTTGATATTCGCTATCTCCCGGGCTGATTGCCACTTGTTGAAGTCGACCGACCAATCTGCATTGTTGAGCACGCCTACAAGTGCGATATAGGTATCCGGGTGCTGTTTGCGGATCAGGGCGACTGTCTCGCCGATTGCGCCAATACAGGCGTTGATCAAGGCCGCGGGATGCGACGCAGCCGGATCCCGTGACAACTCGTCGAGTACGTCCTCCCCGCCGATATCGTTGACGCCAATCCGGATCAGCACAATGCCGCCTCGCCATGGTTGTGGCTCTGTGTTCATCAGGTCAACGAGACGGATCGCCTGGCGCAGCGGATGTCCCATCAACTGGCTGCAGGTAGCGCCGCTGACGGCAAAGTTGTATCGATAATCGTCTTTGCGGGGCGTCCGGGCGAGAAGACCGAAAGCTTCATCGAAATAAGCGCGAGAGGCGCCGGTTCCCCAAGCTCCCCATTCGCCAGGGTCGATCTGGTCGCCCCTCAGTCGAGCGAGGACCTCGGTCCACTGCCAGGTAGTAGCGCGATAAGGGCCTCCTCGCAAGCTGGGATCTGCCAACGTGAGGTTGTCGTGGAAGGACTGGCTGTCGGAATCCCCGAGCACCGCAAATCGTACGCTGCCAGATGGCGTCGCCGGCCCGGTAGTGACCGCGGCAGCCGCGCGGCGGAACGGGTAAGGCAGCGCGAGCCTGACATAAATCAGGCTGGCTACGGTCAGTACACCGCAGAACGCGACGACTAAGATTTTACGAAAACGGGACATAGCCCTGGCACCCTATCCGATTAGGTTCGACATGTTTGGTGTGTGTATCTGCTGCAATGCCTGAGCACCAGATGTTCAACTATGACCTCGGGAACGAACTCGCCCATCATCAATCGATTATCCGTTCAGCAAGCTCGCCAGAAGCCGTCAGACGTCCATGGACGTATTTTCCCATCAAGTCGTAAAGCGTCGCCATGGCGAACATGTGAACTGCTTTGCGCGCATCCCCTCACCATTTTCGCTGATTCCAAGCCTCGCGCGGCGAAACCAGGACATCCGCGTTTTAGCGCGTGCACCCATAAAAAAACCCGCATCGTTGCCGATGCGGGTTTTTCGTTTTGGCAAACGCCAGGCTCCGAAAGAAGCCCGCGTTGCCCTGTAATTCAGGCCAGGCCCGAAATTACATGTCCATACCCATACCGCCCATGCCGCCTGGCATACCGCCGCCCATCGGAGCATCGTCCTTCGGCAGTTCCGACACAGCGCAGTCAGTCGTCAGCAGCAGACCTGCCACCGATGCCGCGTTTTGCAGTGCCGTACGCGTTACCTTGGTCGGATCCACGACACCGGCTTCCACCAGGTCGACGTACTCGCCGGTTTGCGCGTTGTAGCCGAAGTTGCCCGTACCGGCTGCAACTGCTGCCACCACGACGCTGGCTTCTTCGCCGCCGTTCGTGACGATCTGGCGAAGCGGCTCTTCCATCGCGCGCAGCACGATCTTGATGCCGGCGTCTTGATCAGCGTTGTCGCCCTTCAAGTCCTTCAGTGCAAGACGAGCGCGGATCAGCGCAACGCCGCCGCCCGCCACGATGCCTTCTTCCACAGCTGCGCGCGTTGCGTGCAGTGCGTCTTCAACACGTGCCTTCTTTTCCTTCATTTCGACTTCGGTAGCAGCGCCAACCTTGATCACTGCAACGCCGCCAGCCAGCTTGGCAACACGTTCCTGCAGCTTTTCACGGTCGTAATCCGACGTTGCTTCTTCGATTTGCGTGCGAACTTGCTTGACACGGTTTTCTATTGCCGAAGCTTCGCCAGCGCCGTCGATAATCGTGGTGTTTTCCTTCGCCACTTCGATGCGCTTAGCCGAACCCAGCTCAGCCAGCGTAGCCTTTTCCAGCGTCAGGCCGGTTTCTTCCGCGATAACTTGACCGCCGGTCAGGATCGCGATGTCTTCCAGCATGGCCTTACGACGATCGCCAAAGCCCGGAGCCTTCACGGCAACGGTCTTCAGGATGCCGCGGATGTTGTTCACAACCAGCGTTGCCAGAGCTTCGCCTTCGACATCTTCAGCGATGATCAGCAGCGGACGGCCAGCCTTCGCAACTTGTTCCAGAATCGGGAGCAGGTCACGAATGTTCGACACCTTCTTGTCGTGCAGCAGCACGAACGGGTTTTCGAGAATCGCGGTTTGCTTTTCCGGCGTGTTGATGAAGTACGGCGACAGGTAGCCGCGGTCGAATTGCATGCCTTCAACCACGTCCAGCTCGTCTTCCAGCGACTTGCCGTCTTCAACCGTGATCACGCCTTCCTTGCCGACCTTGTCCATTGCTTCAGCAATACGGTCACCAATCGACGAATCGCTGTTAGCCGAAATCGCGCCAACTTGAGCGATTTCCTTGTTCGTCGTGCAAGGCTTGCTGATCTTGCGCAATTCTTCGATAGCAGCGGTCACTGCCTTATCGATGCCGCGCTTCAGGTCCATCGGATTCATGCCCGATGCAACGTACTTCATGCCTTCGCGGACGATCGACTGAGCCAGAACCGTTGCCGTCGTCGTGCCGTCGCCGGCATTGTCGCTGGTGCGGGAAGCAACTTCCTTCACCATTTGCGCGCCCATGTTCTGGAGCTTGTCTTTCAGTTCGATTTCTTTCGCGACCGAGACACCGTCCTTCGTGACCGTCGGGCCGCCGAAGCTGCGTTCCAGAACGACGTTACGACCCTTCGGGCCCAGCGTGACCTTGACCGCGTTGGCCAGGATGTTCACACCTTCAACCATCTTTGCACGGGCGATATCGCCAAATACGACTTCTTTAGCTGCCATATTCAAACTCCTTGATTCGTTTCAGTTTTCTGGCTTTTACCGGGCCGGACGAGACTCGCAAAAGCGGTTCGATCGCGCCGGCCGGAGCGCCATGGGCTTGAAGCTGATTACTTGACCAGGACGGCCATGATGTCTTCTTCGCGCATCACGAGCAGTTCATTGCCGTCGACCTTAACGGTCTGACCAGCGTATTTACCGAACAGCACGCGATCGCCCACTTTGACGTCGAGGGCGTTTTGCGTACCCTTGTCATCGCGCTTGCCCGGGCCGACGGCCAAGATTTCACCTTGATCCGGCTTTTCAGCAGCAGCGTCGGGGATGATGAGGCCCGAGGCAGTCTTGGTTTCCTGATCCAGACGTTTAACGATGACGCGATCGTGCAAAGGACGAAGGTTCATACACACTCCTCTCTAACTGAGACTATAAAAACGCGGGAAACCCGTCCGATGAGCCACAAGGCCACCGGCCGGAAAACTGTTAGCACTCTCGTGCGACGAGTGCCAAGTATATGGCACACCGCCCGGTAATTTCAAGAAGGGAGTGTGAGGAGGGGCGAGAAATAATATGGAGCCACTGTAGAAATTCGCCGAAACCTGAACGACTTTTTGCCATAACAGCAACGGGAAATCGAGGAAATTTGCAGCAAAATCAGAAGTTTAACGGCGCCATGACGTCTTTGAAAGCCATAGGCTACGCAGCTTATCCCTAGTCTTCCTGCAACTAACGACGAGAGTCGTCGCTCCGGCTTTTTAGGTGCTTACACGCCCCGAGCAGCACAAGCGCACAGCCTTATTGCGCAAGCTCGAAGCGGTGTTTCGGCGACACCCGTCGCAGCCGGTGAATCGAACGGTAAAACTGATCAATCCGGTATTACGCGCTTGGGTGAATACTTCGCTGCAGGACATACCCGCGTGTGCTTCAGCTTCATCGAAGGCCGGATGGAAAAAAGATTTGATGCCACATGGGTCGATCTCGGAATCAGCGGGGCTTCGGCTGGAAAAGCGAGTAGTCGCTGGCTGTATTAACAACTGAAGCTGTTTGATGGCTATCGAGATCGAGTTGGGGATCGGGTTTGTGGCACCGCCGCGCCGAAAGCGTCCTCAGCATGACAGATCCCATAACTTTCGTGTGAGGCAAAACCGGAGAACGTAGTGCCGGAAATCGGAGTTAGGCTTCGATGTGAAGACGGTGCGCCTGTACGAGAAGATCGCGCTCCTGCGCCAACGGATGCGCGGGCTCGACCAAATCAAATGGCTGAGTTACAGGTTTGGGGAAGAAAACCCTGTCCCCGAGTCGGTTACGATCCGGCGCCTCAGAGTACGCGCAACGGAGAACAGCGTACTCGCGCGCTCGACACAAAGACGCTGCTTCAACGTACCTCCAAATCCCTCCAGAAACTTGCAGGTGCCAACGCTATAGAAGCCGTCGACATCGAATGTCAGTTTTCGCTTGAGTGCTTCTTGCATTGCCGCCCAGATCAGCAGGCTGATCGCGCCGCTGTGCGCTCCGGCTTCGCGTGATGACATTAGGTAGTACATCGCGTGCCTGTCCCATACAAGACCGATCGCAGCGACGAGTTGCCCTCCGGGGCCGTACGCGCCTAGCAATTGCCCTGCTTCCCGATCGACGAACGCATTGACTAGTCGGCGCATTACGCTGTTTCCGTATGCGTTCTTACGCGAACGTTCAATCAGATTTGCCTCATAGAACTGTACGCATTCATCCGGCGTGGCGACCGGCGCGACTGTCAGCTTCTTTTCGGCACTACGGATGACGTTCCGGGTTTTGCTATGCATCCGTGCCCAAGCCTCGGCAACCGTGCGCTCTGGTGAAACTTGGAAGGTATAGCGCACGGATACCGCAAACCCGTGCAGGGAAAAAGCGAGCGCATCTTCAATACGCGGGTCGAACAGCTGATAGAAGCTGTCAAAGTCCGGAAGCTGTTCAATAAGTGCCGACGTCACGGTCTGGCGATGATGCTGTTCGCGAGGCTCATCAAGGCCCATGGGTTTGATGATCGGACCCAACGTGTGCGTTAGCGGCGGCAAATGCGAAATGCGCAACCCGCCCCTGCGGGTGGAACAGTAAGGCAACTGGCCCAGCAACTGGTTACCATGCTTGACTTTGGCCATGCTCCAGTGCCCATCGGATGCGATATCGAGCCACCACTTCTCATGAAAAATCGAAAAGGCGGCAGACTCATCAATCGGTCTAGCGGGCGCAGCAACAGGCGGCACGATCCTGTCTTGCATGCCGCAGTAGGTACCTTTTTCGTCGGCGAAGATTTTCAAAATAGGTCTCGGCGATCAGTTTTTTGGTGGTTTCAAAGGTGAAGCGCAACAGTGGGTTAATGAACGCAATGAACGCAAGCTGAAGTTGTCGAAACGTTTGCAAGCATAGTTCGAACCCTTCCGACGAAGACTTCATTCTGGATCCCGAGTTCCAGAACTGTCTCCGGCACGCCGAGCAAGATGGCATCAACTGCGGACCAGCCTTTGGCATCAAGCGTCTTTCCCCTCACAGTCTCATTTACCGCCGCGAGCGTTTGAGCTGCCAGTCCATGCCTTGCGAGCTGATGTCGGAGCCGAAAAAAATGGGCTTTATCCGGCGAACGTGTCATGCCCGCGCTAAGAGCGGGAAACTCGCGATACAGTGGCACCTCAAACAACGCTTCTTCCATTTCTGGGTCCAACAAAATGAAGCACTGCTGCATAAAATAGATACGTAACATCGTCGCGATCAGACAGATGCCGCGCAGATCCGGCCGTCGGATAGCGCCGCTCGACCAGCGCAAACTGCTTCGACCACGCACGATAAACCGTATCTTCGAGAAATTCCCACTTGCGCTTAGCGCGAATCACGGCGAACGGTCCCTCGTCAGCTTTCCCGCCACAGATGCCCGATGGCCGAACCATGTACTTCGGCCCGACGCTTCGAATCTGCCGGCATGGGCCGGTTTGATGCGGCGTGCCAGCTCGAGCAAGCGTCCGTCTGCTGTACGACTCGAGTTCGGCCCGATCTAGCAGGACGCGTCCAACGACATTCGATCGCGCGCTTGCTCTCGCCCGTCGCGAAGATCATCTCGGTCATGCGGGCAGCAATCTTCTCCTTGATAGCGTGCGGATCAGCGGTTCGTCGACGACCGACAGTATGCCTTGGGACTTGCTCCAGCAGCGGGCAGGAACCTTGTCCCGCGGCCCGCTACCAGCAATGCGGGCTTGGTGACATTCAGCATGGTAGACAATCCCATATCGAAAGCGAAGTAGCGTATTCGCGGACTGGCGGTCAACTGAAAGTTATAGGACAAATCTGTCGTAGGGCGAATCATTAACCATCGGAGGATTTAATCCATCTGCGTTCCCTTGGGCTGAAATGCAGACGGCCGCGCCCAGCTTCCATTAACTTAGATGCGTCGGACTGCTTAACAGTTTTCGATGAAAGCAATAAATACAGCAAGAGCGGCGAAATTGGTGAAAGATGGCGGAGAAACGATCCGTAGTCTGGCTCGAAGATCGCTTGAGTCGCGAGAAAACTGACAGTGAAGCAAAAACACAATCTATCAAAGCGGCCAGGCTCCCCGAGTACCGTTCTTTTTTGATAGCGGCCGAACATGTAGACCAGCGAAAAAAATGTGCATATGCCGCCAAGGGTCTGCGTTGCGACGCCTGACAGGATCAACGGCAATGGAAGTAAAAATGTACCCAGGATGAGCATAGTATTGCTAACGTCTGAGACGATGTTGCCCCCCGGGATGATTTGCACGATCAGCGATGCGACCTCGCTCGGATCCCTCCATTCATTCACCGACTGCCGCGCAAAGTCTAGCGCTTCACCATACTGAATGCGGAAGTCGATTGCCACGCAGACAAACATTACGACGGCCAACAGAAGGAGAAGCGGTGGTTTGCGCAGTACAGGGGCGCCAAAATAGAGCAACAGCGTCGGAACAAGCGTGATGGCCCAATAGGAACGAAAGAAAATCGCAACAACCGCCGTACAGACAATAAAAACGAGGATGACGAATCGCCAATCCCTGCACAGCAGGATCAGCAGAATCGCCGACGAAATGACGATTTCCTTTGAAGGCAATCCAATGTATACCGTCTGGTCAAATAGCCAAAAGAAGATGACGATAAGCTCAATAAAACTCAGGCTGGCTACGCCCGAGCGCCAAACTGCAAGCAAGAGTCCGAGTGTCGAGACGAAGTATCCGAACAGTGATATTCCCAGTGATCCGATGCCAAGCGCCCGGAAGCACCATGCAAGATTGTCAAACGAATCGCCGAATGGCTCGAAGCGAACATCTGCCATCATTCGTTCTAGAATATACCGCTGGTCCAATAAGAATCTTTCCGGAAGTAGTGCTTCATGATTGATGGAAACGAAGCATAGAACCGAAAGTACAAGTATCCAGATGGCCGCCGACAGATCCGGGGTCGCACTTTCCCCGATTAGTGCAGGTAGCTTGACAATACGCACTTTCATTCCCCCTAATTGCGGCCGAATCCGGCTGCTTACGCCGTCTGCATTAACGGATCCTAAGATGAGCTGCGAAGCTTATAACCCCTCGCCTAGGGCCAAGACCGGGAGCGAATGGTTAGCAAAAGGCTTGGCCAAAAGCCGAAGCAAAAAACATAAAGCAGTACGCTGCGAAGATTTTCGGACCACTTCACAATCACCTTCTTTTCGGCACAAGCAAAACGACCGACAAGGCAAAGCCCAAATTCGGAAAGCGCGCGTCGTACGTCGATACCGACGTATTTGCCTTCGCTCACCAAAGTGGAAGACGAAGATAATTGAACAACAACCTCCGTTTGCAAACAAAGGCGCGGCCAAATTTTTCTCCCCTCCGATGACGGCGGCACCGGCCAGCAGAATACACATGAGAACGGGCAAGCATCAATTTGGCGATTTTGTGCCATCTGGGGTTGGCGCGTAATGGTACGACCTATACTGGTTTCGGCCCGCTGGCGAGGCGAAGCTATAGCGATAAGCAACTGGATCGAACCCGTTGAAGATGATGCCCTTCAACAGAACGTTGGCATACCTGAGTTGTTTGGCTGATTCGCGCACCTCGCCGACTGAGGTCACGCCGAAGCGCGCCACGAGAAACACGGTTCCGCAACGATGCGCGAGTATCGCGGCATCGGAAACCGCGAGAACCGGTGGCGTATCAATCAGCACGACGTCATAAATGTCACCTACCGAATCGAGAAGACGCGACATCTGATCGCTCATCAAAAGCTCTGCCGGATTGGGCGGCATCGTGCCATTGGCGAGGAAATCGAGTCCAGGTGCGACGTCGCGCTGCAATGCCTGATTCAAGGTGACACTCGATGTCAGCACATCCGCAAGTCCCGGTTGAGGATTCCTGCCGAAATACCGGTTCAAATGACCCTTGCGCATATCGCCATCAATTAGTAGCACTCGCTTTTCGGCGGATCCTGTCATCACAGCCGCTAAATTCGCGCATAAGAACGATTTTCCGATCCGTTCGCTCGGACCGGTGAGCAGCACCCTGTTGCTCCCTGCCTCCGACATCGACAGTTGCAGCGCAAGGCGCAGACTGCGCAGACTCTCGACGGATGGGTCGGCTGGAGAATGTTCTGCGAGTAGAAAGGCGCCATGCTTGCGCGCCTGAGTGTTCATTTCAAGCGTCGCTTGCATGCGAGAAACCGGCACGGTTGCGTAGACACTCAGCCCGGTCTCCTGCTCGATATCCCGAGGATCGGTCACTCCGCGGCGAACGACATGCCGGAGGAGGGTCACCAAAACGCCCAGAACAAGGCCGAGCACCACCGACCCGGCAATCAGTATCGGTCTGTTAGGTTTGATCTGATCCTTCGCTACCATGGCGCGATCAAGGAGACGGACGGTAGAAACCTTACCCGCCTTGACAAGCTTCAACTGCTGCATATTGTTTAGCATGCCGACATAAAGGTCGTTGTTGACCCGCATATCACGCATTAGCCGCAGAGATTCCTGTTCGAGCTCAGGTAATTGGGTCATTTTCTCCGACACAGCGGCCACCTTGTCGTTCAAGGCGGCGATTTGTTGATCGATGGAGCGGACCGCCGGATATTCGCCAGTGAAATGCTCAGTCAGTTCCGTCCGTTTTTGTTTAAGTGCGATCAAGCCCGTCTGTAAATCGACGCTTTCTTTCAGGTAGGTTTTGCCTTCCTCGCTCAGGTCGAACGTGCCGCGCTTTACCCGCAAAGCGTTGTAATTTTCCTCCGAACTGCCGAGTTCCTTCTTGAGTTGTGGGAGCAGATCGCTGAGAAATGCAAGCGAGTTCTCCGCTTCGGCAGCCTTGCGCGCGACATTCGCCGCCACGTATCCGTCGGCAATATTGTTCAGGATTTGCGCTGTCAGTTGCCGGTTTGTGCCTGTCAGTGACGCATCGATTATTCCGCTCTCCTTGCCTTTCTCGACAATGACCAACTTGTTCTGCAAATTCTCTAGCGTCTTCAGGCGAGAGTTGCGCACGAGTACGAATTCGGTGCCGGGATTTGCATGAAGGGACTGCACATGCAGCGTGATCTTGCCGGCGCTTCCGTCTGAAATGACTGTCTGGCCGACACGGCCGTAGATCGGCGCATCAAGGAGTTTCTGCTTGACTATGAAACGATCGTTTCCGAGCGCGATCAGCTTGAAATCTTCGCCTTCCAGATCTTCCGGGACATCGAATAGGTCCGTGCTAATCGATTCATGAGCCCACGCGTAGCCGCCCAGCCCAAGCAAGCCCGGTTTGGCCAGGCCTTTGTTCCATTGGCTGATCCAGTTTCCAATTAGTGGAAAACGCAAGGGCTCGGCGCTGATATAGAGTTTGAGACTATCGACAGCGTTTCCCACCACCAAGCGCGAACGCAGCACTTCTATCTGCGCGGTGGTTTCGGTCTTGACGTCGAACAGGCTAGATACATCGCCCAGCAGGCTTTTCGCATTCGTCGGGCTTTCCTGTTCCACTTGCACCAGGATGTCCGATTGGTAGACGGGGCGTGCAAGAAAACTGTAAGCAGTACCCGCTGCCAGAACCAAACAAGCTACCGCAAAGAAAAGCCAACGGTTTGCAAGAACGATATCGACATACCGGACCAGACCGATGTCGTTCCGGTCTGACCCGGCGGTTTGTGCTTTGGTAGAAAACTCATTCATATAGAGCCCATCGTCAAAGAGGTTCACCCCAACCGCGCCTGTATCAAACCGACGAAGAGCTGACATCAGCGTAATCCCTTGCTTGCTCGATCCGTCCTATCAAAGCAAACGATATCTCTGCTTTCCGATCCATCTGGAAGTACGCTTCTGAACATCGGACTGTGGTCCATATCCCAACGAAAATTAAACGAAAGTCTCACCTTTTATTAGAGTGGTATTGCGACACGCAATACAGTACATCGTGAGAAGTCGGACCCGACAGAACGTGATCGATCCAAAATTGGGCTCACCCTCGGTCGACTTCGTCGAGCGGGCAGGTCGTGGATGTGGCTTGCAAAGAGCTAACCGGCAAATACAGCATGAGCCTAGCGGCGCAATTTCGACAGGTCCGTTCGCAACCGCACAGGAGGTGGTTTTTAATTGGACGATCGAAGAAACGTACCAGTTGCATAACCAGGGAAATAGGGAGGATCGGCCAAATATCATGAGAATAAGCAAGTCCGCTTTGATCACATCATTGACGATATCTTGAGATCGAAAAATAATTTCACGCATAGCGGCAAATAACTCCAGTGGCCAGCGAACTGCAGACGGTCCAGTACCTAGTAGCACTTTTACTTCAGATTCCTTTCGCGCTGAACCTTGGCAGTGTCAAGCAAGAACGAATAGTGGCGACTCTGCCGCGGCTGCGAGACCTGTGCGCTCCCCTTCATGTTGCAACTCCATATATACGCCGCCCGGCGGCCGGCCCGGGCGCGCTCAGACGCCCAAGCGCCGACACAATAATCTCGCGGCTGCACCCAGGCGTCTAGCAACCCGCCGTATCGTTGTTGAGCATTGAAAAACCCGGGTGACTACAGAGATTAAGCTTGACCGTCATGACGACATGATTAAGGAGGTGGGTCCAACCCAAACATCAATGACGTAGTGTGAACTTGATCGAGCCGTTGTTGAGCGGCGGACAAGGGTCTCCCCCTCGCCTATGCAGCTTCCCACCGTTACTCACCTAGCGCCGGACTGTGTACTGAACGCCTTTTAGCTGGTCGGAATAAAGCTGGACGATGTTGTTGAAGAAGCGATCCTCGCTAAATCTTTTGTCAGCTTCCTGCTGCGCGCGGCGCGATAGATCTTCACAATAGATCCCGTCCGTCATCATTCTCGTAATTAGCGATGTCGCTTGTGCTGCCGTCCTATACATGACCCCGGTCGAATCATGACGAATGATATCGGCGTTACCGGGACAATCTGACGCCACAATGGGTGTACCGATCGTCATAGCTTCAATCAGGGAGATCGGCATTCCTTCCCAGGAAGCCGTCGAAAGGTAGATGTCCGCTTGCGCCACGGCCTTGATAGTGTCCGCACGCGTAAGCCAACCCGTGACGCGCACGCCCGCCTCCACGAGTGTTCGTTTTAGGTCTACGTCCCCATCGCCAATCCAAATAAACTCGGCGACGCTTCGATCAAATGAACGGGCGATCTGCGCAAACAACCTGGGGTTCTTTTGCACACGAATGCCACCGACCGTCACGATTTTTCGCGTGCTCTTCAAACCGGATAGCGTGCTCTTCGAACGATTGCCAGTTAGAACGGCGGCGCCTTGATCAATCGCATTCTCGATCAAGACAGCTTTCCGCCGAAGATAGCGTCGAATTGCTACACATTCGCTTTCGGAGCAGCCGACATATATGCAGTTCTTCGCGCTTGCAAACATCTCCAGCGCAGTGAAACAGGACCGCTTTAGTCTGCCGATATCAGGACGTATGAGAGAGATGCAATGAGGACTATATATAAATGCGGTTGCAGGTAGCGCGAAAAAAGTCGACACCCGGCCAAAGAAACCCGCGAATGACGAGTGCATATGGACAATATCCGGCTTCAATTCGACGATCAACCGGCGCAAGCTGGGCAAGATGCGCGCCAGTGATCGTCCTTTCATTTGAAGATGATACAAACCGACGTTCGGGTGGAATACTGCACGCAGATTTTTGGGCGTCTCTTCGCGCTCGGAATAGATTACATAAACATCGTGACCTTCCTTGGCGAGGCGCGTGGCAAGCGTGCTTACAACCGCAAGCGTTCCCGTAGCGGTTGATTCTATTACGTGAACCACTCTCATATAGTTTCTCGCGAATTGATGGGGTCGAGGAAGCCCTCGCTGTCGATCAAGGAGATCAGGCCTACGAGCAATCTACGAAATAGAAACGGAAATGGAAAATGCGAACGAATGTGAAACTTCAACCGACTTAGTAGGCACCGTCTTTCGCGAAAACGACTTTGACGGTTCTCAGAAGAATCGATATATCGAATGCTAGCGAGCGGTTCATGGCGTATTTAACGTCGAGTGAAACTCGCGTCGTATAGTCCACATCGCTTCGGCCGCTGACTTGCCACAAGCCGGTCATTCCGGGCTTCAGAGCGAGATAGTAATGAGCATCACTGCCGTAGCGCGACAGCTCCTTTTGCACGACTGGACGAGGCCCGACCAGACTCATGTCCCCGCGCAGCACGTTCCAGAGCTGCGGCAACTCATCGAGGCTCGTCTTACGCAAAACGCGGCCGACGGGAGTGATGCGAATATCATTTTTGAGCTTGAAATTCCTGCCCCATTCAGCACGTGCTTGCGGATTTGTGGCGAGAAGTTCGGCGAGAACTGCGTCCGAATTCTTCACCATTGATCGGAATTTCAAGCACCTGAAAGTACGTCCTCGCTGACCAATTCTCGTGTGACCATATATGGCATTCCCACGGTCGCTCATGACCAGTAGCGCAATTATGATCAAGACCGGAAAGAGCACGATGAGCAGAACAGACGCCCCACCGACGTCCATCGTTCTTTTCATCGCGTTGGCGTGCCACGTGGATTGGAGTTTTGCTTCCGTCAGATTTAAGTGCTCCGAAGCAATATCTTTAATGCATGCATCTTCCAATTTCGGACTAGAGGCGGCTTCGGAATTGAACATATCATTCCCTTAAAAGGTCTTGATTGGTCTTTATAACTGGCTGTCGATCGCAAATTTCATTGCAAATAAGTCAGGTCCAACGCAAGCCTCACCACACCTTTGAGTTTGGCGGATCAATATCCTAAACGAATGCGCGCTACCGCACATTCGCGATAAAAATCGACTCCTCATAAGGAATCCGTATTGCGTCGGACAATATGGCTTAATGCATTGCTCTGCATTCCTTCACATAATTGACCGTCTTCCTCACGTCAGGTTAAATACATTTGAATATGTCCAGACGTATTGCTTCGCATGACTTCGTAAAGATATACAGTTTTAGTATTGGCAGACAAATAAGTCTGGTTCTAGCACAGTGCTGTGCTCGATTAGTCGGACAAAACGGGCGTTTTCTAGCGACAAAAAAACTGCAGATTGAAATTGGATATAGGACATCGTTCTGCATTACGTCACATAAAATCGGACCTGAGCTCGCGGGAGGAAAAATCCAATCTGAAAGGACGGTTCCGTCCATATCAGCGGCCGCGGTCGTTCGCTGAAGCACATAGCCTAGAGCGAAGCGCTGGAAAGCGGGGCAAAACGATTGAGAAATTGGCTTGGTCGGCGGAATTTATGGGTGGTTTCGTAGTTCAGGTATGGTTCTTTTGAACGATGTTATGCGCAGGTGCAGGCTTATCCACCGAGCTTGCCTGTGGACAAGCCGAGGTGCCTTTCACTGGCACACAAGGCGGCTTGTCCACAGGTGCGAAGCACTCGGTGGGTAAGCCGTGGCAGCACGCTACCCTTTAGCTGCCGGTTTTTCCCGGGCTTCGAGAAACCTGTATAGCCTGCGACAGGTGGCATCCAGGGAGTCTTGATCAGTCTGGCTGATGCGTGGCCAGATCAGAGGGCCGCCGTCTGGTTCTATCAACTCGGCGATGGCCTCTTGCGCGGGCAGTTTCTTGAGCCTGGTGTCCTCGTAACGCCTGCGGATCAATTCACCTCCCAGCAGCCAGAGATTGTCGCGATGGCGTCGCAGTGTCTTGGGCGTGAGTTCGCGGCTCAGCAGGTCAAGCAGGAA